>NZ_CP014596.1:300000-422500 GCF_001687105.1 Salipiger sp. CCB-MM3
CCGCATCGGCCCACCGTCTTCGGGCGCAAAGCGCAGGAGCCATAACTTGGGATGGAAACTCGCGCCCTTGGGGGGACTGACCTCCCTGACGAGCCCCTCGAGCAGGCTGACCAGCGCCGTGCGTTTTCCAGCGGGAGGATGGATATTCCCGGCCTCGACACAAACCGTCACCCGATCCTCGAGGCGGCGCATGGCGGCAAGCGCGGCTAAGGGGCTTGCCAACAGCTCCTCGCGCTGCACACCGCCGCGAAGAGCGAGCGACACCGGCACCGTCAGTGCGGTAAGGAAATCCATCGAGAAGGTCGTGCCGAGCGCGGCCTCAAGGCGGTATCCCTCGGGGGGCAGCAGCGCCTCGCCAAAATCGACCCGTTGTGCGGGGGCGAATACCGTATCTGCTTTCACGCCGCTGCCGCCATGTCATCGAGATAGCGGCGCACGACACCCCAGCGATACTGAATTTGTCCCGCCCCTGAACTTCCATTCCAGCGATAGTCCTGCGGGACGAAACGCAACCGGGCACGGCTGCCTTTGGTTTCGATCTCACGCCGGGTGATCAGCGCCCGGGCAGCGGGGCCTTCAGGCTCGCCCATCACCCCGATCCAGTCATCGATGAAGCGCAGAGTTGGCTGCTTCGGATTAAAGCCCACCAACGGTCCCTGCTTGAGAAGCGGCGCAATCAGATCGCGGGCCGAGGTCGGCAGACCAAACTGCTCTCGTTGTCGCCATTTCCGGAGTTCATTCGCATGGACCTCCTGTGCATCATGGCTGAAATGCTCGGCCAGCATCAGGTTGTAAAGAAGCGCCGCGCCATGCATCGTTTCCGCAAACGCCAGTGCATGATTGAGGACTTGCTGCATCGACGGTGGCAGGTCGATCTCTGCCAGCGACCCCAGGTCCCGATGTTCCTTCAGCTTCCCGGCACGGGCCATGAGATAGCCCAACAGCGTCCCGCCGTGACGGATAGAAGAACAGCGGTCCGAAATCCAATCCGCCTCTTCGCACGTGAGAGCAAATCCCCGCGAGTCGCTCGCGGCGATGCTCGGGCACTCCTCCCAGCAAGCCTCCCCCTCGGCCATTCGATCAAGCACCTCACCGATCCCGGCGCGAGCGAATGCCGGGCTGCGGACGCCCCAGAGCCCCAAGCCGCCCCAATAGACCGCACTCGGCATTCGCTTCAGCTTCTCTCCTGCCTCCGAGCCGATCAGCAACCACGTATCAGCCTCGGGCAGCGACTGCAGGCGCGTGATCAACGCCGCCTCTCCCTCGCGCAGCCGCGTCTTGCGATCACCCCGCTTGAGGTCAAGCTCCCGAAAGATCTGCGGCAGGAAGAGGAAATAGCGCAGACGGGTCTGCACCGTGCTCGTGCCCGGGAAGAGCAGATCAGAGAAACCGTCACGGATAGAACCCAAGCCTAGCTCATCGCGAGCCTCGCTGTCGCTCAATGCCCCGATGAGAGTCTGGACGGCTTCCGCCTCGGCCTTTCCGAAGGAGACCCAACCCAATGCAGACAAATCGAAGAACCCCTTATGCGCCACAGTCATTCGTAGAGCCGCGGCAAAAGAAAAACCTGTCGCAACCTATTCCCGCCGCAAGGCCTCTTTCAAGGCGTCACTTAGGCGCGGCCCAATTGCGTCACACCGCGACCGCACATGGTAAAATCGCTCGTCTCCGTGGCTTGCTTGGCCGAACTCCGTTTGCCGGTGACGCCCTGCTATTTTCCCAAAGCTTGTGGGAACGCCCACCTCGCGCCATGCCTGCATCCGCTGCGGGGTTCGGTGGCATCGACGTGATAGTCCGACCCTGACAGAAGCCAATATCACAGGCACACCGCGGAAAATGCAGCATAAAGGCGTGCCGGCCATTGACGAGCAAACCGTCCCATCGCCAGATCATGGCAAACGGGCGCATTGATACAGACGGTACCGCCGCCGGTGCGCGGAGCCGCATATGAATCTCGGAAAATGCCCGTCTTCTTTACCTGCGATATCGGCCAGAAAAGCTTGGCACTTGATGACCGAGTGCGCTGAGCGGCGGCGCCGTGTCCAGGATACCCCAGCCCGATCAATGCAGATCACTGGACGTGCTCGGAAACAGTAGAGAGCACCAACCGAAGAACCAGGAGCTGTTCTATGCCCCACGGAAAACGACCGACGCCGGAGTTCATGACGCCCTTGGCTCGCATCTTTCGCGCTCCAGACCGCTTCGGCCTGGAGGAAGAAGAATGCCAGGAACGACGTCTCCCTCGAAAAGGCTGTCCAGCGCGAAAGCGCCGCTGCGGAACGCTCTCAGATGGTCGCCCTGGAGCCCGTCCATTGTTTTACTGAACCAGTCCGCGGTCAAATCGTGGGGAGCAAGCCCGGCCGGGATTGCGTACCTCGAGACTCCAAAGGTCCTCTGGACCAGCTCTTCTTTCCCACTCGATCGCAGCTGTGCGCGAAGCTTCGCCCAAGCAAACTGCGTCGGAGAAACGGCCCGTTGAGGCGCCGAGTGGCCGACCGAGGCATGCTTTCCGATATTTCGAATGTATGACTTCAATGCAGTCTTTGTCGGGCGGCGAAATCCAAAAAAGGCAGGATCGACCTCCCACAACAGGCGCGACTTGTCGGCCAGCTCTTCCAGGGTCGGGTCTGCGGCGGGGCTAAGGGTCTCGGTCAGGCAAGCCATGCGATATGTGAAAGGAATTGCGGCCCGGAGCGTGGTCGATGCATCTCGATACACCCTATCCAGACGCGGCGGCAGAGGAGCGTGGTAGAGGTGGCTGCTTGGTGGAGGCAGGCGACCAATTGGCTCCGCAGGCAGCAGATGTCGAGATTTTCTCGCAAGCGGCAGCGCATGGAGACGATCCAAGACGCTAAGGCTGGTGCGGAAGCTGATCCTCAGGGGTGGCTCGATTTCCTTGTCGATGCGCAGAGCCTGGCCATAGCCAAGATCATTCGGCCCCGTTCTGTCGGGCAGCACTCGCCGGAGCGTACGAAGATGCTGGTAGGAATTCCCTGGTATTTCGAGACGCGCAATGCGCATCAATGCCGAGATTGGGTCCTGTTCAGGCGGGCACCCAGTATCCAATAGGAAGGCGTCGAACACCGTGCGGCGCCAGCCTTGGTAGCGAGTGAGTTCCATCTTGAACACACTGCGCGCGTGCAGAGGAACATTGGCCGCCGGATATCGGGCGTCCAATTCTATCGGCCCGAACTTGAGGGCGAAAAGTGGTACCCCTTCCGTCTTGCTCAGAAGAGCAAGCGCTGTTGCGATGGCGAAGGGCGTGCCAGCACGTTGAAGGTGCTGAGGCGGAAACGGGGAGGTCAGCGCCTCGTATGTGTGAAAGATATCCATGGAAGTGGATATTGGTCGTTCGGACATTTTCGGAAGCGATTCCCTCAAAATTCCGAAGTGACCGCCAAGATTTGAAGGCGCGTACAGTGGCCTATTGCACTTCTGCAGGCTTGAACGTGGGGGGCGGATATCAACCCCACCATGTCCGCCACGGCACGGCAAATGCGGTGGAGCAATTGAGTACCCCGGAAAGACAGAAAGAAAAGCGCCGCCGAGCTTTCCGCTTGGCAGCGCTATGAAATCACGAGCTGGTTCCGGTGAACGCGTATCTCGGGTCGGTTTCAGGCCCTCTTGGCTGCGGACCTGTCTTGCAGACTTGCAGACTCTGCTGCGCGTGGCATGTCTTCATGCCCGGTCTGCTGTAGCTGTGAGACCAGGAGCTGGACAAGCTCATTGGCTCCCCGGAGACGATTGAGCTCTTCATCATCTGAACGAATTTTCTCGCGAAGCTTTTCTGCCTCCGCAAGGTGATGGTCTCTTTCACTGATGAGTGTCTGTCTGTTTTTCTCGAGGCGGTGAACTTCAGCTTCGAGCTCGGAAATGCGCCAGAGCGCCGTCCGCTTCTCCGCCCGCAGCTCCTCGCAGGCGTTGTTTGCCTGAGCCTGACATCTGGCATTCTGCCGCGCGACCATGAGCGCGAAAGCCTCCCGCGCCCCTTGCATGAAATGGTCGAGTGAAGCCGTGACCATTTCAGGAAGCGATCTCAGCAGGGCATCGGCTTCGTCGCTCTCGTAGTCAGATAGCACGATGTCGACTTGCTTCTGCAGACTTTCGGGCCGAACCGTTGGGCTGATGCCAAAGGCGCTGCAGAGCTCCTGCTTGACCATGGACGCATCGATTGCTCGGCTGGGCGTCCCGCACGCGATGAGGCGCGCGATGACCCCGTAGACCTGTTCCTGAGTGTAGCTCGGCGGGCGGCCACCCTGCTTCTTGCGTTCCGATGTACGTGTCATTCGATGTTTGTCCTTCTGTTTGTCAAACCGGATTTGACAAACCCGGCTTCTGAGATGGCCTTCCCTCAGAAGATTGGTCGCGCCAGGAAGCGGCGGAAACATTTTCTTGCCCGAAGAAGCACTTTCCTGGTCCGAGCAGGAACCGTCACGCATGAAGAGATTGCGTCAGGTACGGGCTGCCGAGCGCCGCTATCCGCGCATGGAAACTTTCAGCTCTCCTGGCCAGGGACCGGAGGCCGGACCTCAGCGCCCGTATTGCGAGCGCACAGACTTGCTGCGGCGCCGCTCGATGGTCAGCGGTCTCGCGGGGGACCGTGCCTCCTCAAGAGGCACGGGAGAGACATCTCCGGCGAAAGTCAGGCAGTCGCGCAGGCGCAAGGCAGCCGCGGGAGGAATGCGCCCCAGGCGCTTTTGCAGGACTGCGTGGCAATCTTCGGAGACAAGAACGCGACGCCGGAGATTGAAGCGTGTCGGAATGTCCACTCGGGCTGTTGCGAGTTCCGCGGGCTGCGACACCGCAAGCTCATAGGGTGCCGGGCTCGCGGCGGTCAGGGGACCGCCCCAGGCCAGATCGAGATGAGTCCGTCCGGCCAGGGTGCGGACATTCACAACAAGGCAGGGCCTCGGTGCGGGGGCCACTGTCCCGGGGCGCGAGGATGGGAAGGCGCACACAACAATATCACCCGCAGCCAGGGTCCCTCGATCTGCGTCCGGTGACATGTCCGCCGCAACATTGATATCTGTCGCGGCTTCCACGGCGGCATGCTCGGTCGGAGCGACCGGCCCGGAAACGGCCTCGGGAAACTGGCTGGGCGGCTCCTCTGCCAGGATCAGCAGGTGCTCGAGCGCTGACGTGGCCTCTTCGCTGGCCGGGAACGTGATCGCGTGGTCCCGCGCCAGAGTGACAATCTTTTTTGCGATCTCGGCAGCTTGAAGCGGCGCGCAGTCGTTCCAAGGGTAACCGCTCGGCGCCTTCCGACCGGCAACAGCAGCCTCGAAGAGCACCTCATCCGTCTCTGAATCTCGGAGTTGGAGCGCAGCAAGGTCGCCGGCATCTGTCAACGCAACGTCAACATCCAGCGACGGCAACAGCAGTGTCGATGTCCCTGTGATGACAGGGAACGCATGCCGCCGATCACGGCCCACGACGAACCCGTAGTCGACCGAATCGAGGATCTTGCGCAATTCCAGGAGGCCATGGTCCGAGTAGTACCTGTCGACCGTGGTGCCCTCGAGGTGCCCCAGGATTTTCTGCCGGGTGCCAGTATCTGTTCCAGCGTGCATGAGCTTTGAGGACAAGGTTCGGCGCATCGCGTAGAGGTCTTCCCGGTTGCAAAGCAATTTCAGGTGCTTCAGCAGCGTCCGAAACCGGTCGCCGAAAATCTGCGAGCGACGGCCGTGATTCTTGTCCGGCTGAATTTCCGGGAACAGCCAGGTGTCTCCCGCTTGCAGTTTCGAAACGACCCACTCACGAAATCCAAGGTTCAGCAAGATCTTCGGGACCGGCAGGATGCGTCGGGACTGTTCGGTCTTCAGGATGATGTCTTCTTCCTCACCGAAGAAAATGCAGAGCACGCCGTCGCGCCGGACGACATCGCGCACCGCCGCTTGAAGGATTTCCTCAGGTCGCACCCCCATGGTCAACATGATGAGCGGGACCCAATAAATGGCGTCGCGCACAATATGCCGATCGCTCGCAGTTGCTTTGCGCCAGCGCTGCTTCTTCGACTTGCTCCCAAGATAGATTGGCGAGCCGAGAAGCTGAGCAACATGCTCCAGAGACCAGGACAAGCGCCGCTTCGGTCGCGAGACCCGCTTTGGCAGGCCGCAGGCCGTCTTCTGGTCCTTGTGCCACTTGTAGAGACGCCGCTTGAGTTGAGCGTGCGAAGGGATGACCCGATGGCCGTCGTCAAGGTCGCGACCGACACGTGACCTGCCGAGAGCCGCGCGAAAGATGCGGTTAAGCATGTCGCGGTGCACAAAGAGATATCCGTCGGTCAATCGTGGCGTGAGCTCGAGCACCAGCCTGCGACGCTTGTCCGGCACCGAAAGGTGCTCGAGGCTCATGATCTCGGCCAGAACATGAGCATCCTTCTCGTCCGCCTGGCGAGTCTCTTCGAGCGGGCAGAGATCGCGCCCGACCTGATCGGGTCCATTTCGGCCGTGCCCTTTGCCCCACCCTTTCGGCAACATCCATACGGCATGGAGGAACGTGAAGGATTGCTCGAGTGAAATTGAGGCGACCGGGATATCGCCGAAAAAGGCGATCGCAAGCTTACCCATCACGCGGATCTTGCTCTCGGTGTCGCGCGGGGCTTCATCGCATGCCTTCTCGACGGCGTCCGAGACGCGCATCGGGGGGTTGAAAGCTTCGGGCGTGGCGGCCAGATCGTGGCGGAGAATCAGGTGACGTCCAACATGAAGAGGGTCTGAAAAGTCCCGCTCAACTTCTGTCGAGAGGTCATGGAGTTGGCGCATGAGCGCGAGGACCTGCCGCGCGATCTGCGGCGTGACCAAGGCGGATGCCTCGATCCCATTCTCTGCAGCGACACCCGCGGCAAAATGCTCCGCCATGGCCCAGTCCCGATTGCGCTGCGCCGCGACGATCTGGCGTGTCTCGGCGGCAATGCCATCAAGATAGGTGTCGGAATTGGCGATCGGCATTTCGCTTTCCTGCCGCGCGACCAGCCCTGCGATGGCACGTCGCACAAGCTCCCGCAGCATCGCCTTGACCTGGACGTCGTTTGCCGACGCGTTCTGAATTTGTTCGAGCACTCTTTTCTCTCCTGCCTCGATGGCGGACAGCAGGTCGGCAGACCGTTTGACCGCTTCGGAGAGAATTTGTGTGCGCAGGGAAACCGACAGAAACGCGGGCGCCCCCGCCTGACGCAAGGTTATCGACCAGCGCCTGCGGAAGTAGAAGACCCCGTTTCTGCGGACGAGATGCAGCCCCCATTTCCTGCCTGGTTTGCGCGATCCACGCCCCGATCCATGTGAACCAGTTTGTGAACCACCGCGTCGTGGAGACGGGAGGCTGGCCGCCTGATCAGCGGCTATCCCATTGTAAGGTATGGAATTTGTGGATGTCATTGGCTGGGGCGGTAGGATTCGAACCTACGGTGCGCGGTACCAAAAACCGGTGCCTTACCACTTGGCTACGCCCCAACCGTGGCGCGGGATTTACGCCAGAGGCCGGAGGGGCGCAACCCCCTTCTAGAAAATTTCTTGGTCTTTTTTACTTCACCTAGCGGCAGCCCCGCCGCGACCCTTTGGCTCTGGGCTCTCGCACCCGGGATCGCCCTCCGGCGCGGCCCTGAGAGCGTTGCCCTGCCCGCTTGTGACACCCTCGGGCGGGCGCCGAAAGAACGCGTGTTGTCCGCGGCCCGCGCGCTTCGCAGAGTAAAGCGCTGTGTCGGAATCCTCGAGCAGCGCGCTGGCGCTGCGATAGCGCGCAGCCTCCCCATTGGCGGCGATGCCGATGCTGGCCGAGATCCGCGCGCGCTCTTCTCCCAAGGCCACCGGCGCCTCCAGACGCCGGATCAGATGTTCGGCCAGTTCCGACAGCCGCTCGGCGTCGGTGAGCCCGACGAGGATGATGATGAACTCATCGCCGCCCACCCGCGCCACCGTGTCGTCACGCCGCGTGAGCTCGAGCATGATCCGCGCCACCTGCTGCAGCACGCGGTCCCCTGCCCCATGGCCCAGCGTGTCATTGACCCGCTTGAAGAAATCGAGGTCCACATGCATCAGCGCGAATTCGGCATCACGGCGCAGCAGTTCGGCCAGCGCATGGGTCACCGCGCGGCGGTTGCGCAAGCCGGTCAGCGGATCGGTGAAGGCGCGCTGCTCGGCGGCCAGCATCGCCCCTTGCAAACGCCGATTGAGGGTGCGCGAGGCCTCCATCGCGGCCGATTTCGCCTCGACAAGATAGAGCATGTCTATGGCCAGATCCGTCGGGGCGAAGTCGCTGCTGGTCAGCGCGTGATCGCGCACCGCCTCGACCACGCCAATACCGAACGAGAGGTTGAGCACCGCCCCGCCGCCCGTGTCCGGCAGCGCAAGCCCGCGCAGACCGCCACGGCGCTCTTCGGCGCGACCAGTGAAGCGAACATGCAGTTTACGGCCAGACGCCGCATGAAGCTGGGTGATGTCGGTGATCCGGCGCGGACGGAAAATCTCGAGGAGACTGGTGAAGTGCTGGCCGCCGAAGTCTGCCCCCGCCCGCTCTGCACCCCCGCGCAGCACGCGGCGCAGGGTCGGACCCAGCGCGACGATCCGGCCGCTCGCATCCAGACGCAGGTGCATGGGACAGAGCGCATCGAGCGTGGTCTGTGGCAGGCTCAGCTCCATCATCGGCGGCACCCCGCCCCATGCGCGCCCAGATCGAACCGGCGCCCCTCGGCAAAGGCGGTCTCAATCACCGTGATGTCGATCAGCTCACAGCTTCCGCTTCCGTCGCGCAACTCAAGCAGGGCCAGCGCGCCGTAATCATCTGCCATGGCCCGCAGCACGCCAGCCATGACATGGGAAAAACCAGTGCTCGCGGGCGGCCTGCAGTGGCAGATAAGTGTGAACTGCCGGGAAGCCACATCGCGCAATTCCAGCAACGGCAGATCGAGGTCAGGCACCGCGAGTCGCGCGCGCCCCGGCAGTTCCTCGAGCGAGTGCAGGAAGTCGATGAAATCCTCACCGCCGTAGCGCATCAGCCGGCGCAGTCCCTCGTTGTTGGGATGGGTGATGAGATAGGTGCCGATATCCTCGAGCATGACATTGCGCGATTTGCCGAGTTCGGCTTCGGCGGCCTGCAAAACGCGCCCGACAAGCTGCGCCTCATAGTCGAGCATCGCCTCGAAATCCGGCAGTTCGAGCCGCGCGCGGGTCGCGATCTCTCGCCAGAGGTCGGGCCCATAAGTGTCCTGCAAGAAGCACTGGAGTGTTCGGGCGACCAGCCCGTGCATCCGCCCATCCTCCTGTCTTTGGGGTTTCCATTGCGATCCTTGAGGGCGATCCTCGAGCGCGATCCTCAAACCCGTCTCAAAGCAGGCCTGCCACCACGCAGGCCCGCCAGAACTTTAGCGCAGAGAGATTAATGGAGCGGTAAACCGTCAGGGACTGGGCAGATATCCCTAATCAGGCGACCTCAGACTTCAGCCACATGGGCAGATGGCCGATATCCGGCAGCACCATATCGGCGTGGGGAGAAAGGTCATCAGCCTCCGCAGGGCCGGTGAGCACGGCAACCGTCATCATTCCCGCAGCCCGTCCGGCTTCGAGATCATGGGTGCTGTCACCGACCATGACCACCCGCGCAGGTTCCAACCCAACAGCCGAGGCAAAAGCCAGCAGCGGCTCTGGCGAGGGTTTCGCGCCATGGCCGCTGTCAAAACCGGCGATGAAATCGAAACTCTGCGCCACTCCTGCCCCGCGCAGTTGCGCCAGCGCCGAGGCCTCGCTGTCGTTGGTCATGACCCCAAGCCGCAGACCCTCGCGCGCCAGCCCTTCGAGCAGCGGCAGCAGCGGCACGGCCTCCGACAGCGGCGCGCGCGCCGCCTCGGCCGCGAGATAAGCCTCGATCTCGCCGACATCGGCACGCCCCAGCCCGCGGGCCAGACATTCGGCGGCCTCGCGATTGGTCCCGGCGATCACCGGGCTGTCCTTGAAGAAAGACTCGGTCTCGAGCTCAAAGCGCAGCTCCCGCGCCATGGCCGAGATCAATGCAGCCTCGCCCCCGGCAAGCTGCCGCATCACGGTTAGCGCCCAAACGTTCCAAGTGCGGGCAAAATCGAACAATGTGCCGTCCTTGTCGAACAGCACCCCGTCGGCGCGGTGGCGCAACGGGCTCATGTCCAATGCACTTCGCCGCCGCCGGGCATATGCTGGCGCGCCTGAAACGGCACGTCATAGGCATGGCCGCTTTCGTCGCAGAACGCCCGCACCCATGCGTCGTCCATCAGCAGGAAATCCAGCACGGCGCCCTGAAAGCCCGGATCGGAGAGATTCGAGCGAAAGTCGTCGATCGAAGCCCCTGTCGCCCCGAGGAAGACCGGCAAGAGCTCGTCATTGGCGGCCAGCCATGCGGCGGCCTGCAAGCCGATCAGTTCTGCTTGGTCGCGGCCCAGCATCTTCGCGTCTCTCCCGGATTTCGAAAGGCTTTTTTAACCAGTTTTCATAAAGACTGAGCGCGCATTCGGATGCAAGCCCCGCCCGCAACGCGCAGGTGCGGGCGCTTCTTAGGGACCCAACGGGACGAATGGAACCATGCCCCGCGCTGGCTGGAGGAGGCCGCGAGCGGGCATTAGCGCGAAGGGCGCCGCGCCGCGGCAGGAGAACGATTGGACGAGATGACAGGACGGATCCTCATCGCCGAGGCCACCGCCGAGCAGCGCATCCTGCTGCGGGCCAAGCTGGCTTCGGCCTTCTATACGGTCACCACCGCCGAGAGCGGCGCCGAAGCGCTGCGGCTCGCCGCCGCGACGCCGCCCGATCTGGTGATTGCGGGCAGCATGCTGCCGGATATGTGCGGCACCACCTTCTGCACCCGGCTCAGGGCGCTTGGCGGTCACCGCGATACGCCGCTTGTGCTGCGCTCCGACGAGGACCGCCCAGAGGAACGGCTGGCGCTGCTCGCTGTCGGCGCGGATGATGTCATTGCCCGCAGCGATGGCGAGCTGCTGCTGGCCCGGCTGCGCAATTTGCTGAGCCATGCCCGCACGCGCGACGAAATGCGGATGCGCGACGACACGCAGCGCGCCTTGGGTCTAGCCGAAGCGCCGCAAGGGTTCAGCAGGCCGCCCAAGATCACGCTGCTGCCGCTCACAGCCGACCCGGCCCTCGATGCGACCGCGGCGCAGCTTCGTATCGCGCTCGACGCGCAGCTGCGCACCGCCGAGCCGGAACGGCTCTTGGCGGCGCGCGCGCCCGCGTCAGAGGCGATCATTCTCATCGACACAGGGTGCGGCGCTGGCAGCGGGCTCGCGCTCTTGTCGCAGTTGCGCATGCAGCGGCGCGGACATCCGCCCTGCATTGTCTATGTCACCGGCCCCGGCCAGCCGGAGATCACCGCCAAGGCGCTCGACCTCGGGGCCGACGATGTGCTCTCGGGCGGGCTCGATCCGTTGGAATTGGCCCTGCGCCTGCCGCGTCTGATCAGCCGGGCGCGGCGGGTCCAAAGCCACCGCAAGGCGCTGCGTAAAGGGCTGCGCGCCGCGGTCACCGATCCGCTCACCGGGCTTCACAATCGCCGCTACGCGCTGCCGCATCTTGCACGGATGTTGGAACAGGCGCAGCAGCAGGCCGAGCCGCTGGCGATCCTTCTTGCGGACCTCGACCATTTCAAATCGGTGAACGACCGCTGCGGGCACCCGGTGGGCGATCAGGTGCTCGCGGCCACGGCGCGGACCTTGGCCCGCGATCTGCGAAGCGCCGACCTCGTGGCGCGTTTCGGGGGCGAGGAATTCCTCATCGCGCTGCCGAACACCGATGCCGCGCAAGCGCTTGCCGCGGCAGAGAAGCTGTGCAGGCGGGTCGCGACACAGCCACTTTGCGCGCCGCAGGTCACCATCAGCATCGGTCTGGCCCTCAGCTACGGACCGGACACCGCGGAGGAGGCGCTAAAGCGGGCGGACCAAGCACTCTACCGCGCCAAACACGCCGGGCGCAATCAGGTGCATCTGGGCAGAACGGCGCTCGCGCCTCCCAGCCTGCAAGACGCACCGCGCGCCCTGCGGCGCTGACCGGGCGTCTATGCCGGACAGAACCACCCGTTCGGCGCGCAATCAGTCGCGCTTTTTCGGAGGCAGGCGTTTCGCCAATTCGTCGAGCTTCATTTCAAGCCGATTGGCATAGGCAGCCCGCTCGTCGGGCGACAGCCCCGAGACATAGTCCACCAGCACCTGCTGGCCCATCTTTTGCCGCTCTGCAGCTCGCGCATCTTGGGCGCTCAACACCTGCTCGAACCCCGCCCGGTCAAAAGGCTCAGCGCGCAGCAGTTCCAGCGTTTCGCGATAGGCACGGAACGGTGCCGGGGGTCGTGCGTCGCCGCGCTTGCGCTCGAAGGAGGCGAAAAGCTCGCGCCCCAATTCGCGGCGCTGCGAGTCAGAGAACGCAGACGTATAGGGCGCGATAAAGTCGCGGCCGCGCGGCGGCCCGTTGCGATCAGGCCCGCCGTGACGCAGCACGCCGCCCGCAACAATCCCCACGACCGCAAGGTTCAGCGCCAGCGAGCCGAGCAGCAGCCAGCGCATCCAGCGCGGCGAGCGCCCAGTGCTGCCGCCAGCCTGCGAGCTCGCCGGTTTCGGTGTTTCAGATGCCATTCTCAAAGTCCCAACATCGCGTAGTCAAAGCCACTCGACGGGTCGAGCGCCGAGAGTGTGCTGCTGGTGTCGTAAGAGATCAGCGTCGACATCGCATCGGGCGAGGCAACGCCGATCCACACACCTGCGGCACATGCCGCCGCAAGCCCGGCCATCGCGGGCCAGCCTCCGAAGGCGCGCAGCGCGGCGCGCCAACCGCCGCCACGAGACGCGGCAGCGCGGGGCACGTCAGCCGGGCGCGGGGCGGGCTGCTCGGCGAGCGCCAGCGCCTCCATACGCGCCATCCAGTCCCCCGAAGGCAGCGCGGCGTCGCGCCGTTCCGCCTCGAACAGGGGGCCGAGATCCCCTTCTTCAATCCTGCGCTCGTCAGTCATCGTCGTACCCCAGCTCTGCGCGCTTTCCGGCCAGCAGACCCTCGAGCGCCTTGCGGCCACGCGCGGTAAGGCTCTCCACCGCGCGCACGCCAATCTCCATGATCCCGGCGATCTCGGGGTTCGAAAGCCCCTCGAGATGCCGCAAGACCACCGCCTGCCGCTGCCGTTCGGGCAGCGCGTCCAGCGCTTCTTGCAGTGCGCCTTCGCGGGCGCGGCCCTGCAGCGCCGCTTCGGCCCCGGGGGCCGGATCGGCAGGTTCGGCGATCTCGTCCAGATCCACCGTACCGCCGCGGCGGCGACGAATCCGGTCGATGCAAAGATTGGACACGACCCGGTAGAGCCATGTCGAGACCTTCGCTTCGCCGTCGCGCCAGCACGGCGCGGCGCGCCACAGCCGCAACAGGGCCTCCTGCGCCACATCTTCCGCCTCGGCCCGGTCGCCCAGCATCCGGACGGCATGGCCAAAGGCGCGCGGCGCAAGGCGCTGAACCAGCGCCCGTGCCGCGGTCTGATCACCGGCGGCATAGGCCGCCAGCAACGCCTCGTCGCTTGCTTCGCTCATGGCATCAAAGGGCATCCGGTCCATTCCTCTGCGCTAGCCCGAAGCGACGGGCCACGCAATGGCCGGGGGGCCGCAACGCGCGGCCCGCCCGGTTCCGTTCAGTACTGCCAGAAGTCCTGCATGCCGCCGCCGCGCGGACCTTCGCCGCCACGCGGGCCGCTGCCGTCCTGCGGGCCGCGCTTGAAGCCCATGCCCTTCTGACCGCCGTGGCCGCCGGGGCCGCCATGGCCCTGCTCGCCGCGGAACTGGCCACCCTGACCGCCGTCATGGCGCATCATCCGGTCGTTGCCGCCGCGCGGGCCTTCGCCGCCGGGGCCCTGACGCATCGGGCCAGCCTGTGCCAGTTCGTCCTGACTGACTTCGCCGTTCTCATCCGCATCGAAGCGGTCGAAGAAGCCCATCGGCCCCTGCGCCTGCATCTCGTCGAGCGTCAGTTTGCCGTCTTCATTGGCGTCGAACCGCTCGAGCATGCGCTGCTCCATGCGCGCCTTGCGCATCTCCAGCTGCTGCGCTTCGCGCGCCGACTTGCGGGCATCGGCAAAGGCGATCAACTCGTCGCCTTCCAATTCACCGTTGCCATCGGCATCCGCCACCGCATAGGCGTCGGCAAAACCTGCCGCCGGGCCGTTGGCCGCGAATTCGTCGCGGCTGATGCTGCCGTTGCCATCGGTGTCGAAGGTCTCGAACATCTGCGTCATGGGCGCCGGGCGATCGCCACGGGGGCCCATCGGCTTGGCGTCGGTTGCAGCAAAGGCAAGGCTCGCCGTGCCCAGAACCACAAGGGCGGCACCGGTCATCAGTTTGTTCATGCGTGTCATCGCTGCGATCTCCTCATTCATCGCTACTTTCGCCGGAGGCCTCAGTGCCTGCCGATCACAAGCTTTTACGCAGCGCCGGAAAGGTCCCGTCGCTGCGAGAGAAGAAATTTTCGCAGGGTTGTGCGGGACGGGCAAAGGGATGCCACAAATACACTATTTATCAGCATCTTAGAGGCACATCACAGGACCGTGACTGGCGCCACTTATCTGCGCCGCACCCTCATCCGACCGCGCGCAGCGGTGCCGGCGCGAGCCGCGCCTCGGCGCTGCGGGCATGGCCTTCCATCCCTTCGGCGCGGGAAATTCCGGCGCTGGCGCGGGCGAGATCGGGCAGCGCCTGCGGGTCCGCTTCCTGCCATGTCACGCATTTGAGGAACTTATGCACCGACAGCCCGCCCGTGTGCCGCGCCGCGCGGCCCGTGGGCAGCACATGGTTTGGTCCCGCCGCCTTGTCGCCGAAGGCAACCGTGGTCTGAGCGCCCAGAAACAGCGAGCCATAGGCGCGCAGCCGTGCGCCCCACCATGGCAAATCGCGGGCCTGCACATGCAGATGCTCGGGCGCATAGTGATCCGCCAGCGCCGCCAGTTCCTCGCGGCCCGGCACCAGCATCACCTCGCCAAGCTGCGCCCACGCCTCGCGCGCAGCGCTCCGGTTGGGGTCGGGCAGCGTCTGCGCAAGGCGCGGCAGGCGCTCGATCACCGCTTCGGCCAGCGGGCGGTGATCGGTGGCCAGCCAGACCGGCGAATTGCCCCCATGCTCGGCCTGCCCCAAAAGATCGAGCGCGACCAGGTCCGGATCGGCGGAGGAATCGGCAAGGATCATCACGTCGGTGGGCCCGGCGACCATGTCGATCCCCACCGGCCCGAACAGCTGCCGCTTGGCCTCTGCGACGAACTGATTGCCCGGCCCCGCAAGGATATCCGCCTCTGGCTGGCCGAAGAGGCCGAAGGCCATCGCGGCGATGCCCTGCACCCCGCCAAGCGCCAGCACCTCGTCCACCCCCGCCACATGCAGCGCGTGCAGGATCGCCGGATGGATACCCTCCGGACCCGGCGGCGAGCAGGCGATGACCGTCTCGACCCCGGCGGCCCGCGCGGTGGTCACCGTCATCAGCGCCGAAGCGATATGAGCGTAGCGCCCGCCCGGCACGTAGCAGCCGGCACAGCCCACGGGGATCAACCTTTGCCCGGCGCGCAGGCCGGGACGCAGTTCGACCTCGAACTCCTGCACCGAGGCGCGCTGTGCCTGCGCGAAAGCGCGGATGTTGGCGTGCGCGTAGGCGATATCTTCCAGCAGCGAGACCGGCAGCGCCCGCTGCGCCTCGGCCAGCCGCGCGGCGGGCACGAGGATGTCACCCTGCCAGCCGTCCAGCCGCGCGGCGTAGTCGCGCGCCGCCTCGGCGCCTTCGCTGCGCAGCCGCGCCAGCATGATCTGAACGATGTCTGCGGTATCGGCGGCAGAGCGCGGCGGCAGGCCGGGAGCGGATTTGAGATAGGTTACGGACATGGGAGAAAACACTGGCCTGTCGCTTGGGAGTTTCGGATTTTGTAAATCTGTGCGAGGGTCGAGCCGAGCCCGGGCCGCGCCCGGACCAAGCCATGGCGCAGTCGGGCACCGGCACGGCGGCGCCACAGCGGATGAGGGACGAGGCGATGCTGATGAAGGGGATCACCCTGCGCGGGCTGGAGGTGTTCGAGGCGCTGGCCGCCAGCGGCTCGGTGGCGCAGGCCGCCGAACGCACCGGGCTCAGCCAGCCCGCGGTGAGCCAGCAGTTGCGAAATCTCGAAACAGCGCTTGGTGCCGATCTCGTCGATCACGGACGCAGGCCCATGCAACTGACCCCGGCGGGACGCTCGTTCTTGATGCGCACGCAGGCGGTGCTGGGCCAGCTGCGGCTGGCGCAGAACGAGCTGACAGTGATGGATCTGACGCATCTGTCGCAGCTCAACCTCGGCGTCATCGACGATTTCGACAATGATCTGACGCCGCAACTGGTCACCATCCTCGCCGAGAATATGACCCGTTGCCGCTTCAAGCTGGTGACCGCACCGAGCCATGAGATCATGCAGGCGATGACCGATCGCCACCTGCATATCGCCATCGCAGCCAGCCCCGGCACGGCGGCGCAGGGGGTGATCGAATACCCGCTTGTGCGCGATCCCTTCGTGCTGGTGGCGCCGCGCGGCAAGGCGCGCGAGGCAGGCGGCACCGAGGCGCTCATGTCGGCGCTGCCGCTGCTGCGCTACGACCGCGACCAGTTGATCGGACGGCAGATCGAAACGCATCTGTCGCGGCTCAAGCTCGACTTCCCCGAGCGGTTCGAGATCGGCGCCCATCTGTCGCTGATGACGCTGGTGGCGCGCGGCGTCGGCTGGGGCATCACCACGCCGCTCGGCTTCATGCGCGCGGCGCGGGTGCACGACCGGATCGAGGCACATCCGCTGCCCATCAAGCCCTTCTCGCGCACCATTTCGCTTTTCGCCGCCGCCGATTGGGCCGACCGTGTGCCGCGCGACGTGGCGCGCACCATGCGTCAGTTGGTCTCGGATCTGGTGATCAGCCCCGCGCTGCGCCAACTGCCCTGGCTCGACGGCAGGCTGCACCTGCTCGAAGGCGACTGAGGGCTGCGCGCGCATAGGGGCTTTCCTTTCTGAACATAAGGCTTTCGGAAACTACAAGCCGCCCTGCCCTCCCCGGAGCAAGGGAAAGACAGGGATTTTTCGGAACGGGAATGCGCAGATTTGGGAAATTCGAATTACCCGCCCGCAGCGCCCGCAAATCGGGCAGCGAGCCGCGCCTCGGGCGTTCAGACCTCAGGCGGTCAGATCGAGGAAAGCCCGCACCGCCGCTTCGAACTCGCGCGGCTTCTCGGCGTGCAGCCAATGACCGCAGCCCGGTAGTTTCGCGAATTTCGCGTTCGGGAACAGCTCTTTGATCCGCGGCCGGTGCTCGGCCTGCACATAGTCCGAGTTTGCCCCCGACAAAAACAGCGCGGGCCCGTCGAACTGCCCGTCGATCTGCGGAAACCCAATGATCTTCGGCATTTCCGCCGCCAGCACGTCGAGGTTCAGCTTCCAGCGCTTGTTCTGCAGGTCGAGCGACTGGGTGAAGAAGCTGCGCAGCGTCGGATCGGAAATATGCGCGGCCAGCTGGTCGTTTGCCTCGGACCGCTTCTCGACCTGCGTCAGATCCACGGCGCGCATCGCTTCGATGTTTTCCATCTGGCTGTGCGTGTAGGTCACCGGCGCGATATCGGCGAGGATCGCCCGGTTCACCAGATCCGGGCGGGTCAGCGCCAGCACCATGACCGCCTTGCCGCCCATGGAATGGCCCAGCACGTCGGCCTTGCCGCCGAGACTCTCGATCACCTCGGCGATGTCAGCCGCCATGTCGGGGTAGCTGTGGCTCTCGCTGCGCGGGCTGTCGCCGTGGTTGCGCTGGTCCACCGCGATCACCTCACGCCGGTCCGACAGCCGCTTGGCGATCACGCCCCAGTTGCGGGCGGAGCCAAAGAGCCCATGCACGATGACGAGCGGCGGGAGGTCGGTGGCGGAGCCGTGGCGGATCATGTTCAGCATGCGCCCTGTCTAAGCCGCGGGCGCGGGTGGGAAAAGGCCAAAAGCGCTGGGTCCGCGCGGCCAAATCTCTTCGAAGAGATTTGCAACTTCCTTCGAAGGAAGTTGCGCGGCCCCGACAAATCTCCGACTGTGCGCCTATGGATCAGGACCTTCAAATCGGCGCACGGTTGATGCCGCTCTTCGAAAGCCGCCTCGGGCTCGGCAAGGGCAGTTTCGAGAAGCGCGCAAGCCGCGCGGCGCATCGCCTGCCGCGGTGGGCGCGGCGCGATCTGGCACAGCTGCGCGCGGCGCAGGGCATGACCGGCCACCCCAAGCTCGCCAAACAGATCGATATGCAAGCGCTGCGCCGGGCCGAAACCCGCGTCGCCGCCCATCTCGAGGGCATCGACGCCAAGGCCCGCCGCCGCTACTGGCAGTTGGGCGTTCTGGGCGGGCTGATGTTCAACCTCGCCCTGCTCGCGGCGCTGCTTTTTGCGGGATATTACCTTCTGATGCGCAGCTGACGGCGCGGGCGGTCGCTTTCGGGCTGGTCCGGCGCGCGGCCCCGCAGGCGCAGGAAGAGGCTTTCCTCGTCATCATTGCGGAAGAACGGCACCGAGCGCGGCGGCTTGCGGTCTTCGACGCGGGCGGCGACCTCGGCCAGCACCACCTCGGTGATGAACGGCAGATCGAAGCGGCGCACCTCGTCGAGCGGCACCCATTGCAGGTGCGACAGCTCATCCGAGGCGGCAGAGAAATCATCGGGGTCGCTGCGCAGCGCCTCGGCCTCGACAAGGAAGAAGCGCGCATCGAAACGGCGCGGACGGCCCGGCGGGGTGATCGCGCGGAATACGAACTGCAGCGCCGAGGCGTCGGGGCGGTGGCCGGTCTCGGCAAACCCTTCCCAGCCCTCCGGCGCAACCGGCCATTTGCCCGGCCAGCCAAGGATCTGCCCGGTCTCTTCCCAAAGCTCGCGGATGGCCGCCGCCGCCAGCGCATTGGCACGGCCCGCGGGCGCATCCTCGGCCAGCCGCGCGGCGCAGAGCGCGGGCAGCGGGCCAGCCAGCTTCACCTCGGCATCGACCTCGTCCACCGCGCCGCCGGGAAACACGAACTTGTTGGGCATGAAGGCCGCCGCGGCGCCGCGCTGGCCCATCAGGATGCTGGGACGGCTGTCCCGGTCGCGCAGCACGATCACCGTGGATGCGTCGCGGATCGCTGTCTTGTCGCTGCTCATGCCTCTGCCCTGCCTTCCTGCGGTCTTATCGGCGGGGACGTCGTTGCGCGGGCTCAGGGCTCGCGCGCGAAACCATGCATCTCGCGCGCCCATTGGAAGCCCACGATCGCCCCCTTCAGTCGCGGCAGAAGGTAGAGGGAAAGCCCGATGCAGCCAATAAGGAAGATCGTGATCAGGATCAGCGGCTCAGGCCGCCACGTGGTGAACACCCAAAGCAGCGCCGGCGCCATGATGTGGCCGACGATGAGGATCGTCAGATAGGCCGGGCCGTCGTCGGCGCGGTGGTGATGCAGATCCTCGCGGCACACGGGGCAATGATCGCGCACCTTAAGATAGGAGCGCAGAATCGGCCCGTTGCCGCAACTCGGACAGCGCCGACGAAAGCCGCGCCAGACGGCGGGCCATGTCTCACGCTCGGCGCTCGCGGTAGCGGAGCCGGCGGGTGGTTTAGCCGGCATGCCGGTCTCCGGCGGCAAATGGGACATAGAAGGCACCTCGGTTTGCATCGCACAAAGGTGGCGCATGGGCCCTCACGTTTAAAGAGGACAGAGGCGCGCAGCGGCGTGTTGTCGCAAATGTCGGGCCGCAGATGCAGCTTTCCAAGGGTTTCGCAGGGTGGGTCGGGCTGGCGCGTTCGCGCGGCCCGATATGTGCCTAAGGGCGCCAGCGTTTAGCGCCGCGCCCTGAGGTCAGAGGTCGCAATGCATTGGTCGTTGAGCCCGCCCCGCCCCAGCCACCGCGCCTGCGGGCGATCAGATCCCGCGGCACAGGCTTTCGGCGCGATTGACGAAGGCCGAATAGCGCTTCCAGAAATCGCGGTCCGAGCTGCGGTCAGACTGACGCACTTCCTGCGCGCGATGAGGATCGCGATAGAAGCCGACCGCCTTGCGCTGGTCGCCATAGCTGAGTTCGGTGTCCGCCGCAGCCTGCACGCAACCGCAGAGCGCCCGGCTGCGCGCCTTGCGGTCGGAATTCATGCACGCCTTGCTGACCGGTCCGGTCGCGAAGCGCGTCACGTCATAGTCGCGCGAGCCGCCGCCGCAGCCCGCCACGAACGCGAGAATCGTCACCAGATAAATTGGCTTCATCCGCCTGCCCATTCGCTGCCCTTGCCTGTGCCTCCGGGGCTTTGCGCCCTCCTCATCGAGGCTTTGCACCAGAATGCCCCATGCGCACGGGTTTTTCAATTCACCGATTCGTTGCTGGACGCAGCGATCATTGGCCCTAGCGCGATCGTCCTGCCGCCGTTTTGGGGGCGCTGCCCCCTCTTGGCCTGCGGCCAATTCACCCCCGGCGTATTTGTCAGAGAGAAGAAGGGGCTAGCCTTGCGCCATGGGGGTTTGCGCCCATACAGAGCGCGTGGGAACGGGTGCCGGCGCGCTGCGCGCGCGGTGCTGAAACGGCGGGCGATCGTGCGCCGGGGGCGGCGGGGCGGCAGCGCGTTGCCACCGCGAGGGGCGTGACGCCGCGAAGGCCCGCGCGCGCGGGCTTGACCGGGCGCGAAAACCCTTACATATCGACCCAATCATGACCGATCTCGCGCATATCCGTAACTTCTCCATCGTTGCCCACATCGACCACGGGAAATCCACCCTGGCCGACCGGCTGATTCAGCTCACCGGCACCGTCGCCGAACGCGACATGCAGGAGCAAATGCTCGACTCGATGGATATCGAGCGCGAGCGGGGCATCACCATCAAGGCCAACACCGTCCGCATCGAATATCCGGCGCAGGACGGCGAGACCTATGTGCTGAACCTCATCGACACGCCCGGCCACGTCGACTTCGCCTATGAAGTCGCGCGCTCGATGCATGCGGTCGAAGGCTCGCTGCTGGTGGTCGACGCCACGCAGGGGGTCGAGGCGCAGACGCTGGCCAATGTCTACACCGCCATCGACGCCGATCATGAGATCGTGCCGGTGCTCAACAAAGTCGACCTGCCCGCCGCCGAACCCGACCGGGTAAAAGAGCAGATCGAGGATGTGATCGGCATCGACGCTTCCAACGCCTGCCTGATCTCGGCCAAGACCGGCGTCGGCATCCCCGACGTGCTGGAAGCCATCGTGCAGCGCCTGCCCGCCCCGACGGAGGGCGACCGCAACAAGCCGCTGAAGGCGATGCTGGTGGATTCCAAATACGACCAGTATCTCGGCGTGATCTGTATCGTGCGGATCATCGACGGCGTGCTGAAGAAGGGCGACCGCATCCGCATGATGAAGACCGGCGGCACCTATGATGTCGACGATGTCGGCGTCTACCGCCCCAAGATGACCAACGTGCAGGAACTCGGCCCGGGCGAGATCGGCTATCTCAACGCCTCGATCAAACAGGTCCGCGACACCCGCGTCGGCGACACGATCACCCACGAGAAAAAGCAATGCGCCGACCCGCTGCCGGGCTTCAAACCCTCGGTGCCGGTGGTGTTCTGCGGGCTCTTCCCGGTGGATGCGAATGACTTCGAAGACATGCGCGACGCCATCGAGAAGCTGGCGCTGAACGACGCGTCCTTCACCTTCGAGATGGAAACCTCGGCGGCGCTCGGCTTCGGCTTCCGCTGCGGCTTCCTCGGGCTGCTGCACCTCGAGGTGATCCGCGACCGTCTCGAGCGCGAGTATGGCATCGAGCTGATCACCACCGCGCCGTCGGTGATCTACCACCTCTACACCAAGGACGGCGAGCGCCGCGACCTGCACAACCCCGCCGACATGCCCGACATGTCGACCGTGGATCACATCGAAGAGCCGCGCATTAAAGCCACCATCATGGTGCCCGACGAGTATCTCGGCGACGTGCTGAAACTGTGCCAAGAGCGCCGCGGCCTGCAGCTCGACCTGACCTATGTGGGCGGGCGCGCGATGACGGTCTACGATCTGCCGCTCAATGAGGTGGTCTTCGACTTCTACGACCGGCTGAAATCGGTGACCAAGGGCTATGCCTCTTTCGATTACGACATGATCGGCTACCGCGAGGACAACCTCGTGAAGATGTCGATCCTGGTGAACGACGAGCCGGTCGACGCGCTGGCGATGATGGTGCACCGCGAGCGCGCCGAGATGCGCGGCCGCGCCATGTGCGAGAAGCTCAAAGAGCTGATCCCGCGCCACATGTTCAAGATCCCGATCCAGGCTGCGATCGGCGGCAAGGTGATCGCGCGCGAGACCCTGTCGGCGATGCGCAAGGATGTGACCGCCAAATGCTACGGCGGCGACGCCACGCGGAAGAAGAAACTGCTCGAGAAGCAGAAGGCCGGTAAGAAGAAGATGCGGCAGTTCGGCAAGGTCGAGATCCCGCAGGAGGCCTTCATCTCCGCACTCAAGATGGACAGCTGACCCGGGGCATCCCGGTTTGGTATGGAACGGAAGGCCGGGGCGAATGCGCCCCGGCCTTTCACGTTGGGCCCCGCGCGGGGCCGCGCTACATCCCCTCTTCACCGCCATCTGCATGGGAGCTTTCCGATGCCCGCACCGAAGATCCTGAGACCCTGCGTGGGCGCCACCGTGGCGCTGCTGGTCTCCACCGCCTCCCTGTCCGCCGCGATCTGCGACTACCGGCCCAGCCGGCTGGTCGGCGACGCCGTGGGCGATGCTGCGCGCGCCGCGACCGATGCGGCCCGGCAGGTGACCGGCACGACGGGCGAAGGCGGCTTTTACACGCTGGTCAACGCCACCAGCGGCCTCACGCTGCTGGGCGGCAAGCTGGCCGCCTCGGGCGGCGCGGCGGGGCTGCTGGAGGGTGGCGGCGCGGCCGCAGCCGCGGCGGCGGCCAACCCGGCGATCTGGGTTCCGGCGCTGATCCTCGGCGCGGGCGGCGCGGGTTATGAGGCCACCTGCGCCTATTTCGTCGACGAGCGCATCACCGATTACGACACGGTGCTGATGATCATGCGCGACTTCGAGGCCCATGCCGACCCGCGCTTTTTCCGTCTCGAAGAAGACACGCTGACGCCCTTCATCGAGGTGCAGGACGAGACCGGCACACGCGCCGCCTATAAGATCGAGGATCTCTACATCGTCGACGGCATGCTCAAGCACCGCAACTGGGGGCCGAACCGCAAGATCGGCCGGGTGGTCTTTGTGCCCGATGATGCGCCCAGCGAAGCGCTGCCCGAGGCGCAGATCGAAACGCAAATCGAAGAGGCCGCGCCGCTAGAGTGAGGCGCAGCCAAATGCGCCTCCCCCCGCACGAAAAGAGCCGCCCCCGAAGGGACGGCTCGCAATGACCGGTATGTGAGGGGGGTCACTCAGTCATTGTCTCGGGGCTGGCGGGCGTGCGCTCCTGCAGCATCGCCATGATGCGCTCGTTGAGCTGCGGGTCGGCCTGCGCCGCCTGACCGATCTCGTTGTAGGTGTTGACGTCCATGCCGTCGGTCTCGTTCACCGCGTCGGCCATTTCGGCCTGCGCTTCCTCGACCAGCTTCTGCTTCCCTTCGGGCTCTTCCACGCCCTCGATCTGCATCATGTAGTCCTGCTGCACCGCCTGCACCTGCGTGGCGGCATCGACAAAGGCGGTCAGCTGCTCGTCGCTGAAATCAGCCGCCGGTGCCGGAGTCTCGACCGGAGCCTGGCTTTGCGCCGGGGCTTCTGCGGGGGCTTCGGGCGTGGCGGTCTGCGCCATCACCGAAGCCATGGGGGCCGCAACCAGCGCTGCGATGACAGTGGACTTGAGCAGGGTCGACTTGAGTTTCATAGAAGTCTCCTTCCGTTTGCCTGTCGACGCGGGGGTATCCCGCGGCGTTGAGGCTGAGCTAGTCGCCAAACCCGGTCGTTTCAAAGCCCGCCGCGCCAAAACCCGATGATCTGGCAAGGACTTGCCGTCAGGCCGCCATGGCGGCGGCGGCGCTCTGCCCGTCAAATCCCGCTCGCGGAACATCGCCGGGCGCGCGGCGGCAAACGGGCGGTGAGACGCCCAGCGGATCACAGCCGCTTGAGCCACCCTTTCATGTGGAGCGTGGACACCCAAAGAGGCGCCATTCGCGCTGAAACGCGCATCCCGCGCCGCCAGCAATGCGCGCCGCCGCGCCCGATCGCGGGCAAGCCTCTGCCAAATCGCGGTCCTGTGCCTCGCGCCCCGGCTAACGCCATGTTATGCCGTGACTGTCCCGCGTGTTTCGGGACGGTGATGCAGGGAGGGCATCTTGGATCCACGCGCCGCCACAACCGTCTACGCCCGCTGGGCTCCGATCTACGATCAGACGTTCGGAGCCATCACGCAGGCCGCGCGCCGCGCCGCCTGCCGCCGGGTCGAAGGGCCCGAGGGCGGAACGGTGCTCGAGGTCGGGGTCGGCACCGGGCTCTCGCTGCCGCTGCTGCCGCGCCACATGAAGGTGACCGGCGTCGATTACAGCGCCGAGATGCTGGCGCAGGCCAAGCGCCGCGTCGCCCGGATGCAGCTTCCGCATATCGCCGCCCTGCAGCGTATGGATGCGCGCAAGCTTGAGTTCGCCGACGGCAGTTTCGACCGGGTCGTGGCCATGCATATGATCTCGGTGGTGCCCGAGCCCCAGCGCGTCATGCGCGAGATGGTGCGGGTGCTCAAACCCGGCGGCCAGCTCATCATGTCGAACCATTTCGCCCGCAAACAGGGGCCGCTGGCGCATCTGTCCCGCCGCACGGCGAAATTCGCCGACCGCATCGGCTGGCACTCGGATTTCGACATCTCGGTGGTGCTGGACACGCCGGGGCTTCGGCTGGTCGAGCGGCGGGCGCTGCCGCCGGTGGGAATGATGACCCTGCTGGTGCTCGAACGCACCGAAGAGGCGATTGCCCCCTGCCCGGCAAATACGGCAGCCCAGCCCCAGGGGTAAACTCGGGCTGAACTGGCAAGCTGAACCGCAGCCCGCGTTACGCGAGCATCTGGCAATCGCCGCAGATCGACACCGCCTGCCCCGAGATGGTCCGCCCGCGCGGGCTGGCGAGGAACAGGATCTGGTCGGCGATCTGCTGCGGCTCGACGTATTCCTTGAGCGAGGTATAGGAAAACGCCGCCGCTTCGACCTCGTCGAAGCTTTTGCCAAGCCGCTGCGCCTTGGCCTCCAGAACCCGTCGCTGGCGGTCACCGGCGACAATGCCCGGCAGGATCGCATTTGCCCGGATCCCGCTGCCGCCCAGTTCGATCGACAGCGACTTGGTAAAGCCGATCACCCCCCATTTCGCCGCCGCATAGGGCGTCCGCAGCGCAAAGCCGACGCGCCCGGCCATGGACGACAGGTTGATGATCGAGGCATTGCCGCTTTCGCGCAGCGCCGGGACCGCGTGCCGCACGCAGTGGAACTGCGAACTGAGACAGACCGTCAGGCAACGCTCCCATTCCGCCGGATCGATCTCCTCCACCGGCCCCGTCGGCCCGGCGATCCCGGCGTTGTTGACCAGCACGTCGAGACCGCCAAGCTCGGCGATGGCCGCCTGCATGAAGCTCTCGATCTGCGCCGGGTCCGAGACGTCGCAGCGCTGGCGCCAGACCTCCTCCGGCAGCGCGGCAAGCGCCGCCTCGTCGATGTCGCAGGTGGCCACACGCGCGCCTTCGGCCAGAAACCCCTCGACGATGGCCCGCCCAATACCCTGCGCGCCCGCGGTCACGATGACCCGCGCGCCTTCAAGTTCCAAATTCACGGTAACAACCTCCTCCTGCTGTCTTCCAATTCCTCCTCCGCGCGCGCCCGGATCAGTTCCGAGGCCACGCGAATGTCTTCGGTCACCGCCAGCGCCGCCTCCTCGGCGTCGCGCGCCTCCAGCGCCTCGCACAGCTGCCGGTGGTGGCTGCGCGAATGGTGCGTGCGCGAGCGCGTCATCTCCTCTTCCAGCGGCAGGCTGCTCACCCCGATGTCGTAGTTGATGATCGGCCCGGCCTTGAGCCAGAGCATGCGGATCACATCCATAAGCACCGGCGATCCCGCCGCGCGATACAGCGCGAAATGCAGGTCCTTGTTGGCCGCCACCGGCTCGGCGGTGCCATAGGCGCTGTCGAGCAGATCCTCGAACCGCGCCGCCAGCGCCAGAATCTCTTCGATCTGCTCGGGCGAGGCGCGCTCTGCCGCCAGCCGCGCCGCCTGCCCTTCGGTGAGCATGCGCATCTCGGTCAGATCCTCGAACTCCGCGGCACTGATCAGCGGCACCTGCACCGCGCGCTTCGGCTCGACCAGCAGCGCGCCACTGGCGGCCAACCGACTCACCGCCTCGCGCACCGGCATCATCGACACATCCAGCCGCTCGGCCAGATCGCGCAGCGAAATGCGATCGCGCGGCTTGAGTTGACCCGAAAGCAGCATCTCGCACAGCGTTTCATGCACCTGATCGGCCAAGGTGCGCGGCCGTTGCTGCGGCGGATTCTCTGAAATTTGCCCCATGTCCCCTAACTCCCCGTTGACTCTTACCAAGCCCTTCTGCAACTGTGATCTCAGATCACACCAGAACGGACAAGACCGCAACAGTAGATCGCGTGGCAAGGGAGGAAAGACTGCCGCACGAACTCGGGTCACCAGAATCTGGTGTGATCTCTTCAAAGACGCGCGGGAGAGGACATTGCCGCACCCTTACGCGGACTTGAGGCACATCCAGATTTGGCCGGACGCCGCAAGGTGATCATCACTTGCGCCGCGACTGGCACGGAGGCTTTGGCCTTCCGACACCGCCCGCATGGCACACCCCAAGGGAGCCTGTTTCTCCCAGCCTGCCCCCGTCGCCCCTCACAGCGCCGGGGGCTTCTTTTGTCTGGGGCAAGAGCCGGGCGAGCGCCTGCCCGGAACAAGGCCGAAGGCCGCCGGGCCAGCGCCGGCCCGTCCCCACGGGCTGGCGCTTTGCCACCTTGCACGGCGTTCGGAAGTCACGCGGATTTGCCAGGGATAAAGCGCAGACCTCAACCGTTGCGGCGCCAACCCACGGGCCAGCACCGACCCGGCTATCACCTCGCCCTACCCCTCACGGCTTCCTGAACAGCCGCGTCAGTTCGAACAACTCGTCCAGCCGCTCGAACCGCTCGCGCGCATCGGGCCAGCGCTCTTCCTGCGCCGCGGCGACCAGCGCCTCGACCAGCGACAGCGTGGAAATGTTGGAATCCCATGCCGAGGGAATCTCGACCCAGCAATTGAACGCGTGATCGGCAACGCTGGAGATCGGGCTCGCCCATTGATCGGTGATCAGGATCACCTGCATGCCGCGCGCCCGCGCGATCTCGGCCAGCCGCAGAAGGTTCTCTTCATAGCGGCGGATGTCGAAGATCAGCAGCGTGTCGCCCTCGGTCATGTCCAGCACATAGTGCGGCCATGTGGCGGAAGAGGAGGTCAGATGCGTCACCCGCGCGCGGATCGCCTGAAAGTGGGTGAAGGCATATTCCGCCAGCGACCGGGTGATCCGCCCGCCAACCACGTAGAGCCGCCCCTCGGTCGAGGCCAGCCGCTTGGCCGCCGCATCGAACTGGGCGGCATCGATATTGGCGAAGGTCTGGCGCAGGTTCTGCGTCACCGCCTCGGCAAACCGGTTGAGCAGATGCGACTCGGGCGCCTCCGAGGCCCAGACCGCGCGGCGCGCCTCGGGGCCCGAGACCTTGGCCTGCAATTCCGACAGCAGCGCCGCATGGAAGGCCGGATAGCCCTTGAACCCCAGCTTCTGCACCATCCGCGCCACCGTCGGCGTCGAGACCCCGGCATTGGATGCCGCAGCGGTGATCGAGGCGATTCCCGCGCCGGGATAATCGTCGAGCAAGGCCTGCGCGAACTTGCGCTCCGAGTTGGTCAGATGCGCGTAATGCTCACGAATGAGCTGGCGCACGGTGCCTGTCGGGCTGGTCAACGGCGGCTCCTCTTCGTCTGAGGTCCAAAATTTGAGCAGATATTCTTGGCACTTCACGCCCCCCCGGTGTTGCGGGAACCCGCTCTGAAAAAATATTGACGCATTACAAGCCTCGTGGAAAGGTTTTTCCAAACACGAGGGGGACAGCCGTGCAGCAAGAGGACGCGACCGCATTCGAGGTACGCAGGGCCATGGGAAAAGGCCCGGCCCTGTTCCTGTGCGAACACGCCTCCAACGCCATTCCCGCACGCTACGACGGGCTCGGCCTTTCCGAAGCCGCCCGGCAGAGCCACGCCGCATGGGACCCGGGCGCGCTCGCGCTTGCCGAGCGGATGGCCGAGGCGCTGGATGCGCCGCTGGTGGCAGGCGCGGTCTCGCGGCTGGTCTATGATCTCAACCGCCCGCCCGAGGTGCCCTCGGCAATGCCCGAAAAGACCGAGACCGTCGATGTGCCGGGCAACCGCGCGCTCGACGAGGCGGCCCGCGCGCAGCGTGCCCGCGACATCTACGATCCGTTCTGCGCCGCCGTGACCGGCGCCGTGGTCACCCGCAAGACGCTGGGCACGCCCTTTGCCCTTGTCACCGTGCACAGCTTCACGCCCACATGGTTCGGCATCCAGCGCGAGGTCGAGATCGGCATCCTGCATGACGAAGACAGCCGTCTCGCCGATTACATGCTCGAAGAAGCGACCCGCCTGCCCGGTCGCCGCATCGCCCGAAACGATCCCTATGGCCCCGAGGACGGGGTGACCCATTCGCTGAAACTGCACGGCATGGGGAATGATCTGCCGAACGTGATGATCGAGGTCCGCAACGACCTGCTGGCCGATGAGACCGGCATTGAGACCATCGCCGGCGAACTGCTGACCCTGCTGCGCCCAGCGCTGGCGGGGCTTGGACTTACGGAGACGAACAATGCCTGAGGCCATGGTCTCTTATGTCCGCATCATCGACCGGATGAACCGCCTTATCGGGCGGTTCGCCATGTATCTAATCTTTGTGCTGATCGGCGTGCTGCTCTGGTCGTCGGTGTCGAAGACCTTCTTCACCCCCACGCTTTGGACGCTGGAGACCGCGCAGTTCATCATGGTCGCCTATTACGTGCTGGGCGGGCCCTATTCGATCCAGATGGGCTCGAACGTGCGGATGGACTTCTTCTATGGCGACTGGTCGCCGCGCCGCAAGGCGATGGTCGATGTGATCACCATCTGGTTCCTGCTGTTCTACCTCGGCGTGCTGCTCTGGGGAGCGATCAGTTCCACCGCCTATAGCTTTGGCTATTTCGGCACCGAGCCGTTCAAGTTCTTCGGCCAGCTGATCTGGGCCTTCGTCACCGGCGGGCCGGACGCGGCGGGAGAGCTCATGGGCTATCTCGAGCGCAGCCCGAGCGCGTGGCGTCCCTACGTCTGGCCGGTGAAAGTCATCCTGTGCTTCGGGGTCACGCTGATGATCCTGCAATGCGTCGCCGAGTTCTTCCGCGACATCGCCCGCATCCGCGGAGAGGAAATCTGATGTCGCAAGACCTGATCGCTATTGTCATGTTCTCGGGCATGCTGGGCCTTCTGCTGACCGGCCAGCGCGTGTTCGGCGCCATCGGCTTTGTCGCCGTGCTGGCGGCGCTGTTCCTCTGGGGGGATCGTGGCGGCTTTGATCTGGGCTTTGCCGCCTCGATCAAGCTGATGAAATGGTATCCGCTGCTGACGCTGCCGATGTTCATCTTCATGGGCTATGTGCTGTCGGAATCGAAGATCGCCGATGACCTCTACAAGATGTTCCACGTCTGGATGGGCGGGCTGCCCGGCGGTCTGGCGGTGGGCACCATCGGGCTGATGGTGCTGATCTCGGCGATGAACGGCCTTTCCGTGGCGGGCATGGCCATCGGCGCCACCATCGCCCTGCCCGAACTTCTGAAACGCGGCTACGACAAGCGCATGGTCACCGGGGTGATCCAAGCCGGGTCAAGTCTGGGCATCCTCGTGCCGCCCTCTGTGGTGCTGGTGCTCTACGCGATGATCGCGCGCCAGCCGGTGGGGCAACTGTGGCTGGCCGGGATCATTCCCGGGCTGGTGATGGCCGCGGGCTTCGTCATCTACATCATCATCCGCTGCCGCCTGAATCCCGCGCTCGGACCGGTGCTGCCCAAAGCAGACCGCGATATCCCCATGTCGGAAAAGCTGCGCCTGCTGAGCGCGGGCCTGCTGCCGCTGATCATCTTCGCGGTGATGATGGTGCCCTTCGTCAACGGTTGGACCTCGCTTGTGGAAAGCTCGGCCATCGGTGCCATCGCCGCCTTCCTCGCCGCGGTGATCAAGGGCCGGATGACCCGCGAGGTCTTCGAGACCTCGGTGCGGCAGACACTGGGCGTGTCGTGCATGTTCATGTGGATCATTCTTGCCGCCCTCGCCTTCGGCGCGGTGTTCGACGGGCTGGGCGCGGTCAACGCCATCGAGACGCTGTTCACCGAAAAGCTGGGCCTCTCGCCGTGGATGATCCTCATCCTGATGCAGCTGAGCTTCATCGTCATGGGCACCTTCCTCGACGACACGGCAATGCTGGTGATCGTGGCGCCTCTCTATGTGCCGCTGGTGGGGGCGCTCGGTTTCGATCTGGTGTGGTACGGTGTGCTTTACACGATCACCTGCCAGATCGCCTATATGACACCGCCCTTCGGCTATAACCTCTTCCTGATGCGCGCCATGGCCCCGCCCGAGATCGGCCTGCGCGACATCTACACCTCGATCATCCCCTTCGTCGGTGTGATGACCGTGGTGCTTGCCATCATCATGATCTTCCCCGAGCTCGCCCTTTGGCTGCCGGACCTGGTTTACGACAAGTAAAAAAGAGACCCCCGCAAAGAGGGGCGCATACTTCAACCATCCAACAGGAGAGACAAGATGACCCTGACACGACGCAAGATCCTTAGCGGGGCCGCCCTCGCCGCTCCGGCGGCGCTGGCCGCGCCCTCCATCGGCCGCGCACAGGAACCGATCAAATGGCGCTTCCAGACCTACGCGGGCGCCGCCCTCGGCGAACAAGTGACCAAGCCGATCATCGACTACATCAACACCGCCGCACAGGGCGAGCTGGAGATCGAGCTCTACTACGCCGACCAGATCGTGCCCACCGGCGAGCTGTTCCAGGCGCTGCAGCGCGGCACCATCGACGCCGTGCACTCGGATGACGACTCCATGGCCTCGCCGACCCCGATGCGCGTCTTCGGCGGCTACTTCCCCTTTGCCACCAAGCACATCCTCGACGTGCCGGTGCTTTTCGAGCAGTACGGCCTCGCCGACATCTGGCGCGCCGAGTACGAGAAGGTCGGCGTCACGTGGCTCTCGGCCGCCGGTCAGGACCCGTGTAACTTCAACACCAAGAAAGAGATCACCAGCCTTGCCGATCTCGACGGGCTGAAGCTCTACACCTTCCCCACCGCTGGCCGCTTCCTGAGCCAGTTCGGCGTGGTGCCGGTGAACATCCCCTATGAGGATGCCGAAGTTGCCGTGCAGACCGGCGAGCTTGACGGCATGGCGTGGTCGGGCATCACCGAAGACTACACCGTGGGCTGGGCGGAAGTGACCGACTACTTCCTCACCAACAACATCTCTGGCGCGTGGATCGGTTCGATCTTCGTTAACCAGCAGCGTTGGGCCGACCTGCCCGAGCACCTCAAGACGCTGGTGATGTCCGCGATCAAGGCCGCCGACACCTACCGCAACCAGTGGTACTGGGGCGGCGAAGCCAAGCTGCGCGCCACCGGCGACAAGCTGCAGCTGCGCTCGGTGCCGCCGGAGGAATGGGCCGAGGTCGAGAACGCCGCCAAGGAGTTCTGGAAAGAGATCGCGCAGGAAGGCGAAGTGCACGCCAAGGTCGTGTCGATCTTCGAAGAGTACAACGGCGTGATCAACCAAGCGGGCCCGCCCTACACCTTCTGATCCACTTCCCTTACGACACCCGGCCTCCGCGCATCTTGCGCGGGGGCCAGCTCTGTAGAACCAAGAGACGACGATGCCGCGATGCCGTCGCGGCCTGCCCAGCAAGGAGCCCCGGAATGGCTGCCCCAATGACTCTCGACCAACTCAAGGATGCCGCCAAGAGCGGTGAGATCGACACCGTGCTTGCCTGCATCATCGACATGCAGGGCCGTCTGCAGGGCAAGCGGTTCCACATCTCGAATTTCCTCGAGCAGGCGATCAACGAGACCCATTGCTGCAACTACCTGCTGGCGACAGACCTCGTGATGAGCACCCCCGAAGGCTTTGCTTCGACAAGCTGGGCCTCGGGCTACGGCGACTATGTGATGAAGCCCGATCTCGCGACGCTGCGCCCCGTGCCGTGGCTCGAGGGCACCGCGATGATCCTGTGCGACGTGATGGATCACCACACCCACGCCCCGGCCTTCGAGTCGCCGCGCCAGATCCTGCAGGCGCAGATCGCCCGCGCCGAGGCCATGGGCCTCACTCCGATGATGGCGACCGAGCTGGAGTTCTTCCTCTACGCTCGCTCCTTCGACGAGATTCGCCACAGCGGTTGGCGCGATCTCGAGACGCTCTCGCCCTACAATCAGGATTATTCCATCCAGCTCACCAGCCGCGAGGAATACGTGCTGCGGCCGATCCGCAACCATCTCTATGCCATGGGCGTGCCGGTGGAATGCACCAAGGGCGAGGCCGAGACCGGGCAGGAAGAGCTCAACATCCGCTATGCCGACGCGCTGGCCTGCGCCGATCACCACGCGCTGGCCAAACACGCGGTCAAAGAGATCGCCCACCAGCACGGCCATGCCGCGACCTTCATGTCGAAGTGGCAGGCCGACAAGGTCGGCAGCGCCGCGCATATCCACCAGTCGCTGTTCGCGGGCGATGACAACGCCTTCTACGACAAGGACGGCGCGCATGGCATGTCGCAGACCATGAAGCATTACGTCGCGGGCCTGCTGAAATACGCGCCCGACGTGACGCTGTTCATGGCGCCCTATATCAACAGCTACAAACGCTTTGCGCCCGGCACCTTCGCCCCCACCAAGACCGCGTGGAGCATCGACAACCGCACCGCCGGGTTCCGCCTCGTCGGCGAGGACAGCAAGGGCGTGCGCATCGAATGCCGCATCCCCGGCTCGGACATGAACCCCTATCTCGCCTGCGCCGCGCAGCTGGCGGCGGGCCTTGCGGGGATCGAAGAGACGCTCGAACTGCCCGACCCGGCACAGGGCGATATCTACGGCATGGACGATGTGCCCGACGTGCCCAGCACCCTGCGCGCCGCCATCCTCGCCTTTGGCGGCTCGAAGATGATGCGCGACGCCTTCGGTGATAAGGTGGTGGATCACTACGCCCATGCCGCCAACATCGAGCAGCAAGATTTCGACCGCGCCGTCACCGACTACGAGCTGGCGCGCGGCTTCGAGAGAGCGTGAAGAGGACACTATGACAACGCTGAACTGCATTTCCCCCATCGACGGCTCGGTCTTTGCCTCGCGCGAGACCCTTTCGCTGGAGATGGCCCGCGAGGCCGCGGCATCGGCCCGCGCCGCGCAGGCCGCATGGGCTGCCCGCCCGCTGGCCGAGCGTATCGAGCTGGTGATGAAGGGCGTCGCCGAGATCGGCGCGCAGAACGATCAGATCGTCCCCGAACTGGCGCAGATGATGGGCCGCCCGGTCCGCTACGGCGGCGAATTCGGCGGCTTCAACGAGCGCGCCTCGCATATGGCCGAGATCGCCGCAGGCGCATTGGCGGACATCGAGGTTGGCGAGGATGCCACCTTCAAGCGCTACATCAAGCGCGTGCCGCATGGCGTGGTCTTCGTGGTCTCGCCGTGGAACTACCCCTATATGACCGCGATCAACACCGTGGCCCCGGCGCTCATCGCGGGCAACACCGTGGTTCTGAAGGGCGCGACGCAGACGCTGCTCGTGGGCGAGCGGCTTGCCAATGCCTTCCACAAGGCGGGCGTGCCCGAGGCGGTGTTCCAGAACCTCTATCTCGACCATGACACCACCTCGGCCCTCATCGCCGAAGGCGCCTTCAACTTCGTCAACTTCACCGGCTCGGTCGGCGGCGGCAAGGCCATCGAACGCGCTGCGGCGGGCACCTTCACCGGCCTCGGGCTGGAGCTTGGCGGCAAGGATCCGGGCTATGTGATGGAGGATGCGGATGTGGACGCGGCGGTCGACACGCTGATCGACGGCGCCATGTTCAACTCCGGCCAGTGCTGCTGCGGGATCGAGCGGATCTACGTGCACGAAAGCCTCTTCGACGCCTTCGTCGAGAAGGCCGTGGCGGTAGTCAAAGGCTACAAGCTCGGCAACCCGCTCGACGAGGCGACCACCATCGGCCCGATGGCCAACGTGCGCTTCGCGGATGAGGTGCGCGCGCAGATCAAAGAGGCGCTGGAGATGGGCGCCAAGGCGCATATCGACACCCTCCCCGAGGACGATGGCGGCGCCTATCTGACGCCGCAGATCCTCACCAATGTCACCCACGAGATGCGCGTCATGCGCGACGAGAGCTTCGGCCCGGTCGTGGGCATCATGCCCGTCAAGGACGACGCCGAGGCCATCGCCCTGATGAACGACAGCCCCTTCGGCCTCACCGCCTCGCTCTGGACGCAGGACGTCGAGCGCGCGCAGGCCGTAGGCGATGCCATCGAAACCGGCACCATCTTCATGAACCGCGCCGATTACCTCGATCCGGGCCTCTGCTGGACCGGCTGCAAGCAGACCGGGCGCGGCGGCGGCCTGTCGGTCATCGGCTATCACAACCTCACCCGCCCCAAATCCTACCATCTCAAGAAGGTGACGAAATGAGCCTCACCGCCAATTGGTCCTACCCCACCGCCATCAAGTTCGGCGCGGGCCGCATCGCGGAACTGCCCGCCGCCTGCGCGCAGTCTGGCATCACCAAGCCGCTGCTGGTCACCGACCGCGGCCTTGCTGCCCTGCCGGTCACCGAAAGCACCATCGCGGTGTTGGAAACCGCGGGGCTCGAATGCGGGCTTTTCGCCGACGTCGATCCCAACCCCAACGAGCGCAACCTTGCCGCGGGCGTCGAGGCCTATAACGCGGGCGGCTATGACGGGGTGATCGCCTTCGGCGGCGGCTCCGGCCTCGACCTTGGCAAATGCGTGGCCTTCATGGCCGGGCAAAGCCGCCCGGTCTGGGATTTCGAGGATATCGGCGACTGGTGGACCCGCGCCGACGCCGCCGCCATCGCCCCCATCGTCGCCGTGCCGACCACCGCGGGCACCGGCTCAGAGGTCGGGCGCGCGGGCGTGCTGACCAACTCCGAAACCCATGAGAAGAAGATCATCTTCCACCCCAAGATGCTTCCCGCCGTGGTGATCTGCGATCCCGAGCTGACCGTCGGCATGCCCAAGGCGATCACCGCCGGCACCGGGCTCGACGCTTTTGCTCATTGCGTCGAGGCCTTCTCCTCGCCGCACTACCATCCCATGTCGCAGGGCATCGCGCTCGAGGGCATGCGGCTGGTGATCGACTACCTGCCCCGCGCCTATGCCGATGGCACCGACATCGAGGCGCGCGCGCAGATGATGAGTGCCGCCGCCATGGGGGCCACCGCCTTCCAGAAGGGCCTCGGCGCGATCCACGCCATGAGCCATCCCATCGGCGCGCATTTCGGCACTCACCACGGCACCACCAACGCGGTCTGCATGCCTGCCGTGCTGAAGTTCAACGCGGATGCGATCCGCGAGCGCTTCGACAAGGCGGCGGGCTATCTCGGCATCGAGGGTGGCTTTGACGGGTTCTGCGCCTTCGTGGACGAACTTAACGACAGCCTCGGCGTGCCCAAGGGGCTGACCGCGCTCGGCGTGACCGAAGCGTCGATCCCCGAGCTGGTGAAAGGCGCGATCAAGGATCCCTCCTGCGGCGGCAACCCGATCGAGCTGACCGAAGAGAACCTCGAGGCGCTGTTCCGCGCGGCGATGTGACCGGGCTAAGTGACCGGGCTTATCTGAACTCCAAGGGCCGGGGCGAAAGCTCCGGCTCTTTGCGTTTCAAGAGGGCGCATCTGGCCCGGAATCAAGGCGAAGCCGCCGGGCAAGCGCCTGCCCGTCCCGGCGGGCTGGCGCTTTTGCAACGAAGGACGGCGTTCGGACGCTTCACGGACTTGGCCGGTATAAACCCAAGACCTCAAGCGCAGCAGCGCCACCCCACGGGCAGGCGCTCGCCCGCCTCCGCATCGGTCCCACACGCGCCATAGCCCCCCTTGCACAAGCTGCCGCAACGGCGCCTTATGGCGCGCGATGACATCACCGCCCCCAAGGGTGGCGTACACGGGCGCAGGGAGCCGAAGATGAAGAAGACGGTGGCAGTGATCGGTGCGGGAATTGTCGGCGTCAGCACGGCGATTGCGTTGCTGCGCGACGGCCACGAGGTTGTGCTGATCGACCGCGAGGGCCCGGCCACGGGCACCAGCCACGGCAATGGCGGCGTGCTGGCGGCGGCGGCGGTGCTGCCGGTGCCCGGCCCCGGTCTCTGGGCCAAAGCCCCGAAAATGCTGCTCGATCCCGACCAGCCGCTGTTCCTGCGCTGGCCTTACCTGCCGAAGCTGCTGCCATGGCTGCGCCGCTACATGGGCGAGGCAAGCGCCGAGGCCGCGCTGCGCCGCGCCCATGCCATCGCGCCCCTCATCGGCGACAGCCTTGCCGACCACCAAGCGCTCGCCACGGGCACCCCCGCCGAGAAATGGCTGGTCCCGGGCGATTACGTCTACGCCTACCCCGACCGCGCCGCTTTCGAAGCCGACGCCTTCACCTGGCAGACCAAAAGCGCGCTCGGCTTTGCCCATGAGGTGCTCGAGAACGGCGCCTTCCAGCGCTACGACCCGGCGATGAGCGAAAGCTTCGCGCTGGGTGTGCGCCAGCCGGATCATGGCCGCATCACCGACCCGGGCGCCTATGTGAAGGCGCTGGCGGCCCATGCCCAAAGCCTCGGCGCGCGGCTGGTGATCGGTGAAGTGACGGATTTCGCTGAAGAGAACGGCGCACTGACCGGCCTGCGCATCGGCGGCGAGACCCTGCCCTGCGACGCCGCCGTCATCACCACCGGCGTCTGGTCCGGCCCGCTGGCCAAGCGTCTGGGCGTCGCGGCCCCGTTGGAAAGCGAGCGCGGCTATCACCTCGAACTCTACGAGCCCTCGATGATGCCCCGCGCCCCGGTGATGTTCGCCGCGCAGAAATTCGTCGCCACCCCGATGGAGGGCCGCTTGCGGCTGGCGGGCATCGTCGAGTTTGGCGGGCTCGACGCGCCGCCCTCGAAGGCGCCCTTCGAGCTGCTGCGCCGCTGCATCGCCAAGGCGATGCCCGAGCTGACGTGGAAGCATGAGGTCGAATGGATGGGCCACCGCCCCTCGGTCTCGGACTCGCTGCCGCTGATCGGCGCGGCGCCGGGCCTCAGGGGCGCGTTCTTTGGCTTCGGGCATGACCATGTGGGGCTGACCGCCGGACCCAAGACCGGCCGCCTGCTGGCGCAACTGGTCGGCGCGCAGCGGCCCAATATCGACATCGCGCCCTTCTCGCCGGACCGTTTCGCGTGAGCCCACTGCCCTTTCTTGCCCGTCACGCGCGCTGGCTGATGCTGATCGGTCTGGCTTTCGGCATCGCCGTGCCGGAAATCGCGCATCTTGTGCGGCCTTGGCTGTCGGAACTGGTGGCGGTGATGCTCTTCACCGCCGCCCTGCGCATCGGCCCGCGCGCGGCGCTTGGCGCGGCGCGGCATCTGCGCGGCAACCTCGGCGCCACGCTCGCATTCCAGCTGATCGCGCCGCTGGCGCTGGTGGCGCTTATGGCGCCCTTCGGCCTGCTGGACAGCCCCGCCGCGCTGTCGGTGATCCTGATGCTCGCCGCCGCGCCGCTTGCCAGCAGCCCCAATCTGACGCTGATGGTCGGCGGTGATCCCGGCCCGGCGCTGCGGCTGCTGATCTTGGGAATGCTGGTGCTGCCGCTGACCACGCTGCCGGTCTTCGCCCTGCTGCCCGCCCTCGGCGGCGCGACGGGCATCCTCGGTACGGCGCTGAAACTGCTGGTGGTGATCCTGCTGGCCACCGGCATCGCCTTCGCCCTGCGTCCGTGGCTGCTGCCCGATCCCGGCCCCCGCGCCTTGGCACAGCTTGACGGGGCCTCGGCGCTGCTGATGACGGTGATCGTGCTGGCGCTGACCTCGGAAATCCGGCCCGCTCTGCTGGAGCGGCCCGGCGAGTTGCTGGCATGGCTGGCGCTAGCCTTCGTCGCCAACCTCGGGCCGCAGGTGCTGGTGGGCTGGGCGCTCGCCCGCACGGGCCGGCGCGAAGGGCTCGAGGCGCTGGCGATGATCGCCGGCAACCGCAACATCGGGCTGTTCCTCGTTGCCCTGCCCACCGGCGTCACCGACCCGCTGCTGCTGTTCATCGGCTGCTATCAGGTGCCGATGTTCCTGACGCCACTGCTGATGGCACCGCTCTACCGCCGCTTCGCCCGCATCGCGGCAACCCGCGCAGGGCTTGGCATCGCCGGTGAGCGCGGTATCACGGGCGCAGGAAACGGAGACCGCAATGCCCCAGACTGCAATTCCCCTGTCCGACATGCCGCTCAATGCCGCCGATGACGGTTTTGCCGAAACCCTGAGCCGCGCGCTGCCCAAAGACACGCTGCGCCGCGCCGAGCCGTGCTACCTCGAAGAGCCGCGCGGGCGCTGGCAGGGGGTGTCGCGCTGGGTGGCGCTGCCGCGCACCGTCGAAGAGGTCTCGACCATCGTCCGCGCCTGCAACGCGGCGCGCGTCGGCGTGCTTCCCTATGGCGGCGGCACCGGGTTGGTGGGCGGGCAGATCGCCCCCGATGGCCCCGCGCCGCTGCTGATCTCGCTGGAGCGCATGTCGGCGGTGCGCGCCGTCTATCCGCAGGAAAACGTGCTGGTCGCCGAGGCGGGCGCGGTGCTGGCCGATGTGCAGAGCGCTGCGCAGGACGCCGGTCGGCTGTTCCCGCTCTCGCTCGCCTCAGAGGGCACCGCGCGCATCGGCGGGCTGCTCTCGACCAATGCCGGCGGGCTCAACGTGCTCCGCTACGGCAACGCCCGCGAGCAGGTGCTGGGGCTGGAGGCGGTGCTGCCCGACGGATCGATCTGGCACGGGTTGAAGCGGCTGCGCAAGGACAACACTGGATACGATCTGCGCGGGCTGCTGGTCGGCGCCGAGGGCACGCTGGGGGTGATCACCGCCGCCGCGCTGAAAGTATCTCCGATCCCCGCCAGCACCGGCACCGCGCTGCTGGCCGTCGAGAGCCCCGCCGCCGCGCTGGACCTGCTGGCCTTGGCCCGCCAGCAGCTTGGCGAGATGGTCAGCGCGTTTGAACTGATCGGGCGTATGAGCTTCGATTTCCTCGCCGAGGCCCTGCCGGGCCTGCGCCAGCCGTGGCCCGAGGCTCCGGCGTGGTGCGTTCTCGTCGATCTTGGGCTGGCGCAGGGCATGAACCCCGAGACGGCGCTCGAGACGCTCTTTGCCGCCGGGATGGAGGCGGGGCTGGTAAGCGACGGGCTGGTCGCCCAGTCGCAGGCGCAGGCGCAGCAGTTCTGGGACATCCGCGAGCGCATCCCCGAGGCCAACCGCCATATCGGCGCGATCGCCAGCCATGACGTCTCGCTGCCGCTGAGCGCCCTGCCCGAGTTCATCGAGACCGGGCTGGACCGGCTGGCGCGGCTTGGCGATTTTCGGGTCAACTGCTTTGGCCATCTCGGCGACGGCAACCTGCATTACAACGTCTTCCCACCGAAGGGCCGCAAGAAGCAGGAGTATGAAAGCCAGCGCGCCGACGTGCAGCGCTGCGTGCATGATCTGGTGCATGAGATGGGCGGCTCGGTCAGCGCCGAGCATGGCATCGGGCGGCTGAAGGTGCCCGATCTGGAGCGGTACTCCGACCCCGCGAAACTGGCGGCGATGCGGACGATCAAGGCCGCGCTCGACCCTGCGGGCATCATGAACCCCGGCGCCGTGCTGCGGGCTTAATACGGCGCCTCAAAGCAGGGGCGGCACAGCGCCGCCCCCGTCATGCGCGCCGCCTCATCCCGGCGATTTGTAGCTCTGCGCCGCCTTCCCGGCCTTCTTCTGCATGTCCATGAGTTCTTCGGCGGAAAACGCCCGGACGGTCTGGATGTTGCTCACCATCCCCGAGGCTCCGACCCCCATCAGGCTGGCCAAAAGATCGTGCACGTCGGACACGTCGACGATCACCATCCAGTCGGTCGCGCCGGTGGTGGCGTAATAGGCGAGCATCTTGCCGCCCGTGGCCTCGACCACCGAACGTGCGCCCTCGGCGCGGTCGCTGGGCTCGGCGATCATGCCTTTCAAGGCCGCCGCCGTGTAGCACCCTGTCACTATGAATGTTGGCATAACGACTCCTCCGGGGAAGGACCCGCGGGTCGTCCTTATGCACTATGCAGACCGGTCCGGCCCGCATCCTCCCTGCCTTGGTTATACCACAGTTGCGCGTCCGGCGACATCAGCGCCGCGGCACCGCCCACCCCAGAGCGCCCCGCAGGTCAGCCGCAGCTGCGGCTTCCGCTGCGCGCCGCACGTTGCGCACGGATGCTGTCGAGCGCGTCTTCGACCTGCGTGCCCGACTGCACCGCCTCCTCAGCGGTCACATCGTCGCGCGCGTTGCGCTCACGCAGCACGCTCGCCGCATCCATGGTCCGCCCGGCATTGCGGAGCAAGATCACCCGCTGCAACTCGCTGGCGCTGGTGCTGCCGCCGCGCGCCGCCTCGGTACTGGCGAGCGTGGCCAAGGCCTCGTCATGGCGGCAGGCGATGGCAAGCTCGGTGGAGGCATCAAAGCTCTGAGGCTGCGCCACCACCGCGGGATCGGTGCAGGCCGCAAGCAGGATCGGAAGGGCAAGCACGGCCCCTTTCAGGCCGGTCACCCCGGAGGTCAGGCGCGAAAACATGGTCTTTATCCTCGTTACTCGGGGCCCGGCCGGAACACCCGCAATGCAGTTCTCAACATCACCGGGCACAAGGCAAGCGCGCGCGCCGGGACGGGTCTATTGCGGCCCGAAGACGTCGTAAGAGACCGTCTCGCGCGCCGTCTCGATTGTGGCGCTCAGCGCCAGACGCTCTTTTTCAGAACCGGGCTGCACCAAAATCACGAAGAGCGCGCCAAACAGACCCAGCCCGCCCAGCAGCTCGTATTTCATCGACAGCATCGGCTCCGCCTCATCTCTTGCCCGGGGCCTGCCTTGGTCAAACTGGCCCGATCAAACTGGCCAGATTATGTCGGCCAGTCCACCTCGGCAGAAATGCTGCGCGGGAAGCACGCTCAAATCAAGACCGCGCTCCGTGCAGAGGCAAGCTAGGCCGGAAACCGCGAGCGGCAACGCCGTGCACCGGCCAGACAAGTCCCGTGCACAGGCGGCGCCCCAGAGGCGGGCAGCGGGTCAGTCCCACCAAGGGCCGTGATGCGCGTCCTGTCCGTCAACCCAGTCAAACCCGTGACGCCCGAAGAAATCGCGCTGCGCCTGAATCAGTGCTGCCGTGCCGCGCGGCTGTCGCAGCGTGTCCCAGAAGGCCAGCGCAGAGGAGAGAACCGGCAGCGGATAGCCCGCCGCGATCCCCTGCGATACCAGCCGCCGCAGCGCCGGGATGCCCGCCTCGAAGACCTCGGCAAAGCGCGGAGCGAGGAAAAGCTGCCCCTCGGGCGCGCCGTCGCGGAAGGCGCTGGCGATATCGTCCAGCAGCCGAGCCCGAATGATGCAGCCCGCGCGCCAGATCTCGGCGATACGGGCAAAATCAAGTTGCCAGTCATAGTCTTCCGAGGCCGCCGCCAGAATCCGAAAGCCCTGCGCATACTCAAGGATACGCGCCGCCAGCAGCGCCGATTCCAGATCGTCAGGCTCGGGCGCAAACGCCTCGCGGTCGCTGCCGAGCGCCGCCCCGGCCAGCTCGCGCAGCGGCTTTTCCGCCGACCACGCCCGCGCCGCCACCGCGCCCTCGATCATCGTCGCCGACTGGCCGAGCTTGACCGCCTCGATCGCCGTCCAGCGCCCGGTGCCCTTCTGTCCGGCGCGGTCGAGGATGGCATCCACCACCGGCCCGGCGCCCAGCGCATCCTCATAGCTCAGCACCGTGCCGGTGATCTCGAAGAGGTAGCTTTCCAGCGGCCCTTCGTTCCAGCGGGTGAACTGCGCGCCGATCTGCGCCGGCGAGAGTCCCGCGCCATTGCGCAGCAGGTCATAGACCTCGGCGATCATCTGCATGTCGGCATATTCGATGCCATTGTGCACCGTCTTGACGAAATGCCCGGCGCCATCGGGACCCATGCGGTCGACGCAGTGCGCGCCTTCGAAACGGGCGGCGATCTTCGACAGGATCGGCTGCAGCCCCTGCCAGCTGTCCATCGCGCCACCGAACATCATCGACGGGCCATGCCGCGCCCCATCCTCGCCGCCCGAGACGCCAAGGCCGACGAAATGCAGCCCATGCTCGGCCAGCTGCGCGGCGCGGGCGCGGGTCGCGTGGAAATCGGCATTGCCCGCGTCGATCACCGTGTCGCCCGCCGCCAGCAGCGGAATCACATGGGTCAGAAACTCGTCCATCGGCGCGGTCGAGGGGATCATCGCCAAAAGCAGCCGCGGCTTCGGCAGCGCCTCGATAAGCTGCTCGAGCGTGTCCAGCGCCTGCACCTGCGCCGCGAAGGGCTCGGCACGTTTCAGAAATGCCGCGATGGGATCCGCGCTGCGGTTCGAGACGGCGATGGAAATTCCATTGTCGGCCATGTTGAGCGCCAGCGCGGCCCCCATCGTGCCCAATCCGTAAATGCCGATCTGCGGGTCTGCCATGGAAGCCTCCTATGCGTTCTGCGCGAAAGGTAGCGATAACAGCCGCCATGACAAGCGCCCGCCCGGTGCCGCCGATGCACATGGGCTGTGCATGGCTTGTGCATGGCTTTTGCCCCCCGCAAAAACCAAAAAAGCCGGGCGCTGCCACCCGGCTTCTTCTCTTTCAAAATACGCCGGGGGAGACCGCCGTCAGGCGGGCGGGGGCAGAGCCCCCTCACCCAAGCATACGGCCCGAGCAAACGGCCCAGGCCCGATATCAGCCGCCGAGGCACCAGCGCATAATCGCCTTTTGCGCATGCAGACGGTTCTCGGCCTCGTCCCAGATCACCGACTGCGGACCGTCCATGACCTCCGAGGTCACTTCCTCGCCGCGGTGCGCGGGCAGGCAATGCATGAAGAGCGCGTCCTTGCCCGCGGCCTCCATCAGCTTTTCGTTCACCTGATAGGGCCGCAGCATATTGTGACGCCGCTCGCGGGCGCTTTGCGCGTCATGCATCGACACCCAAGTGTCCGAGACCACCAGATCGGCCCCCTCGACGGCCTTGAACGGATCGCGCTCGATGGTCACCGTGGCGCCTTCGTTGCGCGCCAGCCCAACGAATTCCATCTCGGGATCAAGCTGCACCGGGCCGGTGAAGGTCAAATCGAAGCCAAAGCGCCCGGCGGCATGCAGGAAGGAGGCGCAGACGTTGTTGCCGTCGCCGCACCACACCACCTTCTTGCCCTTGATCGGGCCGCGGTGCTCTTCGAAGGTGAGGATATCGGCCATGATCTGGCACGGATGGGTGCGGTCGGTCAGACCGTTGATCACCGGCACGGTGGCAAACTCGGCCATCTCGGTCAGCACCGCCTCGTCGAAGGTGCGGATCATGATCATGTCGACGAAGCGCGACAGCACCCGGGCGGTGTCGGCGATGGTCTCGCCATGACCCAGCTGCATGTCGCTGCCCGAGAGCACCATGCTCTGCCCGCCCATCTGCCGCACGCCCACGTCAAAGGAGACGCGGGTCCGGGTCGAGGGCTTCTCGAAGATCAGTGCCACCATGCGCCCGTCGAGCGGGGTTTCGTCGTCGGCCATGGCCTTGGGGCGACCGTTGCGGCTGTCCTTGATGGCTTTGGCGCTGTCGATGATCGACCGCAGGTCCGCCGGGTCGGTTTTATGGATGTCGAGAAAATGGTTCATCTGTCGGGTCTTTGTTGTTGGGCCGGGAGCTGGGGGCGCTGCCCCCGCCGGCCTTACGGCGGACTCCCCCGGGATATTTTTGCCAAGAGGAAGATCAGGCGGCGGCCTCCAGGGCGGCGGCCGTTGCGTCCAGACGGGCAACCGCCTCGGCGATCTCCTCCTCGGTGATGTTGAGCGGCGGCAGCAGGCGCACGATATTGTCGGCGGCGGGCACGGTGATCAGCTCCTGCGCATAGCCCGCCTTGACGAAATCGCCCGGAGCAACCTTGGTCTTGAGGCCGATCATCAGCCCCTGTCCGCGCACTTCCTCGAAGATATCGGGATGGGCCGCGACGAGGCCTTCCAGCTTTTGCCGGATGAGGCCCGCCTTGCGGCTCACCTCGTCGAGGAAGCCCTCGGCGCAGATCACGTCCATCACCGCACCGCCGACGGCGCAGGCCAGCGGGTTGCCGCCATAGGTGGAGCCATGGGTGCCCGCGGTCATGCCCGAGGCCGCCTCTTCGGTGGCCAGCACCGCGCCCAGCGGGAAGCCCCCGCCGATGCCCTTGGCGACCATCATGATGTCGGGGGTGATGCCCGCGAATTCATGCGCGAAGAGACGCCCGGTCCGGCCCATGCCGCATTGCACCTCGTCGAGGATCAGCAGCACGCCGCGCTCGTCGCAAAGCTTGCGCAGCGCCTTGAGTTGGTCATCGAGCAGCGGGCGGATGCCGCCTTCGCCCTGCACCGGCTCGATCAGGATCGCCCCGGTGTGCTCGTCAATCGCCGCCTCGAGCGCCTCCATGTCGCCGAAGGGCAGATGTTTGAAGCCCGGCAGGATCGGCCCGAAGCCCTTCACCATCTTTTCGGTGCCCGCGGCGGCGATGCCCGCAGAGGACCGGCCATGGAACGAGCCGGTGAAGGCGATGATGTCGGTCTTCTCGGGCTGGCCCTTCTCGTACCAGTATTTGCGCGCCATCTTCACCGCCAGCTCACAGCTTTCGGTGCCCGAGTTGGTGAAGAAAACTGTGTCAGCAAAGGTCGCACCCACCAGCTTGTCGGCCAGCGCCTGCTGCTGCGGGATCTCATAGAGGTTCGACACGTGCCACAGGTTACCCGCCTGCTCGGTGAGCGCGGCCACCAGCGTCGGATGCGCGTGGCCCAGAGCGTTCACCGCGATGCCGCTGCCCATGTCGAGAAATCGGCGCCCGTCCTCCTCGATCAGCCAGCAGCCTTCGCCCTTCACGAAGTGAAGCGGCGCGCGCGAATAGGTCGGCAGGACGGAGGGGATCATTGGGTCTTCCTCTGCAATGAGGCCCGATTGGTGCCAAGGGCCCGGGGCCAAGTCAAGTTTTCAAAGGGGATGTCAGACGGACAAGCGTATGCGGCGCGCCCGGATTGGGCACGAAGGGAGGAGCTCAGGCTCGTCGGATTCGGATCACTTGCGTCATGGCGCTGCTCTTGCCGGGTTTCGCGGCGTAAATCAAGCACCTTACGCGGGCTCAGCTGCCGAAGGGATCGTCGGGATAGCCGACACCCATCAGATAGAGCCCATCGGGCGGGCACACCGGGCCGCAGGCGGCGCGGTCGGCGGCCTGCAGCGCCGCCTTCACATCCTCGGGCTGCCAACTGCCCGCGCCGACGCGCTCCAGCGTGCCGACAATCGAGCGCACCTGATTGTGCAGGAAGCTGCGGGCGCGCAGGTGGAAGTGGTATTCGGTGCCCGCGCCGGTCTCGATCTCTTCGATCCGGCATTCGTCCAGCGTCTTCACCGGCGAGGCGGCCTGACACATGGTCGAGCGGAAGGTGGTGAAATCATGCAGGCCGATGAGATGCGCCGCGCCCTCGCGCATCGCCTCCAGCGACAGCTGGTTCATCACCCGCCAGACCTGCCCCTTCTCCAGCGTCGCGGGCGCGCGGCGCACCAGCACCCGGAAAAGATAGCGCCGCTCCATGGCCGAGAAGCGCGCGTGCCAGTCATCCGCGACCGCGGCGCAGGCGCGGATCGCGACCGGCGCGGGCTTGAGATGGAAGTTCAGCGCCTCTCCAAGACGGAACGGATCCCAGACCTTCTCCATGTCGCAATGGGCCACCTGCCCGCGCGCGTGCACGCCCGCGTCGGTGCGCCCGGCGGCGGCGATCGTATGATCGCGCTTTTCGAGTTTCGCCAAGGCGGCTTCGATCGCCCCCTGAACCGAGGGCTGATCCGCCTGACGCTGCCAGCCCGCGAAGGGCCCGCCATCATATTCCACCAAAAGCGCGTATCTGGGCATGGCTTGCCCCTTACCCCGCCGCCGCGCCCCCAGCAATCCCCGCGAACGCCCGCCACTTCCTCTTGGCACAAATATCCCGGGGGTGAGGCGCATAGCGCCGAGGGGGCAGCGCCCCCTCCACCTAGACCTACCCAAACCTGCAACCTCGGCCTGCACCACTGGCAACCGGGCGCATCCGCCTCTATCTGTTACATCAAACGCAGAACGAGGGGCTCCACTTTGGTCATCGGAACCATTGCCGACACGCTCAGCCGCGGCGTCGGCAACGTCAGTGACACGCTGTCTGAAACCTTCTTCGAGCCGGTGATCCGCCTCGGCGTCACCGGGCTGTCGCGGGCGGGCAAGACCGTCTTCATCACCTCGCTGGTGGCCAATCTGCTCGACCGCGGGCGCATGCCGCAGCTGGCTGCCGAGGCGGAGGCGCGCATCCTCGCCGCCTATCTGCAGCCCCAGCCCGACGACACGGTGCCGCGCTTCGACTATGAGACCCATCTCGCCGCGCTCACCGCCCGCACGCCGCATTGGCCCGAGAGCACGCGCGCGGTTTCCGAACTTCGGCTGTCGCTGAAGGTGCGGCCCACGGGCATGCTGGCGGGGCTGCAGGGGCCGCGCACCCTGCATCTCGATATCGTCGACTACCCGGGCGAATGGCTGCTTGACCTCTCGCTGCTCGAACAGAGCTTCGAGGCGTGGACCGACGCGACACTCAAACGCCTGCCGCAGCGGCCCGGCGCCGAGCCTTTCCTTGCGCTGATCGGCGGGGTCGATCCCAACGAGGAGTTCTCCGAGCCGAAGGCCAAGGCGCTGGCCGCCTCTTTCACCGAGGCGCTGAACATTGCCCGCGAGGCGGGGTTTTCGGACTGCACGCCAGGGCGCTTCCTGTTGCCCGGCGAGAAGGAAGGCAGCCCGGCGCTGACCTTCGCGCCGCTGCCCAAGCCCGAAGACCCCGCGCGGCGCGGGCTCTGGCGCGAGATGGAGCGGCGATTCGAGGCCTATAAGTCGCAGATCGTTAAACCTTTCTTCCGCGATCACTTCTCGCGCATCGACCGGCAGATCGTGCTGGTGGATGCGCTTGGCGCGATCCACGCCGGGCCGCAGGCGCTGGAGGATCTGCGCCGCACCATGGCCGGGATCCTCGGCGCCTTTCGTCCCGGCCCCAACGCGTGGCTGACGCAATTGCTGCGCGGGCGGCGGGTGGAGAAGATCCTCTTTGCCGCCACCAAGGCCGACCACCTGCACCACAGCCAGCACGGGCGATTGACCGCGATCATGGAGGCGCTGACCCGCGAGGCCCGCGACCGTGCGCGGTTCGCCGGGGCCGAGACCTCGGCGATGTCCATGGCCGCACTGCGTGCCACCGTCGAGCAGACGCTGCCGCATGAGGGGCGCGAGCTTGACTGTGTGCGCGGCACGCTGCTGAACCCCGACGGCTCGCGCGGGCGGCAGGCGGCCTTCTACCCCGGTGCGCTGCCCGAGGATCCGACGCATCTGCTGACCCCCGCGCGCGAAGGGGCCGAGCAATGGCTGGGCGATGACTATGAGATCATGCGCTTCGCCCCGGCCCCGCTCACGCTGAAACCCGGCGAGGGCCCGCCGCATATCCGCCTCGACCGCGCGGCGCAGTTCCTCTTTGGGGACCGGCTGTGAGCGCCCCTGCCCCGACCCTGCGCGCGGCCCGCTCCACCGATGCGGGCCAGCTTGGTGCGATGATCTCCGACGCGGTGGCGGCGCATCCGTGGAAGCCGGTGCTGCACAGCGGCGCCGAAGATATCGCCCACGCCGGGCAGATGATCGCGCGCGGCTGGGTCACCGTGGCCGAGGCCGAAGACGGGCGGCTGCAGGGCTTTCTGGCCCGCGAGGAAGGCTATGTGCATGCGCTCTTCGTGACGCCGCAGGCGCAGGGAAGCGGCGTCGGGCGGGCGCTGCTTGATGCGGCGAAAGGGGCCGCCGAACGGCTGGAGCTTTGGACCTTCGTTGCCAACACGCAGGCCCGGCGGTTCTACGAGCGCGCCGGATTTGCGGTCATGCGCCGCGGCGACGGTTCGGCCAATGACGAGGGCCTGCCTGATCTTTTCTACGTATGGGAGGCGCAGGCCTCCCCCAGCATGGAGGCCCGCGGATGAGCGACCTGCCCCCGAACACGCCGCCGCGTCAGGGACCGATCCTGATTGATCTCGACGAGGATCAGGGACCGGCGGCAAGCCCGTCCGAAGCACCGCCGGTGCCCGAGCCCGACCTTCCCGGCCCGCAGGGGCAGGCGATGACCACCGCCGCGGCGCTCGCCGCCCGCCGCCCGTCGAAGCTGGCGCGCTGGTTCTGGGCTCTGGCGGGCACGCTGCTGACCACGCTGATCTCGATTGCGGCGTGGCGCTTCGTGACCGATCTCATTGCCTCGGTGCCGCTGCTGGGGCTGGCGGTGACGGTGCTCCTTGCGCTCTTCGTGCTGGTCGCGCTGGCCATCGTGGTCAAGGAACTGGCGGCGATCTCGCGGCTGGCCAAGGTGGACGCGCTGCACCGCGCCGCCGATGCCGCGCTGGCTGCCGAGGACCTCAAGGCCGCGCGCAAGCTGGTGGGCGATCTGTCGTCGCTCTACGCGGGTCGCGAGGACACGCGCTGGGGACGGCAGCGGCTGAAGGAGCGCGGCGAGGAAGTCTTTGACGCCTCGGGGTTGATCGGGCTGGCCGAGACCGAACTTCTGGAACCGCTCGACCGCGCCGCCCGGCGCGAGGTCGAGGCGGCGGCGCGGCAAGTCGCCACTGTGACTGCGCTGGTGCCGCTGGCGCTGGCCGATGTGATCGCCGCGCTTTCGTCCAACATCCGCATGATCCGCCGCATCGCCGAGATCTACGGCGGGCGCTCGGGCACGCTGGGCAGCTGGCGGCTGACGCGGGCGGTCATGTCGCATCTGGTGGCCACTGGCGCGGTGGCGGTCGGGGACGACATGCTCGAGCCCGTGCTCGGTGGCGGCCTTTTGGGCAAGCTCTCGCGCCGCTTCGGCGAGGGGATGGTCAACGGCGCGCTGACCGCACGGGTCGGCGTCGCGGCGATCGAGGTCTGCCGCCCCCTGCCCTTCATCCGCCGCAAGCGCCCGCCGGTGCGCGACATCATCCGCACCGCGCTGGCCGGGCTGGTGATGAAGGACAGCAGCAAGGGCTGAGCGCGCCATCTGGCGGCGGCGTCCATCGCGGCGCCGGGTGATCAAAGGCAAATTGATCAAAGACAAGTTGATCAAAGACAAGTTGATCAAAGACAAGGCGCGCGCGCTGCGGCAGGGTCACTCTATGCCCGCAAGCAGGAGCCAGCCGCATGACCAGCCAGCCCGACATCTCCACCGACCTGCCGCAGCCCGAGGGCCACGGACGGCTGCGCGACATCGTTTACGGTGCCATCGACGGATCGGTGACCACTTTCGCCATCGTCGCCGGGGTGGCCGGAGCCGAGCTGTCGCCCTTCATCATCCTCGCGCTTGGCTTTGCCAATGTGCTGGCGGACGGGTTCTCGATGGCGGCGGGCAATTATTCGGGCACCAAGGCGGAACTCGACGATCTGCACCGGCTGCGGCAGGCGGAATGCGCGCGGATCGACACGGCTCCCGAGACCGCCCGCCGCGACCTGCGCGCGCAATTGGCCCGGCAGGGTCTCTCCGGTGAGGTGCTGGAGGCGGCGACAGCGCAGATCGCCGCCAACCCCGAGCATTGGTGCACGCAGCTTCTGGCCGGGGATCATGGGCTGTCGTCGGTGGACCCGCAGCCGATGCGCGCCGCGCTGGCCACTTTCGCCGCGTTCCTCGCCGCCGGGCTGGTGCCGCTTCTGCCCTTCGTTCTGGGGCTGGGCAACGCTCTGGAGGTGGCGACCGTGCTGACGCTCGCCTGCTTCTTCGCGATCGGCGCCTACAAGAGCCGCTGGTCGCTCAGCCCGTGGTGGCGCTCGGGCCTCGAGACGCTGGCCATCGGCGGCGTGGCGGCGGGCATCGCCTTTGTCGTCGGACGGCTCTTCGCACTTTGACGGCGCGCTTTAAAGGCAGCCAGCGCCGCGACGGCCCCCTAAGAGATCACGAAACCATCACCGGCGGCGCTGGCCTGAACAAACCCCGTTACGCGGGGCCGGTCGAAAGCGAAAGCCCCTGCCCATACCATCCGTGAGTGGCAGCGAAGCCGCTGCGGCTGGACAGGGGCGCACCAAGCGCCAGCCACAATTGGCCAGCGCACTCAGGAAGTCGGCAGCGTCGGTGCCGCCTCACTCCCCCGGAACGGAGCTTATGGCTCCGCCCCCCGGCGCGGTGGCGGGGGCGTCCCCATCCCCGTGCACGCGCAGGGTTCCGATCCCGACCATCAGGCCGAGCACAAGCAGGACCGCCACCAGAAGACCCCCGGCAAAATTACCGAAGGCGCCGGTCTGCGGCGGCTCTGCAATACGCATGGTCGGCTCTGCCCTCAGGGTCGAGCCATAGGCGCCGCCACGCGGCAGATCTTCGTCACGATAGGCCATCGAGCCTCCATGGGTTCGCTATGGGTGCGTCCGGTTCGGGCCGCGAAAGCCCGGCGTGCACCGCGTCTGCCCGTAACAACCTCATTTTGGTCCGGCGGGTCCTTCACTTCCTTCGTGATTGCGGAATTCGGCGCGCAGCCGCCAAATCCCGCTTGGGCCATTGGCCGATCCCCGCCAGCGCCTCGGGGCAGGCGGCGCCAGAGCGCCGGACTGCCGCAGCGTCACCGGGGGATTTCCGCCCATGGCGTGTATTTCGGCACCAGCCTTGGGCACCGCGCGCAAGCTCTGGACCATCGCGAGTCGCTTGCCTATAAGGCGCGCATGATGCCCCGCAATGCGATCATCATTCGAATTACATGCCCGGCGCTCTGATCAATAGAGCCGCCGGGACAAGGCGTATGGACCGCCGCGCCGACCTTTCTCAGACATCCGACATCATTTCCGGGACCGCAGAACATGTGCGCCGACACCACCACCCAGACGCCTGACTACAAGGACACGCTGAACCTTCCGAAGACCGAATTCCCGATGCGCGCGGGCCTGCCCAAGCGCGAGCCGGAATGGCTGGAGCGTTGGGCCAAGATCGGCATCTACGACCGGCTCCGCGACAAGGCCGAGGACGGCGCGCGCACGCCCTTCACGCTGCACGACGGCCCGCCCTATGCCAACGGTCACCTGCACATCGGCCACGCGCTGAACAAGACCATCAAGGACATGATCGTGCGCTCGCACCAGATGATGGGTCATGATGCGCGCTATGTGCCGGGCTGGGACTGTCACGGCCTGCCGATCGAGTGGAAGATCGAAGAGCAGTACCGCAAGAAGGGCAAGAACAAGGACGAGGTTCCGGTCATCGACTTCCGGCAGGAATGCCGCAAGTTCGCCGAAGGCTGGGTCGACATCCAGCGCGACGAGTTCAAGCGCCTTGGCATCACCGGCAACTGGGACGATCCCTATCTGACCATGGCGTTCCACGCCGAGCGGGTGATCGCGGAAGAGTTCCAGAAGTTCCTGATGAACGGCACGCTCTATCAGGGCTCGAAGCCGGTCATGTGGTCGCCGGTCGAAAAGACCGCGCTGGCCGAGGCCGAGATCGAGTACCACGACCACAAGTCGCACACGATCTGGGTGCCGTTCAAAATCGTCTCGGGCGGCGAGCTTGATGGCGCGCGCGTGGTGATCTGGACCACAACCCCCTGGACCATCCCGTCGAACAAGGCCGTCGCCTACCACCCGCAGATCGAATACGGCCTCTACGAGGTCACCGGCACCCCCGAGGAATGCTGGTGCTCGGTCGGCGATCTCTACGTCGTGGCCGACAAGCTGGCTGGCGACGTGTTCAAAGCTGCCCGCCTCGAGCCCGATATGGTCTCGCGCAAGCGCAGCATTTCGGCCGATGAGCTGTCGGGCATGACCCTCGCCCACCCGCTGCGCGGCGTCGACGGCGCCGAGGGCTTCTGGGACTACGACGTGCCGATGATCGACGGCGACCATGTCACCGACGACGCGGGCACCGGCTTTGTGCACACCGCCCCCAGCCACGGTGCCGACGACTATGAGTGCTTCGTCAAGCGCAACTGGATCGACCGGATGACCCACAACGTGGGCGAGGAATCCGAGTTCCTGCCGCATGTGCCGTTCTTTGCCGGGCTGCGCGTGTTCGATCAGAAGGGGAAGGAAGGCAAGGCCAACAACGCCGTGATCGCCAAACTGGTCGAGGCTGGCGGCATCATCGCGCGTGGCCGCGTCACCCACTCCTACCCGCACAGCTGGCGCTCCAAGGCGCCGGTGATCTTCCGCAACACGCCGCAGTGGTTCGCTGCCATCGACCGCGACGTGCAGGACGGGCAGGACGAGAACGGCAAGACCATCCGGGATCGCGCCCTCACCTGCATCGATCAGGTGAAATGGACACCGCAATCGGGCCGCAACCGTCTTTACTCGATGATGGAAGCGCGTCCGGACTGGGTGCTCTCGCGCCAGCGCGCCTGGGGCGTGCCGCTGACCTGCTTCACCAAAAAGGGCGCGCTGCCCACCGACGAGGGCTTCCTGCTGAAGGACCCGGCGGTGAACGCGCGCATCTGCGAGGCCTTCGAGACCGAGGGCGCCGATTGCTGGTACGCCGATGGCGCCAAGGAGCGCTTCCTTGGTGCGGATTACAACGCCGATGAATGGGAGCAGGTCTACGACGTGCTCGACGTGTGGTTCGATAGCGGCTCGACCCATGCCTTCGTGCTGCGCGACCGCGCCGATGGCACCAAGGACGGCATCGCCGACGTCTACATGGAAGGCACCGACCAGCACCGCGGCTGGTTCCACAGCTCGCTGCTGCAGTCGGTCGGCACCACCGGCCACGCGCCCTATCGCAACGTGGTCACCCATGGCTTCACGCTGGACGAGAAGGGCAACAAGATGTCCAAATCGCTCGGCAATACCATCGTGCCCGAAGAGGTGATCAAACAGTATGGCGCCGACATCCTGCGCCTCTGGGTCGCCCAGACCGATTACACCGCCGACCAGCGGATCGGGCCGGAGATCCTCAAGGGTGTGGCCGACAGCTACCGCCGCCTGCGCAACACCATGCGCTTCATGCTCGGCGCGCTTGGCCACTTCGAGGAAAGCGACCGGGTCGACGCCGCCGACATGCCCGAGCTGGAGCGCTGGGTGCTGCACCGTCTGGCCGAGCTCGACGAGGTGGTGCGCGAGGGCTACCGCGCCTATGACTTCCAGCACGTGTTCCAGCAGGTCTTCACCTTCTGCACCGTGGATCTGTCGGCCTTCTACTTCGACATCCGCAAGGACGCGCTTTACTGCGACGGCGACACCGCCCGCCGCAAGGCCGCCCGCACGGTCATGGACCTGCTGTTCCACCGTCTGACCACATGGCTCGCGCCGGTGCTGCCCTTCACCATGGAAGACGTCTGGCTGGACCGCTTCCCGGGCGAGCAAAGCTCGGTGCACCTGCAAGACTTCCCCGCCACCCCGGCGGACTGGCGCGATGCCGCGCTGGCCGAGAAATGGGGCAAGGTGCGCCTTGCTCGCCGCGCGGTCACAGCGGCGCTGGAGCTGCAGCGCACCGAGAAGGTCATCGGCGCCTCGCTCGAAGCGGCCCCGGTGGTGCATGTGGAGGACGCGGACATGCTCGAGGCGCTGAAGTCGGTCGCTTTCGAGGATATCTGCATCACCTCGAACGTCGCGCTAACCGCCGATCCGGCCCCGGCAGAGGCCTTCCGCATGGCCGATGTGCCGAATGTGGGCGTGGTCTTTGAAAAGGCCGAGGGCGAGAAATGCCAGCGCTGCTGGAAGATCCTCCCCGATGTGGGCACGCACAGCCATTCGTCCACCTGCGCGCGCTGCGACGAAGCGCTGGGGTAAGCGAGGCGCCCCTGCCCGTCGCCGCTTTGGCGGTGCGGGCGGAAGGTGAGTATTTGGGGAAAGATGAAAGGGCCGGGGTGGCGATCACCCCGGCCCTTTTTGCAATTCGGGAAGCGGGCGGCTCAGCCGCCCTGATGCATCATCCGCTCGTGCACCGCCTGCATGCCGCGTGCGGCCATGTCCGAAACCTCGGCGGCATGGGTGTGCAGCGCCGCCACCATCTGCGGATCATCCGAGGTCTGGGTGACGATGATCCCGGAGTCCGTCACCTCGATCTGCGTGTCGATCGCCTCGGGGCGGGCGAAGAAGATGTCGAGCGTCGGGCTCTGGATGAAGACCTTGGGATCGTCCCCCGCCTCGACCCTCGCGATCATCCCGGTGACATGGCTGACGAGCACGCCCATCACCTCTGGATCGGAGGAGCGCGTCACCGTCCTGATGCCGTCCGGCAGATTGGTGACCTCGCGTGTGAAGGTGCGAAAATTGCGGAACATGGTGGCAAGCTCGGCGCTTTCCTCGGGCGTGGCGTTGAGACCGCGCAGGCCCGGCATGTTGACTTCATCATGCCCGGTGCCATCGGCGCCATGGCCATGCATCATGCCCGCGCCCGTCTGGCCCCCCATATGGCCCCCTGCGCCATGGCCCTGCATTTGGGCGTGCCCTGTGCCCGCCAACAGAAGCGTGGCACAGGCGGCCAAAGGCGCGACATAGGCGGCTATGGAGTGGGACATGCGGTTGCGATGCGCGGACATTTGGGCTCTCCCCCTCTGAGGTCTGCGGCCCATGCTACAGCGCCCCCGCGGGCGCGCCAAAGCGATACGTTCAAATTGACGAATTTGTTAGGCCGCACAAAGAAAAAGGCGCCCCCAAGGGGCGCCTGTCTCAAGCTCGGCGGAAATGCGCGCTCAACGGGTCGGGATGCTGACCCGGAACTGGACCGTCTCGATGCCGGGGTTGTTGTCGTAGATGTCGGCGTTCGAGCGGTGATCATAGCTGAGGCCAAAGCGCCAGCCCATGCGGTTCTCGTAGCCCAGTTCGATCCCCGAGCGGAACTCGATCGGACCGCCAAGCTCGAAGCCGCCATTGTCGGCATAAAGCCCCGGCATGGCGTGCAGTTCGGCATAGAAGGGCGTGTTGCCAAGCGCGGTGTTCCACGTCGCACCATAGCCGATCCAGCTTTCGCCATCCTCGGCCAGCGACACGCCGATGGCCTGACCGAAGGGGCCAAACTTGCGACCGAAATCGTAGCGCAGATAGACCTCGGGCTTCGCCTCGGCGTGGCGCTCGACCACCGAGCCTGCCGAGAAGGCGAGCCGCGGCGAGGTTTCGCTGCTGCCGACGCAGCCGCTCGACGTGCCGCAATAGTTGACGCCCATGTCGCTGAGACCCGCGATCAGCATGAGCACTGCAAAGGTTCCGTTTGCCATTCTACTACCCTTCGATCTGCCCCGACGCCTGACGCGCCTTGATTTTACCTAGCGTCTCAATGGCGCATGCGGCACGGGCTGTCCACCCGCCGCAGCGCACGCCGCCCGAGGCGATCCTTCGGCGCAACAGCGCCTCAGCGCGAAAGCGCGTCCAGCAGGCCCTCTGCGGCGCGTTCGATGAGCTCGAGCGTGCCGTCAAAATCGCGTGTGTAGTAGGGATCGGGCACCTCGGTGGCACCACTGCCCGGCGCGTAATCGGTGAAGAGGCGCAGCTCGGCCCCACCCTGTGCCGGGCGCAGGCGCTCGAGATTTTCGAGGTTCGACGGGTCCATGGCGATGATCAGATCGAAGCGGTGGAAATCCTCGGCCGCCACCTGCCGCGCGCGCAGCCGCGACAGATCGTAGCCGCGGGTCCGCGCCGCGCGCTGCATCGGACCGTAGGGCGGCTCGCCCACATGCCAGTCTCCGGTGCCGGCGCTGTCAATCTCGAGCGCGACGCCGCGCTCTGCGGCCCTCACACGCAGCACCCCCTCCGCCGAGGGAGAGCGGCAGATATTGCCCAAGCAGACAAAGAGGATACGGTAAGCCATGCGGGTCTCCTTCCGGGGCCGGTGATAGCCTGTCCACGCGGCAGGCGCAAAGCAGGAGACGGACAAATTGGCAAAGCTGGGCAAGATCGTCATTCTCACCGGAGCAGGCATCTCTGCCGAAAGCGGGCTGGGCACCTTCCGCGACGAGGGCGGGCTTTGGGCACAGCACCGGATCGAGGATGTGGCCACGCCCGAGGGTTTTGCCCGCAACCCCACGCTGGTGCATGACTTCTACAACGCCCGCCGAGCGCAGGCCGCCGAGGCCACGCCCAACGCGGCCCATGCTGCCCTTGCGCGTCTGCAGCGCGAGCATGCGGGCGAGGTGATCCTTGTGACCCAGAACGTCGACGGGCTGCATGAGGCGGCGGGCGCCAAGGCGCTGCACATGCATGGGGCGCTTGAAGGCGCGCTCTGCGCCGTCTGCGGGTCTCGCTGGACGGCGCCGCTGGTCATGGCCCCTGCCGAACCCTGCCCCAGTTGCGGGCGCGCCGCGACGCGCCCCGACATCGTCTGGTTCGGAGAGATGCCCTATTACATGGACGAGATCGCCGAGCACCTCGGAAGCTGCGATCTCTTTGCCGCCATTGGCACCTCCGGGCAGGTTTATCCTGCCGCTGGCTTCGTGCAGGAGGCGACCTATGCCGGGGCCCATACGGTGGAGCTCAACCTCGCCGACAGCGACGGCTCGCGACTCTTTGCCGAGCATCGGGTCGGACCGGCGAGCCGGATCGTGCCGCTTTGGGTTGAGGACCTGCTGGCGGGCTGAAGCTCAGCGCTCCAGATCGACCGGCACGTCGATGCGAATCTCTTCGCCAGACTCGAATCCCAGCGTCAGGCCGATCTGCGCGCCTTGATCGAGCGGGTGGGTGAGGCCCATCAGCATGACGTGGTCGCCGCCGCGGGCCAGCGCGTGGCTGCCACCGGCGGGAATCACCAGCCCGCCCTCAATCGGGCGCATCCGCATCACGCCATCCTCGCCTGCGATATGAGTGTGAAGCTCAGTCTTGGCGGCGGCGTCCGACTCAACCGAAACGAGTCGCGCGTCCTCGGGGCCGTCGTTGCGCAACGTCATGAAGATCGCGCCGGTGGGCGCCGAGGGCATGGCCGCGCGGGCGTAGGCATCCTCGACAATGATCTCAGCCTTGGCGTGTCCGGCTACCACTGTGGACAGCGCGAGCGCCATCGCCGCAAAAAGGTTCACCTGCATGTTTAACATTCCTCCCCAAACACCGAAGCTTACAGCGGTTTCGTGAACCATCCCCAGAGGCGACGCAAGGGCATGACGTGGGGATAACTTTTGGGGAAGGTTCGACAGCCCCGCTGAGCACAGCAGACCAAGCACATAAAAACAAACGAAAACAGCCCCGAAGCAGGCTGCTTCGGGGCTGTGGAAATCTCTGTGGACCAGATTAGGCTTGCGCCGTCTGAGCCTTTGCGATTTCTTTTTTGACTTTCAGCGCGTTGGCGCTCAGTTCGGTGTCCTTCGCCTTGGCGAGGAACTTGTCGAGGCCACCGCGGTGGTCGACCGAACGCAGAGCGGAAGCCGAGATGCGCAGCTTAACGCCGCGGCCAAGGGTTTCCGACTGCAGAGTAACGTCGTTCAGGTTGGGCAGAAAGCGACGCTTGGTTTTGTTGTTGGCGTGGCTCACGTTGTGGCCCGTCATGGGGCCTTTGCCGGTCAGTTCGCATACGCGCGACATTTGGTCCATTCCTTCATGTCTCGGGGCGAAAGCGGGCCTTCCGCCAATATCAAAGGGCGCCGCTTTCACAGCGCCCGGAATCTGGTCGCGCTTCTCTAGCTCCAAGGCCGGTTGGCGTCAAGTGCCCTTCCCGGCAAAGGCCGGTAGATAAGTCCGGAGGATTTCATCTGCCGCGCGCGCGGGCACTATCTCGCCGGATTCGACGCGGCTTGCAAGCGCCTCCATTGCGCCGCGTACCGGCTCCTGACGCAGCCGCGAGAGCAGCCCCTCGCGCACCTCTGCCTCGAACCAGTGGCGGGCCTGCTCGGCGCGGCGGGCGGCGAATTGACCGGCCTCGCGGCGCCAGTCGGTCAGCGCCTGCATCTCCTGCCACGCGGCCTCCAGCCCCGCCTCCTCGAGCGCCGAGACGGTGAGCGCCTTGGGAAAGCCGTCTGGGTCCTGCGGGCGCTTGCGCAGCAGCCGCAGCGCACCTGCATAGTCGGCGCAGGTGCGCGTCGCGGTGGCCTTGAGGTCGCCGTCGGCCTTGTTGATGAGGATGATGTCGGCGCTCTCCATGATGCCGCGCTTGACCCCCTGCAGCTCGTCGCCGCCCGCCGGGGCCAGCAGCAGCAGGAAGAGATCGGACATCTCGGCCACCATGGTCTCGGATTGCCCCACCCCCACGGTCTCGATCAGGATCACGTCGAAGCCAGCGGCCTCGCAGAGACCGATTGCCTCGCGCGTGCGGCGCGCCACACCGCCCAGTTGGGATTGCGCCGGAGAGGGCCGGATAAAGGCGTTGCGGTCGCGCGAGAGCCGCTCCATGCGGGTCTTGTCGCCGAGGATCGAGCCCCCCGAGCGCGCCGAGGAGGGATCGACCGCCAGCACGGCAACCTTGAGCCCCTGCCCCGTCAGCATCATGCCGAAGGCTTCGATGAAGGTGGATTTGCCGACGCCGGGCGTGCCCGAGAGGCCGATGCGCAGCCCTTCGCGGCCCCGGCCCTGCCCGCGCAGCCGCTCCATCAGCGCCGTTGCCTGCGCCCGGTGATCGGCCCGCCCGCTTTCCACCAGCGTGATTGCGCGTGCCAGAGCGCGCCGCTCCCCGGCCTCGATCCGTGCTGCCAGATCCTCGATATCCATGCCACCTCGCTCCGTTTGCCCCGATTTGGGCCACGGGCGCAGGCAATGTCCACCCGCGCGGTAGCACCGCGCGGAAAAATCGCAGCGAGATGAAAGAGCCTAGGCGGGCCCCGGAAAGAGTGTCAGCCGCGCAGCAACCGGTCCAGCACGTCGCAGCAGAGGTCCAGCTGGGCGCGGGCGATGGATTCGTCGGGCTGGTGCCCGTCCGCCATGGTGCCCGGCCCGCAGACCACTGTGGGAATCCCCAGCGCGGCAAAGAAACCCGCCTCGGTGCCATAGGAGACCTTGAGCGGCGCGGCATCGGGCAGCAGTGCCGCCAGAGGCGCGATCTCTGGCCGGGACGGGTCGGTGTCGAGCCCGGGATAGGCGCCGGTGCGGGTGATCTCGATCCCTTCGGGCAGGTCGCTTTCGATCCCCGCGAGGATGTCCTCGGCCCGCTCCTGCGCCAGATGGCGGATCTCGAACTCCACCTCGGCATGCTCGGGTACGATGTTGAGCGCCACGCCGCCCTGCATCCGTCCGGCGTGCACGGTGGAACTGGCGATATCATAGGCCGCGTCCTGCGCGCCCTGCTCGGCCAGCCTCTCCTGCGCGGCGCGCAGGGCCGCGATCAGCTCGGCGGCGAGATGCAGCGCATTGGTGAAGCGCGGCGCCATGGCCGAATGCTTCGCCTCGCCGTGGCAGGTGGCGCGGTAGCTCGCCTTGCCCTTGTGCCCGATGCCAAGACGCATCAGCGTTGGCTCTCCGACGATGCAGAGGTCGGGGCGGCCAAGCTCGGGGATCACCCGGTCGATCATCTGCGGGATGCCGCGGCAGCCCACTTCCTCATCCCAGCTGAGCGCGATCATCACCGGGCACTTGGGCGGCGCGTCGCGCAGCGTTTCGGCCAGAGCGAGCACGCAGGCGATGAACCCCTTCATATCGGTCGTCCCGCGCCCCAGCAGACGATCCCCGCGCCGGGTCAGGGAAAACGGATCGACGCTCCACCTCTGCCCATCCGTTGGCACCACATCGGTGTGGGCCGACAGCAGAACGCCCCCCTCGCCCTCGCCGAAGCGCGCCAGCAGCCCGGCTTTGGGTGCCCCCTCTGCCGCAATGCGGGTCACGGTGAAACCCGCCCGGTTCAGAAACCCCTCGACCCAGTCGATCAGCGCAAGGTTCGAACTCGCCGACACCGTGGGAAAGCCGACCAGCGTGGCGAGCAGTTCTTCGACGCGGGCCAGCCTCATGCGTCTGCCTCAAAGACCACGGCGCCATCGCAGATGGTGAGCGCGGCCCGGCAGGCGCCAGCACCCGCGACCAGCGCCCGCGGATCGCCATCGAGCAGCACCACATCCGCCGCCATGCCCGGCTGCAGCGCCCCGCGTGTGCTCTCGGCAAAGAGCGCATGGGCCCCGCCGAACGTATAAGCCTCGATCACCGCCTCGAAAGGAATGCGCTGGTCCGGCACATCCTCGGCCCACGGCTCTCGCGAGAGCGCCGAATGGATCGCATTGAACGGCGAGAGCGGCGCGGTCGGCCAGTCGGTGCCAAAGGCGAGCGTGGCACCCGCGTCCTGCAGGGTCTTCCATGGAAATGTGTCCTGCCAACGGTCACGGCCCATGATCGACACGGTCGGCTCGAGCGGCAGGCCGCTGGAGCCCGGCGGATGCACCGGCTGCATCGAGGCCACCACGTCGAGCGCAGCGAAGCGGGCCAGATCGTCTGGGTGCAGCATGTCGATATGCTCGACCCGGTGGCGGGCATCGCGGGCACCGTTCTTTGCGCGCGCCGCCTCATAGCCGTCGAGCGCCGTGCGCACGGCGGCATCGCCGACGCAATGCACCTGAATTTGCAGCCCCCTCGCATCGGCGTCTTCGCAAAGCGCGGTAAAGCGCTCGTGCGTGAACAGCGGCGCGCTGCGAAAGCCCTGACGGTCCGGGTAATCATCGGTGCGATAGGCGGTCCATGTGTCGAAGACGCCATCAAGGAACATCTTGATGCGGCCAAAGGAGAGCTTCTCCGAGCCTTTGCGCGTGGCGGCCTCGATCAACTCATTGATGCGGGTGTCGTCATGCGAGGGCGACAGCCGCATCGCCAGAGAGACGCGGATCGGCAGCGCGCCATCCCGCTCCATCTCCGAGAGCAACTCGGCCTGATAGAGGTTGCCGTCCATATTGACGGCGGTGGTGATCCCATAGGCCGCGCAGGCCTTCATCGCGGCGGCAATGGCAGCCTTGTCGGCGGCACGGTCGGCCTCGCTCACCGGGCCGGGCTCATCCCCCGCCATCGCCGCATTGTCGCGCCCGCCATGGGCCGAGAGCCTGCCGACGAGGCGCATGGCGTTGCCCTCGCGCAGCTCGCCGTTCGGTTTGCCATCCGGCCCGAGCACGATCTCGGCGTTCTTCACCTCCGGGATTTCATCCATCAGCCCCGCCGCGGCAAGCGCGGCGGTGTTGGCCCATGCGGTGTGCAGATCGACCGCGTAGACCATCAGCGGTTGATCGGGCAGCAGCGCATCAAGAGCATGTCGGTCGGGCCGCGTGCCGGGGCCGAGAATTTCATAATTCGCCGAAATGGCGCAGAGCAAAGGACTGCCTTCGCGGCCTTGGCGATAGGCGGTCAGCGCCGCCGCGAACGCTGCGCGGGTGTCGATCCCGAAGAGGTTCAACTGACCCAGCGTCACGCCGCCCTGAAAGAGGTGCAGATGACTGTCGCATAGGCCGGGCGAGACCCAAAGCCCCCCCGCCTCGATCCGCCGAGCGGGCATCTCTCCGTCTGGCATGGCGCCGGGCGTACCGATCCAGTCGATCCGCCCGTCCTTGAGCCGCAGGGACACGGGCGCGCGGCTGAAGATGTCGCGCGCATTGTGGATTTCGAGCGTCTGCGGGCTGGTGCGGGTCATGGCATCGGGGCTTTCGATCAATGGAAGGCGCCCGGCCAGAGCGTCTCCGGCCGGGCGTGGCAATTGCGGGTTCAGCGCTTATTGCAGCAGGTCGGTCCAGACCTTGGTCACCAGATCCTGCGCCGCGGGCGAGCAGGCCTTGGAGAATTCGACCGGCACCGTCGGGAACAGTTCGGGGGCGTTCTCGGGGGTGTATTTGGCTTTCTCGAGGTCCAGCTCCACCGGCGAAGAGTGGGCGTAGTAGTTGTACTGGATCGTCGCGTTCTCCACCTCGGACATGAAGTCGATGAACTGCTTCGCACCTTCGACGTTCTCGGCGCCCTTCGGCACGACGAAGCTGTCGAGCCAGCCCACGAGACCCTCTTTGGGCTCGGCGTAGACGATGTTCGAGCCCGCATTGCGGGTTTTCAGCACGTTGCCGTCCCACCAGAAGTGCGCGCCGACCTCACCTGTGCCGATGCGGTTTTCGATGTTGTCCGAGCTGTAGGCGGCCACGTCGGGCTTTTGCGCCATCAGCAGATCGTAGACCTTCTTCATCTCGGATTTGTCCTCCGAGCAGAAGGGCACGCCGAGATAGAGCTGCGCCGCGCCCACAACCTCATCCGGGTAAGACAGCGAGGCCACCTTGCCCTTCAGATCGGCGGGCGGGGTGAAATAGACCTCCCAGCTGTCGATCGGGCCCTCATAGACGTCGCGGTTCACCGCAAACCCTGCGGTGCCATAGGCGAGCGGGATCGAATAGGCGTTTTCAGGATCCCACCACTTGCCCTTCCATTTGTCGTCCACCTGCGCGTAGGCGGCGAGATCTTTCGCACCGATGTCTTCCAGCAGCCCCTCGTCGATCATGATCTTCACGAAGTGCTGCGAGGGGGTCACGATGTCATAGCCCGACGAGCCTGCCTGCAGCTTGGTCAGCGCATCCTCGTTAGACTGGAAACCGTCGGTGTTGACGGTCATGCCGGTCTGCGCCTCGAATTTCTCGATGAGTTCGGGGGCGATGGAATCCGACCAGGTGTAGAGATTGAGCGTGCCGCCCGCATGGGCCGGCAGCGCCAGCGCGACGGCGGTGGCCGCGCCGAGGAGGGTCTTGAGTTTCATGGATGTCTCTCCTGTTGGTTTTTCGTTGGGAGGTATCAGCCGCGCCGCATCGACCGGGCCGACAGGACCAGCGCGACGGTCGCGATGATGAGGGAAGCGAGGATCAGCAGGGTCGAGATCGCGTTGAGCTCGGGCGTGGTGCCCTGCTTGATCAGGCCGAAGATATAGACCGGCAGCGTCGTGGTGCCGCCGGTGGCGAGCAGGTTCGAAGTGATGAAATCGTCCATCGAGATCACGAAGGCCAACATCGCCCCGGCAAAGACGCCGGGCAGGATCAGCGGCAGCGTCACCCGCCGGAAGGCGGTGAAGGGGGATGCGTAAAGGTCTTTGGCGGCCTCTTCGTAGTCGCGGCTCATGCCCTGCATCCGGGCGCGGATCGGCAGGAAGGCAAACGGCGTGCAGAAAGTCGAATGCGCCACGATCAGCCGTGCCATGCCGTTCGAGAATCCCAGCTGCGAGAAGAGGATCAGCGAGGCCACGGCGACCACGATCTCGGGCAGCAGCAGCGGCAGGTTGACCACGGTCTCCGACAGGCGGCGAAAGCGCATGGTCTCGTTGCGGCTGAGCACCATGGCCGCCGAAAGCGCGACCAGCGTCGACACGGTGGTGGCGATGACCGCCACGGTCAGCGAGACGCGCAGCGCATCCAGAAGCGCGCGGTTGGTCAGCGCGGCCTCGTACCACTTCATCGAAAAGCCGGTCCACACCGAGACGAGACGGTTTTCGTTGAACGAGAACCAGATCACCACGGCGATGGGCGCGTAGAGCCACAGGAAGAACACCCAAGTGACCAGCCCCGCGCCGGGGTAGTGGCGGACGTTGTGCGCCTTGCTCATGCCCGAGCCTCCTTGCGCATCGCGCGGCGCGCGTTGATCAGCAGCACGATGACCACCATCGCCATCAGCACCAGCGCCACCGCGGCCCCGAAGGGCCAGTTGCGCGCGCCGCCGAATTGGGTCTGGATCAGCGTGCCCATCATCATCTGCTTGCCGCCGCCCAGCAGCATCGGCTCGAGCACCGTGCCGAGCGCCGGAACGAAGACCAGCACCGCGCCTGCGGCGAGCCCCGGCCATGTCAGCGGCAGGATCACCCGGCGCGCCGTGGTCCAGCGGCTGGCGTAAAGGTCAGCCCCTGCCTCCAGCAGCGCCGGGTCGAGCTTTTCGATCGCGGCGAAGACCGGCAGCACCATCAGCGGGATATAGCTGTAGACCATGCCCACCAGCATCGCGCCGGGGGTGAAGAGCAACGTGCCCTCGCCGCCGATCCAGTGCCAGAAGCGGCCCAAGAAACCCTCGTTTCCGAGAATGATCAGCCACGCATAGACCCGCACGATCATCGACACCCAGAACGGCAACGTCACAAGATAGATCAAAATCGCCTTCATCCGCGGCGGGCGGGTGGCGATCACATAGGCCACGGGCAACGCGAGGATCATGCAGATCAGCGTCGTGGCCCCGGCCAGCAGCAGCGTGCGGGCGATGATGGCCAGATACTTGGGATCGAAGACGAGATTGCCATCCCAATCCTCGCTGAACAGGATGCCGCGATAGGAGAGCGGGTTGAAATCCCACGCAAAGCCGCCGTAGGAGCCGCGCTCGGCCACCGAGACGGCGGCGACGATCAGCAGCGGGACCATCAGCGTGCCCAGCATCAGCACCCATGCGGGCATCAGGCCCCAGATGCGCGCGCCCCTCATTGCGCCAGCACCCGCACCGACTCGTCGCGAAAGCCAAGGCGGACCTCCTGCCCGATGGCGTAGCTTTCGGCCTGACTGAGCGCATTGCGGCGCGAGACGCGCAGGCTTGCACCGCCGGTCTCGACGACGAAATGCGTATAGCCGCCCATATAGTTGCGCGACCGGATGGTGCCGGTCATCACGTTGCCCGTGGCCTGATCCTGTAGGCCGATCTTCTCGGGGCGCAGCGACATGGTGGCCGGGCCGGTGCCGGTCAGCCCCTTTTGCGCCGCGTCGAACTCCAGTCCCAGCGGTGTGCGGATCCGCGCCCGCGCGCCGTCCAGCGAGATCACCTCGGCGTCGAGGAAATTGCTCTCACCGATGAAGTCGGCGACAAAGCGGTTCTCAGGCTCTTCGTAGATCTCGGCGGGCGTGCCGATCTGCTGCACCCGTCCCTGCCCCAGCACGCAGATGCGGTCGGACATGTCGAGCGCCTCTTCTTGATCGTGAGTGACGAAGATGAAGGTGATGCCGGTCTTGCGCTGCAGCGCGCGCAACTCGTCGCGCATGGCTTGCCGCAGCTTCAGGTCGAGCGCAGAGAGCGGCTCGTCCAGCAGCAGCACCTTGGGTTCGGGGGCGAGCGCGCGGGCCAATGCGATGCGCTGGCGTTGCCCACCCGAAAGCTGATCGGGGCGGCGGCTGGCAAAGGCGGTCATATGCACCAGCTCGAGCATCTCGGCGACGCGGGCCTCGCGCCGCGCCTTGTCCCAGCCGAGGTTCTCGAGGCCGAAGGCGATGTTCTGCGCCAGCGTCATATGCGGAAAGAGCGCATAGCTCTGAAAGACGGTGTTCACCCGCCGCTTGTGCGCGGGCAGTTGGTCGATCTCCTGCCCAAAGAGCACGATCGCGCCCTCGCTGGGGGTCTCGAAGCCGGCGATCATCCGCAGCAGCGTGGTCTTGCCGCAGCCCGAAGGCCCCAGCAGGGTGAAGAACTCGTTCTCGTGGATGGTGAAATCGACGTGGTCGAGCGCCTGATAGTCGCCGAAGCGTTTCGAGACGTTGAAGACTTCTACGGCCTTTCCGCGTGTCATGGTGAGATCCCTGTGTCTGGGGCCCGGCGCCGCCCTCCCCTGCGGCGCCGGACGGGGGGTTAGGCGAGTTGCGTGACCTCGCGGCGGAACGGCAGCGCGTCGCCGATGTCGGGCATGTCGAGCTCGCGGGCGTAGCGGTGACCGGCGTAGGTGGCCCATGCGATCGGGCCGGGGGCTGCCGCATCCCCGATCAGCTTGACCGACTTGATGCCAGCGTCGGCCCACTCGTCCTCACGCGCCTTCAGCTCGTGGTAGAGCGCATCATCAGAGATGCGGGAGGCGACCATCACCACGGCCTCGCAGCCGATGGCCGAGGTCTGGCCGGTGTAGGTGCATTCGGTCACGACCTCGCCCGCCTTCAATTCGGCGATGCCGGTGTTGAGCACGATCTTCACGCCCGCCTCGACCAGCCGCTTGTGGATCGCCGCCTGTTCGAGCGTGTTGAGCGTCCAGTCCGACACATAGGCCGAGGGGGTGACGAAGGTCACCTTGCAGCCTGCCTTGGCCAGCAACTCGGCGATGACGCCGCCCATGTAGTAGTGATCGTCGTCGAAAAGCACGACCTCGCCCTTGGGCAACTGGCCCGCCATGATGTCGTCGGGGGTGAAGACCGGCATCGCCGGATCGGCGGGCATCGGCACCACGTGCTGGCGCGAGACCCCATCGGCGCGCCAATGCGAGCCGGTGGCGATGCACACGTTCTCGAAACCGAACTCGAGGATGTCCTGCGCGGTGAGGCGGCTGTCGAAATAGGTCTCGGCATTTGCGCGCTGCGACAGCTGATAGCTGCGATAATCGACCACGCGGCCCCATGCCGAAAGCCCGGGCAGCAGCCGCTCACGAGCGACACGGCCGCCCAGTTCGGTGCCCGCCTCGGCCAGCGCCACGTCATAGCCGCGCACCGCCAGCGCACGTGCCGCTTCGAGACCGGCAGGGCCCGCCCCGACGATCAGCGCGTTCGAGCTGCCGCCTTTGGCGTTCATCGTCTCGGGGTGCCAATCCTTGCGCCACTCTTCCATGAAGGTGGGGTTTTGGGTGCAGCGGCTGATCGACATGGTCATGTCGCCAGTGATGCAGATGTTGCAGCCGATGCATTCCCGGATGTCCTCGATCCGGCCTTCCTCGATCTTCTTGGGCAGGAAGGGATCGGCGATCGACGGGCGGGCGCAGCCGATGAAGTCGAGCACGCCCTGCCGCACCAGCCGTGCCATCACATCAGGCGAGGTGAAGCGGCCGACGCCAACCACCGGCTTTGAGGTCAGCTCGCGGATGCCGTTGACCAGCACTTCCTGCGCCGCCTCTTCCTTGAAACGCGAGGGGCCCGAGCAGTCTTCCCAAGTGCCCTGCGCCAGATCCCAGAGGTCCGGCAGGTCGGCGTTCATCTCGATGAACTCGCGCACTTCGGCGTTGGAAAAGCCAAGCTGGCCGATGGTCTCGTCGAGGCTGACACGCAGGGTGATGCCCATGGTGTCGCCCACCGCGTCGCGCATGTCGGCGATCACCTCGTTGACGAAGCGGGCGCGGTTCTCCAGCGAGCCGCCGTATTCGTCGGTGCGCTGGTTGGTGGCGCGCGACAGGAAGTGCTGGAAGATGCCGAAGCCATGCGCGCCGTAGAGGCAGATCAGGTCGAACCCGGCGATCTTCGAGCGCTTGGCGGCATTGACGAACCAGCGGCGCAGATCGCGGATGTCGGTCTTGTCCATCGCGCGCGCCTGCACCGGGTCATTGGTGAAGGTGCGGATCGGTAGTGCCGAGGGGGCCAGCGGCACCTCCTTGGTGTAGAGGTTCGGGCCGTTGATGCCGGAATAGGCCAACTGGATGCCAGCCAGCGCGCCGTTGGTCTTCATCGCGTCGGACATGCGGCGCAGCGCGGGGATGTCGGCGTCGTCCCAGAGGCGCTGCTCGATGAACGGGGTGATCTCCGAGGTGTGGTGCATCTCGGTCTGCTCGGTGAAGATCACGCCCCAGCCACCCTCGGCCTTCACGCCGCGCATGGCCGCAACGGCAGAGGGGTCGCGATAGCCGCCGCCGTTGCAATGCGGCACTTGGTAGAACCGGTTCTTCGCGGTCAGCGGGCCGATCTTGGCGGGTTCGAACAGGATATCGTAGCTGGGGTTTCGCACCGTCTTCTCCTTGCGGCGTGTCGTCGTGCCGGGCTCGGTGCTTTGATCGGTCGGAGTAAGGTTCGAGTAAATTATACCTTCTGAAAGCTTGAGTTAGCCTCACCCTAATCGCTGAATTAGGGTGCAGCTTGCCTGCGCAGCATTTGGCGTAAAAAATGAAATTGGGTCAGATATATAGCGCCGTCACGGGCGCATCTGCAGGCCCGGAGCGCGGGTCTCGGTGATCTCGGCCTGCGCGTGATCAATGAAGGCTCGGATCGTCCGGGAACTACGCGCGCCCTCGCTCATCAGCAGCCCGAGCTTGAGCGTCCGCACAGGTCCGGTCATCGGGATGAACTTCAGGCGGCGGCCATCTGGGGCAAGGTCGGTCGCCGGGTGGGTGTTGCCCATGCCATAGCCGAACCCATTGGCCACCAGCGAGCGCATCACCGCGATGTCGCGGGTGCGTTCGGCAATCATCGGTGTGATCCCGAGCTTGGTGAAGAACGACAGGAAGTACTCACCGCTCATCGGCAGGTCGAGCAGCACCATGGGATAATCCGACAGCTCGGCAGGGGTGACGCTGTCGAGCGCCGCCAACTCGTGCCCCTCGTGCACCAAGGCGAAGGGCGGAAGCTCGATCAGCGGCAGGAATTCGAGGTCGGAAGGCACGTTCAGATCATAGGTCAGCGCCACGTCGATCCGCGCCGAGCGCAGCCCGTCGAACAGCTCTTGCTGATCACGCTCGAACTGGTGGAACTCGACGTCGGGCCACGCATCGACAAAGCTGCGGCGCAGCTGCGGCAGCACGATCTGCGCGAAGGTCAGCAGGCAGCCCACGTTGAGCGGGCCGCGCACCTGCCCCGAGATGTCATTGGCGAGATCGTTGAGCGTCGCGGCCTTCTCGAGCAGGTCGCGCGCCACGGTCATGAAACGCGCCCCGCCCTGCGTCAGCGACAGCCCGTGGGCATGGCGGCGGATGAACAGCTGCAGGCCGAACTCTGCCTCCAGCTGCGAGATCGCCGCTGAGATCGACGGAGAGGAGACATTCACCTTTTCAGCCGCGAGCGCGATCGAGCCGCATTCGCCCACGGCAACGAAATATTCCATCTGGCGCAGGGTAAAGCGTAAGGGCACGTCTTCCTCCGGGACGGGGTGCGTTAGGCTTGCCCTAATACACCCCACCCCGCTGCGCCGGAACCCTCAATAGCTGATCCAGACGGTCTTCAGCGCCGAGTATTTGTCGAAGGAGTGGATCGATAGATCGCGGCCAAAGCCCGATTGCTTCATACCGCCAAAGGGGGTCATGGCCGAGAGCGCATCGACGGTGTTGACCGAGACCGTTCCCGCGACCAGCGCGTCCGAGACCGACATGGCGCGGCTGAGATCGCGGGTCCAGACCGAGGCGGCAAGGCCGTAGACGCTGTCATTGGCGATGGCGATGGCCTCGGCGTCGTCCTTGAAAGTCTGGATCGACAGCACCGGGCCAAAGATTTCCTCGCGGGCGATGCGCGCATCACGCGGGACATCCGCAAAGACCGTCGGCTGGATGAAAGCATCCGAGCCGCCAATCGTCAGCCGCTCACCGCCCGCGATCAGGCGGCTGTCCTGCTTGCCCGAGGCGAGGAAACCAGCGACGCGCTCGGCGTGCCGGGCATCGACCATGGCACCCATCTTCGTCTCGGGATCGAGCGGGTTGCCGGGCACAATGGCCTCGGCACGGGTCTTCATCCGCTGGATCATCTCTTCCGCGATGCTTTCATGCACCAGCATCCGAGAGTTGGCCGAACAGACCTCGCCCTGATTGAAGAAGATGCCGAAGGCGGCCTTGTCGGCGGCGGCATCAAGATCGGCGTCGGCGAAGATCAGGTTCGGGCTCTTGCCGCCGGTCTCCAGCCAGACCTGCTTCATGTTGCTCTCACCGGCGTAGCGCTGGAACATCTTGCCCACCTCGGTTGATCCGGTGAACACGAGGCAATCCACGTCCGGGTGACGACCAAGCGCCTGCCCGGCGTCTTCGCCAAAGCCCGGCACCACGTTCAGCACCCCGTCGGGCAGACCCGCCTCGGCGGCCAGTTCGGCAAGGCGCAGGGCCGACAGCGGCGATTGCTCGGCGGGCTTGAGCACCACCGAGTTGCCCGCCACCAATGCCGGGGCCAGCTTCCACGTGGCCATGTCGAGCGGGAAGTTCCACGGCACCACCGCGCCCACCACGCCAAGCGGCACCCGGCGGATCAGCGCCACGTCGCGCCCGCCGGTGGGGGCGACCTCATCATAGAGCTTGTCGATCGCCTCGGCGTGCCACTGGAAGAAATGCGCCGAGCCCGGCGCGTCGACGTTGACCGTCTCCCAGATCGGCTTGCCCATATCGAGCGTGTCGAGCAGCGCCAGTTCCTCGAGGTTCTCGCGCAGCAGGGTCGCGAGGCGCAGCATGACCTCCTTGCGCTCTCCCGGCGTCTTGCCCGACCAGCGCCGGTCCTCGAAGGCGTGCCGGGCGGCAGCCACGGCGCGGTCGATATCCTCGGCGCTGCCATGGGCGACATCGGTCAGCGTTTCGGCTGTGGCGGGGTTCACCGTCTCGAAGCGCGCGCCGGAAGCGGAGGGCACATAGCGTCCATCGATCCAGCATTGGGTGCGGAAGGTCAGCGCCGCGGCGCGGGTGGTGTAGTGCGAGAGGGTCTGCATTGTTTGTCTCCGGGCGGCGGCTGCGACGCGCCGCGATTGGTCTTGTCATATGCGCCCGCGCCCGGAGGGCAGCTTCCGGGCGCGGGCTATGGGAGTGGGTGGGATCAGGCGGGCTCTGTCACCGGTGCGACCGCCGGGGCATAGGCGAGATAGCCGCGCTGCTTGGCGATGTGATCGACCACATATTTCGCGTCGTGCCAGACGCCCCAAATGAACGAGGACCCGCGCCGCGTCTGCCAAGGCAGCCCGAGGAAATAGACACCCGGCGCGGTGGACACCCCGCGCTGGTGGCGCGGCTTTCCAGCCCCGTCCAGCGCATCGACCGCCAACCAGCTATAGTTGCAGTGAAATCCAGTGGCCCAGAGGATCGTGGTGATCCCGGCTTCGGCGAGATCGAGCGACAGGATCGGATCGGTCATGCAGGCCGGGTCCGTCCCAATGCGGCGGGCTTCGGGCTCCAGCGGCAGATCGAGACCATTGGCCGCCACATAGGCATCGGCCTCATCCAGCAGCGAAAGGTAATTGGCGTCGCCCGCCTCGATATTCCGCGCCAGATCAGGCGCGAAGCCAAAGGCGCCTTCCTCAAAGCTTTCGGTGCGGCCCAGCAGCACCATCCCGCGCGCGGCGAGCTTGCGGAAATCCACCGTGTGTCCGCCATGCGCACCGCTGACGGCGATGGTGGTGTGCTCGGACGCGGGATTGGCCTCGGCGTCCCATTTGTTGAGCACCCCCAGCCACCAGACGAAATCGCGGCCCCGGTAGGCGCGCGGCGGGCGGTCGTGCGGCCCCACCGAGAGATAGACCTTGCGCCCGGACGCAAGCAGCTCGTCCGCGATCTGCACACCCGAAGATCCCGCGCCAACGACCAGCACCGCGCCCTCGGCCAGCTGCGCTGGATTGCGGTACTGGCTGGAATGCATTTGCGCGACAGGCACCGAAGCGGGCACCAGCGGCGGGATCGACGGCTGCTGGAAGGCCCCGGTGGCCGAGATCACATAGTCGGCCTCGATCACACCATCGGAGGTTTCGACACGGAAGCCGGGACGGCCCTCAAGACGGCTGACCTTGGTCACTTCAACGCCGCAACGCACCGGCGCGTTGATCTGCTGCGCATAGGCTTCGAAGTAGTCAGCGACCTTTTCCTTGGGCACAAAGGCCTCTGGATCCCCCGCGAACTCCCGTCCGGGGAAGCGGTCGTGCCACGCCGGGCCGTTGGCGACCAGCGAATCCCAGCGCTCTGACCGCCAGCGCTCCGCGATGCGCTTTCTTTCGAGAACGATATGCGAAATGCCATTGGCGCCAAGATGCTCGCTCGCGGCGATCCCGGCCTGCCCGGCGCCGATGACGAGGGCTTCTGTCTTCTCAACCGACATCGGTGAGTCCTTCCGTACAAATCAGAGGGTCCAATTTCCTGAACCACGGAAGGGGCTGCTCAAGCCGAGCACCGGCAGGCAGAGATGCGGCTGTAGCGCACGAACGGCCTGCGGGTCAGCGTCTTAGCTCCCGACCGGGGTCTTCGCGGTGGAAGGTGCGCCAGCTATGAGTGAGAAAAAAGAAACCAATGCGTCACTACGGATTAGGCTCCACCTAATCCGTGCGCGAGCGGTGGTCAGCGCCCGCGCGGCTTGGCGCGCAGCGTCGGGTCGGCCTCGCGCGGGTCTTCGGGCCACGGATGCTTGGGGTATTGCGCCTTCATGTCCTTGCGCACATCGGCATAGGATCCCTGCCAGAAGCCCGGCAGGTCCATTGTCGTCTGCACCGGGCGGCGCGCCGGTGACAGAAGAGTCACGCGCAGCGGCTGCTTGCCAACCCTCGGGTGCTCGCGCTGGCCGAACATCTCTTGGATGCGCAGGGTGATCTCGGGGTGCTCGCCGGAGTAGTCGATGGGGATCTCGCGACCCAGCGGCGTAACGAACTTACCCGGCACCGACGCATCAAGCGCCTGCATCTGCCCCCAGTCGAGCCGCGCGCGCAGCGCAGGCAGAAGGTCGAAGCGCTTCCAGTCCTCGGCGGTCTTCACCCCGGTGAGATAGGGCAGCAGCCAGTCCTCGAGCTCTGCCATCAGCGCCTCCGGGCCCATGTCCGGCAGGCCCAGCCCCGCCTCGCGGCCAATCTCGACCCGCGCGCAGAAGCGGCGGGCGGCATCCGACAGCGCGAGCCCCAGATCGCGCACCCCCTCCAGCATGGCCTGCGCGATGGCCTCGGGGGGTGCCTCTTTCCACAAGCGGTCGTCGAGCGCGATGGCCCCGAACCGCTCTTGCCGACGCGCCACGACGCGGCGCTCGCGCTTCGACCACGCGCAGACATCATGCCAGGCGATCTGCGCGCCAAAGAGATCGCGCAGCTCGGATTCGCTGATCGGGATCGCCTGCCGGATGCGCGCCTCGCGCGGGTTGCCATCGGTGTCGGTGACCACGATCAGGCGGGTGCCGGCCAGCGGGTCCCCCTCATCCATCACCGCGCCCTTGCCGCCCGAGAGCTGGAAGCGCGGCGCATCGCCCTTACGGCGCAGACCGATCCGGTCGGGATAGGCCAGCGCCGCCTGCGCCGCGGGCGAGAGCGGATCGCCCGCGCTGCCTGCGCCGCCTGCGCGGGCGAGGCGCTTGGCCTCGGTCTTGATCCGCTCCAGCGCCGCGCGGTTCACCTCATAGGGGCGGCTCTGGCTGAAGCGGCGCAGATCGCGGATCGCCTCGAGCCGGAAGCCCAGATCCGACGGCGCGCCGCGCAGCGGATCGCGCTCGGCCAGCAACGCGGCAAGCGGCGCGGCCTTGGGCCCGGCGAGGCTGAGCATATGGGCCAGACGCGGGTGCAGCGGCAGGCGCGCCAGCGCGCGGCCATGCTCGGTGATCCGGCCAGAGCCATCAAGTGCGCCCAGCATCTTGAGCAGCGCGCAGGCCTCGGCATAGGCGCCGGGGTGCGGCGCGGTAAGGAACGGTAGATCCTCGGGTGTGGCGCCCCAGAGCGCCAGTTCCAGCGCCAGCCCCGACAGGTCGGCGGTTTCGATCTCGGCGGGAGGAAACGCCTGCAGCGCGCCCTCCTCGCCTTTGGTCCAGAGCTTGTAAGCGATGCCCTCGGCCACCCTGCCCCCGCGACCGGCGCGCTGCGTGGCCTCGGCGCGGGTGACCTTCTCGGTGACAAGACGCGACATGCCCGAGCCGGGATCGAAGCGTGCACGGCGGGCGCGGCCCCCGTCGACCACCACGCGGATGTCCTCGATGGTCAGCGAAGTCTCGGCGAGCGACGTGGCGAGCACCAGTTTGCGTCCCTGCGCCTCGGGCCGGATGGCGGCGCGCTGCGCGGCGAACTCCATGGCCCCAAAGAGCGGACGGATCGTCACATCCTTGGGGAGCCGCCCCTTGAGCAGCCCCTCGGTGCGGCGAATTTCGCCCTCCCCCGGCAGAAAGGCGAGGATGCCCCCGGTGGTTTCGCGCGCGGCACGCTCGATCAGCTCGGCCATCGCGGGCTCGAAGCGCTGGCCCTTGGGCACGGCGCGGTCAAGCCAGCGATCCTCGACAGGAAAGCTGCGGCCCTCGGAGGTGATGACCGGCGCCTGCATCAGCTCGCCCACCGGCCCCGCATCGAGCGTCGCCGACATGGCCAGCAGCAGCAGATCGTCGCGCAGCGCCCCGGCGATCTCGAGACATAGCGCCAGCCCCAGATCGGCGTTGAGCGAGCGTTCGTGGAACTCGTCGAAGATCACCGCGCCAATGCCCGCAAGCTCGGGGTCGACCTGAATCATCCGGGTGAGAATGCCCTCGGTGACCACCTCGATCCGGGTGGCTTTGGAGGTCTTGCTTTCGCCGCGGATGCGGTAGCCCACCGTCTCGCCCGCGGACTCGCCCAGCGTCTCGGCCATACGCGTGGCGGCGGCGCGCGCGGCAAGCCGGCGCGGCTCGAGCATCAGGATGCGGCCCTTGGTGAGCCCTGCTTTGAGCATCGCCAGCGGCACACGGGTAGTCTTGCCGGCGCCCGGCGGCGCCTGCAGCACCGCGCGGCCCTCGGCACGCAGGGCGGAAATGAGATCGGGAAGGGCGGCGTCGATGGGCAGATGATCCATGCGCGCGGTTATGCGGGATCGGCGCTGGCGCGTCGAGGGGCTGGCGGTGGTCGCACTCGCGTCGACGCGTTTGTTGGGGGCGCTGCCCCCGCCGCGCTGCGCGCGTCTCCCCCGGCGTATTTGGAAAGAGAAGAAGGACTCAGTTGGCGCTGACGCGGAAGACGCAGCCGTCCGAGATCAGCTGCGGCGGCGTGAGGCAGAGCCCCTTGGCCACGGTGAAGGCGGCCAGCACCTTGGGCACATAGTCGCGGGTTTCGGCGTAGGGCGGCACGCCCTGATACTGCGGGATGGAGTTTTCGCCGGCGTTATATCCGGCCAGCACGAGGATCGGATCGCCGTCGAACCGCTCCATAAGGAAATCGAGGAAAGCCACACCGCCCTTGATGTTCTGCACCGGATCGAGCGCATTGGCGACACCAAAGCGCGCCGCGGTGGCGGGCATCAGCTGCATCAGCCCCTGCGCCCCGGCACGGCTGACCGCATCGCTGCGCCCACCCGATTCCACCGCCATCACCGCCAGCGCGAGCGCCGGGGACACGCGGGATCCGACCGTGGCGCCGAGCAGGTCGCGGCCGTAGCGCGCGGCGATGTCCTGCAATTGCTGCAGCCGCGGCGCGTGCACGCCGCCGCCCTGTGGCGGGCTGGCGAGCTTGAGCAGCGCCGGCTCCAGCCGCCCCGGACCGGTGGCCGCCAGTTCCGGCGAGACCGCCTGCCAGAACCACGCGTAAGTGCCGCCGCCCTCGGCGCGGCCCCCCGCAGGCGGCGCCTCTGCCTCCGGCTCGCGCGCCAGCGGCACGGGTTTCGGCGGGGCTGGTGCAATCTGCACGGTGATCCGCTTCTTTGTGCCGGGTTTCGGAGGGGTCACGCGCTTGGCAGAGAAATCGGCGAAGGGCGCGGGCTGCTCCGCATATGACGAGATGGCGGAGAGGCTCACGAGCATCGCAAGCCCCGCGGATGCGAGAAGTCTGCCTGTGGAGGTCACTGCTGCCTGCCCAATCTGCCGCCGGTCCGGGTGTTCGGACTGCGGCGGCCTGCCTGAAAATCTGTGCCTGTATTTCTGCCTGCACCGCCGATGGTGCTGGCGCGCGTTGTTTCGACACTCTGCGTTTTGCCGCCCGACCTTCTGCGCTGCGGCGGATCGAGTCGTTTTTATGCGCCGGGCCAAGGCCAATGGCTGATATGAGTGTTGCACAGATCGGCTGGGCAACCAAGTCAAGCCACTGATTCCGTGCACAATCGTGGCAAATCCCCCCTTCGCTGGCGCGCTTTTGCCAGAAACGCCTCGAGATTCTCATAATTACCGATATAAAACATTGCCTTAGCTCGACGTCGCCACTTTCAAGCGCGACTGCAAAAACAATCCGATTGTGCCAAATTCCCGCCTCAATCCAGGGGCTTTATAGTCCCAGGCCGCGAGGGAACAGGGCAATGAGAGAGGCCCGCGAACGGGACCACGCCGGTTGAAGAAAGCAAACTGGATTTACGGAGAGACACAAATGCTTAAGTTCATCAAAAACTTCCGCAAGGATGAAGACGGCGCAGTGACTGTGGACTGGGTCGTGCTGACCGCAGCCGTGGTGGCCATGGCGCTCGGCGCCTACTCGATGATCGGCGACAGCGCGAACGCGCTGCTGTCCGCAACCGGCGACGCCGTTGGCGATCACGAGACCTCGCTGTTCGGCGGCTAATACTCCGCGCAACCGCGCATGAGATCGTATCGCCGGGTTGGGGAGCCCGGCGATACCACTTCGCCGACGATCCGAACGTCTGGTCGTCTCGAAACAACGGACTGGTCCGCCGCCAGTGTACCGCCGACACTCTGTCCCGCCGACAAGGATGACATGATGCGCAAGTTCCTGAGACGCTTTGCAAGCAATGAGGCCGGCGCAGTCACCGTCGACTGGGTCGTGCTCACCGCCGCCGTGGTCGCCCTCACAGGGATTGTCGCCTATGCGACGCGCAATTCCGCCTCCGACCTGCTTGGAACCGTCGGAACCGCCGTCGAAGAAGAAGCCAGCATCTTCGACTGACCTACTCCAACGCCGTCCCCAAGATCGGCATTTTCGGGCTGCTGAGCAGGTCCCGCTTCACCTCATGATTGCCGCCCGCGCAGGGCATTCCTCCGGCTGCACCCTATGGGCGCGGTCCGATGTGCGTTGGGGGCCGCTGACGCTTGGTCCGAGGCCCATTGGCCCTGTCCTTATCTCGCCCCCGCCCCGCAACTGCCGCGGTGAAAGCCCAGAACGGGCCAGTTTTCAACACAATCCTCGGGCATCTTCGGTGACTGGTAGCGCGCAGGAAACAGCCTGACGTGCGCAACAGGATGTATGGGCCGCGCGCGGCCCTGTCGCGAAAGGGTATGACATGCGACTGCTTTTCGGACTGGTTCTGATCGCGGGGCTCGGGCTTGCCGGCTTCGCTGTCTATATGGCGCAGAATTATATCGGCAGCTATCAGACCGCGCTGAAAGAAGAGCGCGCGAAATCGGTCGCAGCCGTGCCCATCAAGAAGATCTATGTGACCACCCGCGCCATCGCGCACGGCCAGATCGTCACGCCGGACGACGTCAAGCTGGCGCCTTGGCCGGTCGAGATCATGCCCGAAGGCGCATTCGACGCCGAAACGCCGCTGTTTCACGAAGGCGATGCGCCGCGCGTGGCCATGCGACCCATCGAGAAATTCGAAGCGGTGGTGCCCGTCAAGATCAGCGAGCCCGGCGGCGACGCGGGTCTGACCTCGCGGCTGGAGCCGGGACAGCGCGCCTTTGCCATCAAGGTCGACGTGCATTCGGGGGTGTCGGGCTTCCTGCGTCCGGGCGACCGCGTCGACGTCTATTGGACAGGCCGCGTCGCCACCGAAGACCTCAACCGCCCGCGCGGCGAGTTCACCAAGCTGATCCAGACCGGGGTACGCCTGCTCGCCATCGACCAGACCGCCGATATGGAAGACGCCGATGTGAACGTGGCGCGCTCGGTCACCGTGGCCGCCAGCCCGCAGCAGATCGCCTCGCTGGCGCAGGCGCAAAGCACCGGTCGCCTTTCGCTGTCGCTGATGAATGCCAATGACACCACCGTGGCCGAGGCCATCGAGGTGGACCAGCGCGTGCTGCTGGGCTTCGCCAAGAACCAGGCCGAGCCCGATCAGAAGCGCCCGCAGGTCTGCACCACCCGCGTGCGCCGCGGCGGCGAGGTGGCAGAGATCGCGATTCCCTGCACAAACTAACGTAGTATCAAAGGGTTGCTGCGCCCCTTGGCAGCCCCTCTGAGGCAAAGACACTCATGCGGGGCGCCCTTTGGGCGTCCCGTTTTCGTGAACGGAACTGCCTATTTGTTGCCATGGATCCACAGCAAGAGACGCAGCGAACCCATTGATTATTGCATAAAATCGGCATTGCGCGCAGAGTGACGGCAATTGCGGGCAAAAAGACCCGCCTCTGAGGCGTGATCGAAAGGCAGGTCACATGACAGCTGACAGCATCTTCAAGGCGGCCCTCTTCGGGCTGGCGCTGAGCGTGAGTGCCCTTGCCCCAGCGGCACAGGCCGAGAGCCTGCGCGTCGTCCGTACTGGCACCGAAAGCGCGCTGAGCGTTCCGATGAACCGCGCCGTCGTGGTGGAAAGCGACACGCCTTTCGCCGAGCTTTCAATCGCCAACCCCGCCATCGCTGACATCTCGTCGCTCTCGGATCGTACGATCTATGTGCTGGGCAAGACGCCGGGCACCACCACGCTCACCATTTTGGATGCGGCGGGGCAGCTGATCACCAATGTCGACGTGCGCGTCGCCGCCGATGTCACCGAGTTCAAAGAGCGTCTGCGGCAAATCCTTCCCGGCGAAAAGATCGAGGTGCGCACCGCGAACGACGGCATCGTGCTGTCCGGCACCGTGTCGAGCACGCAAAAGCTGCAGCGGGCCCTGGACCTCGCCGAACGCTATGCGCCCGAGCGCGTGTCGAACCTGATGTCGGTGGGCGGTGTGCAGCAGGTGATGCTGAAGGTGCGTTTCGCCGAGATGCAGCGCTCGGTCGCGAAGACTCTGCGCAGTTCGCTCTCGGTGGGCGGTGACCTGCTGGGCGGCGATCTCGGGCTCAACTCCGAATCCGGCAGCTGGCTGCAGAATGAGAACGAACTGGGCTCTGCCCTCACCCTCTCGGAAGACACCGAGGGTGCCGCGCTCTTTGGCTTCAACGCTGGCGGGCTCGAAGTGGGCATCCTGCTTGAAGCGCTGGAATCGAAAGGCGTGGTGCGCACGCTGGCCGAGCCCAACCTGACCGCGCTTTCGGGCCAAGAGGCGACCTTCCTCGCGGGCGGCGAATATCCGGTGCCGGTGGCGCAGGACGAGGGCTCGATCTCGGTCGAGTTCAAACCCTTCGGCGTCGAGCTGAACTTCATTCCCCGCGTGGTTGATGGCGATCTCATCAACCTTGAGCTGAAGGCCGCGGTCTCGTCGATCGACAGCACCAATGGCTTTGATCAGGAAAGCATCCGCATCGACGCCTTCCGCCGCCGCGAAACCTCGACCACCGTCGAGATGCGGGACGGCGAGAGCTTTGCCATCGCGGGACTGCTGCAGGATGATTTCACCGACCTCAACGGTCAGGTGCCGTGGCTTGGCGACGTGCCGGTGCTTGGCGCGCTGTTCCGCAGCGCCGAATATAGCCGCCAGCAGTCCGAACTGGTGATCATCGTCACGCCGCATCTGGTCACCCCGACCCGCGGTCAGGCGCTGGCGCTGCCGACCGACCGTGTCCGTCCGCCATCCGAGCGCGATCTCTTCCTTTATGGCCGCACCACCGACGAGGGCAAACGCCCGGTGCGGGGCGCGGCAGGCGAAGTCGCCAAGCAGGACTTCAGCGGCTCTTACGGCTATGTGATGGATTGATCTGATGCGGGCAGGACTGGTGCGGACAACACGGATGATGATCAAAGGCGGCAGTGCCGCCCTCGCGCTGGCGCTTGTCGCGGGCTGCTCGCAGCAGGAAACCGGCTCTGACGTCGACGGCGGCAACTTCGGCAACGCCACGATGAACAACTCGCTGGTGATGACCGGTCAGCAGAACTACGTGCTCGACCTCTCCAGCCGCTTTGCCTCCGAAGTGCCCAGCATGGTGAACTTTGCCTTCAACAGCACGGTACTCGATGCCGCTGCGCAGCAGGTGCTGCGCCAGCAGGCCACTTGGATCCGCCAATTCCCCGAGATTCGTTTCCGGGTCTACGGCCACACCGATCTGGTCGGCAATGCCGCCTACAATAAGTCGCTCGGCCTGCGCCGGGCGCAGGCGGTGGTGCGATTCCTTGCGACGCAGGGCATCTCGACGTCGCGGCTCGAGGCGGTGGTCTCCTTTGGCGAGACACAGCCGCTGATCGTCACCGAGGGCCGCGAGCGGCGCAACCGCCGCACGGTCACCGAAGTGTCGGGCTTCGTGCAGGATCACCCCAACCTGCTGGATGGCAAATACGCCGAGGTGATCTACCGCGAATATGTGCGCAGCGCGGAGCCGACCAGCACGGTCACCGGCACGACCCTGACGGGCGGCGGCGAGTAACGCCGGACCCGCAGGGGCCATCGTCCAAGAATACCGTACAATTACGGTTTTTCGGTCAAAATGTTGCCCCACTTGACCGACAATTTCTGCTCTAGCGGGGCGGTCCCGGCTCAGACTCGAGTCGGTCCGCGCGCGGTCGGAAGTGCCAGAGCGCCATATGCGCCCTGCCCGCCGCCTTCCCGCCAGAGGCAGAGGACAGAAGCATGACGACCAAACTCGAGCGGCAGAGCGCCCCCGCACCGATCCTGGCCTGCACGGTCAGCCGGGATGTGCAGAATTTCGACCTGCTCATCGAGGATATGGAAACGCTTCTCGGCGAGGGCTGGGGCGATCTCGGCTTTGAGGAGGCGCTGACCTTCCTCGGCCAGCCAGACGCCGGCACGCTGGAATTCATCGCACTTGCCATGGACAGCGAGGATGAGAACAATCTTCCGCTTCTGTGCAAGATCATCGGCCGCGCGATCGAGCGCGGCATCAAAGTCATTCTGATCGCCGAAGATGTGACCCCCGCGGCCCTGCACCAGTTGCTGCGGGGCGGCGCCGACGAATTCGCCCCCTACCCGCTGCCCGAAGGTGAACTGGCCAACGCGGTGAGCCGTCTGCGCGCCCGTGCCGAGGCGGCGGCTGTCCCGGCGGCGGAACACGGCACAAAGCTCAAGGGCGGCGGCGATGGCATTCTGGTCGCCGCGCAGGGGCTCTGCGGCGGCACCGGCACAACCACATTCGCAGTGAACCTCGCATGGGAACTTGCCACCGTGCGCAAGGATGCGGCGCCGCGGGTCTGTCTGATCGATCTCAGCCTGCAATTTGGCACCGTCGCCACCTACCTCGACCTGCCCCGCCGCGAGGCGGTTCTGGAACTGCTCAGCGATATCCCCTCGATGGACGGTGACAGCTTCGGTCAGGCGCTGGTGCCCTATGAGGATCAACTGCAGGTTCTCACCGCGCCGCCGGACATGCTGCCGATGGACATGCTCTCGCCCACGGACGTGAAGGCTCTGCTCGACGTCGCGCGCGAGCATTTCGATTTTGTGGTGGTCGACCTGCCCAAGGCGATCTCGGACTGGACCGACACCGTTCTGACCGAGGCGCAGGTGTTTTTCGCGCTGGTCGAACTCGACATGCGCTCGGCACAGAATGCGCTGCGCCTGAAGCGAGCGCTGCAATCCGAGGATCTGCCCTTCGAGAAGATCCGCTTTGTGCTGAACCACGCCCCGAAATTCACCGACCTTCAAGGCAAGACCCGCGCCAAGCGGATGGCCGAAGGTCTGGGCATCGACTTCAGTGTGCTGCTGCCCGACGGCGGCAAGCAAGTGCAGATGGCTGGCGACCATGGCGTGCCGCTGGCCCGTCAGGCGGCCAAGAACCCGCTGCGTAAAGAAATCGCCAAACTGGCCGCCGAGCTCTACGCCATCGGCCAATCGGATGCGGAAGCCGCGTGATAGGAGCCCGCCATGTTTTCTCGTTACAAAAAGACACCGTCGAAACCTGTCGCGGTGGCCCCTGCCCCGGCTGAGGAAGCTGCTGCGACCACCGTCGCCGCGCCCAAGGCCAGCGCTGAAAAGCCGCAGTCCATGCGCAAGCCCAAGCCGCCGCGCCCCGCCGAGGCGGCACCGCAGGATCGCGAGAAGAAGCGCAAGGAACGGCTTGGCGAGATCAAGCTCGAACTGCACCGCGCGCTGCTCGACAACCTGAACCTTGCCGCCATCGATCAGGCCAGCGAGGGCGAACTGCGCGAGGAGATCGCCGCGATCGCCACCGAGTCGCTGCAGGAAAAGGGCATCGTGCTGAACCGCGAGGAACGCAGCACGCTGAACCAAGAGCTCTATGACGAGGTCAAAGGTCTGGGGCCGCTCGAAACGCTGCTGAAGGACGACACCGTCTCGGATATCCTCGTGAACGGGCCGCGGCAGATCTTCGTTGAACGCAACGGCAAGCTGCAGATCTCGGATGTCACCTTCAAGGATGAACGCCATCTGATGCGGATCATCGACAAGATCGTTTCCGCCGTGGGACGCCGGGTCGATGAATCCAATCCCTATGTCGACGCCCGCCTTGCCGACGGCTCGCGTTTCAACGCCATGGTGCCCCCCATCGCGGTGGACGGCTCGCTGGTGTCGATCCGGAAATTCAAAAAGGACAAGCTAGGCATCGACGATCTGGTGAACTTCGGCGCCTTCACCGAGGAAATGGCCGTCTACCTGCAGGCTGCCGTCGCCACCCGCCTCAACGTCATCGTCTCGGGCGGTACCGGTTCGGGCAAGACCACCACGCTCAACGCGCTGTCGTCCTTCATCGACGACAGCGAACGCATCCTGACCATCGAAGACACCGCCGAACTTCAGCTGCAGCAGACCCATGTGGGCCGGATGGAAAGCCGTCCGCCGAACGTCGAGGGCAAGGGCGCGGTCACCCCGCGTGACTGCCTGAAGAACGCGCTGCGGATGCGCCCTGACCGCATCATCGTCGGCGAGACGCGCGGCGAGGAAGTGATCGACATGCTGCAGGCGATGAACACCGGCCACGACGGCTCGATGACCACGATCCACGCCAACAACCCGCGCGACGCCATCTCGCGCCTCGAGAACATGATCGCCATGGCCGGGGTCGAGATGCCGCTGAAGGCCATGCGCAGCCAGATTTCCTCGGCGGTGCACATCCTCGTACAGGCCAGCCGCCTGCAGGACGGCTCGCGCCGGATGACCTCGATCACCGAGATCACCGGCATGGAAGGCGACGTCATCTCGATGCAGGAAGTGTTCCGCTACCAGCGCGTCGGCCTCACCCCCGAGAACAAGATCCTCGGCCATTTCACTGCCACCGGTGTGCGCAGCCACTTCTCCGAGCGGTTCCGCATGTGGGGCTATGACGTGCCGCCCTCGATCTACGAACCCTTCCGTCCGGAGTAAGCGCCATGCTGAGTGCAGAACCGATCATCTACGGCCTGATCTTCATCGGCGTTCTGGTGCTGGTCGAGGGTGTCTATCTCGTCGCTTTTGGCAAATCGATCAGCCTCAACAGCCGGGTCAACCGCAGGCTGGAGATGCTGAACAAGCACGACAGCCGCGAAGAGGTTCTGGCCAAGCTGCGCAAGGAGATGGACCAGCATCTCGACCGCCGCGGCATCCCGCTCTATTCGCTGCTGGCCGATCGCGCGCAAAAGGCCGCGCTGGCCTTTACCCCGCAGCAACTGATCCTGATCATGATCGGGGTCAGCGTCTTTGCCTTCTTCGGTCTCACGATGGGCACCGAAGCCACGCTGCCGGTGCGCGTGATCATGGGGGTCGTCATCGGCGTCGGCGGCGTCTTTATGTGGGTGAACAACAAGGCCAAGAAGCGCCTCGCGCTGATCGAAGAGCAACTGCCCGACGCGGTGGAACTGATGGTGCGCAGCCTGCGCGTCGGCTACCCGTTCAGCTCTGCCATCACCATCGTGTCGAAAGAGATTAAGGACCCGCTGGCCACCGAATTCGGTGTGATCTCGGACGAGGCCACCTATGGCCGGGACATCGGCGAAGCGCTCAAGCATATGGCCGAACGGCTCGACATGCAGGACCTTCGCTTCCTCGCCGTGGCGGTGACCATCCAGCAGCAGTCGGGCGGCAACCTCGCCGAGATCCTCGACGGTCTGGCCAAGGTGATCCGCGCCCGTTTCCGCCTGTTCCGCCGCGTCAAAGCCATCACCGCCGAGGCGCAATGGTCCGGCAAGTTCCTCTCGGGCTTCCCGCTGGTGGTGCTGCTGGCGATCCAGGTCCTCGATCCGCACTACTACGACGAAGTGGTCGATCACCCGCTCTTCATCCCCTGCTGCTTTGCCGTGGCCATCTTCCTGACCGCCAACCTCGTGGTCATGCGGATGCTCGTGAACATCAAAGTCTGAGGCCCCTGCCATGCTCGACACGCTCAATACGCTGATCACCGCCAAGCTCGGCCCCGCCGGACCGCTGATGGTCGTCGCCGGCCTCGCCTTCCTGCTGATCCTCGCCAGCATTCCGCTGATGCTGCGCTCGCGCCCCGATCCGATGGACAAGCTGCGCGAGACCTCGCGCAAGAAGATGGAGAAGGAAACCCGCGCGGTGCTGCGCGACACGCGGCGCAACGAGAAGCTCAACAAATACGCCCAATACCTCGAGCCGCAGACCGCCGAGGAACTGAGCGCCATCCGCATGAAACTCATGCAGGCCGGCTATCGTTCGCGCGACGCGGTGCGCATCTACTACTTCGCGCAAATGGCGCTGGGGCTGGGCCTTCTGGCTGTGGGCTCGGCCTATTACATGCTTGTGCTCGGCACGCCTGACGCCCCTCTGCATGAGAAGATGCTGTTCATGATCGGCCCGGGCGCCGCGGGATATTTCGCGCCGAAATACTGGGTCACCCGTCGCGTCGAAGAGCGCCGCCAGCAAATCGTCGAGGGATTTCCCGACGCGCTCGACATGATGCTGGTCTGCGTCGAGGCGGGCCAGTCGCTCGACCAGTCGATCCGCCGCGTCGCCGGCGAGCTGCGCGCCTCCTATGTGGCGCTGGCCGACGAGTTCGAGATCATCAGCAACGAGATGAAGGCGGGCAAAGAGAAATCTGCCGTGCTCAACGACATGGGCGAGCGCTGCGGCGTGCAGGATGTGTCGTCGTTCGTCACCGTGCTGAACCAGGCTTCGTCCTTCGGCACCTCGATCGCCGACGCGCTGCGGGTCTACGCGGGCGAAATGCGTGACAAAAGGGTCATGCGCGCTGAGGAAAAGGCAAACAAGCTGCCGACAAAGATGACGCTGACCACTATGATCCTCACGGTGCCGCCACTGCTGATGATCCTCGTGGGTCCTTCGGTGGTGGGCATCTCGAACATCGGAAGTCTCGTCAAATAGGCCACATGCCGCGCGCACTGACGCTCATATTCATTCCGCTCATCCTGGCCGCCTGTTCTTCGGGCGGCCTTGGTGCGTTCGGGCGGACCGACACGCTCGAACAGGAGCCCGGAACGCCCTTTGCACCTGCCCTCGATCCCAGAGGCTCCGAGGTCGATCAGTTGCTCGTCGGGCACCGGCTGATGCAAGCCGGACAGGCAGAATTGGCGCTCGAGGCCTACACCCGCGCTGCTGGCACGCATGGGCTCACCGCAGAGGTGCTCAGCTCGCTCGGTTCAGCGAACCTTGCGCTCGGTCGGCTCGGGCAGGCCGAGACCTTGCTGCGCCGCGCCGTCGAGGTTGAACCGGACTGGCCCGCCGCTTGGAACAACCTTGGCGTCGTGCTGATCAACTCAGACCAGACCTCGGAAGCCGCCGAGGTGTTCCGCCGCGCCTACGCGCTGGACAACGGCGAAAGCGACGAAATCCGCGACAACCTGCGCTTGGCGCTCGCAAAGCTGGACGATACGGGTTATGATCCGGCGCAAAATCAAGACTATAGGCTGATCCGCCGGGGCGGTGGCGACTATCTCATCCGGCACGGCGGCTAAGCCCTTGGCCTGAAAGCAGGCCCCAGACGAGGCAAGAGCAGCAAAAGGACGCAGAAAATGCGCCACCGGAACGTTTTGATCGCCTGCGCGGCGGGTCTCATCGCCCTGTCCGCCTGCAGCAAAGACATCGACAAGGATGCCGTGGACCGCGAGTTCACCGGGGTGAACGCCATCGACGGCGCAGGTCTTACCGAAGTGATGCTGAGCGCTGGCGACCCCGAAGAGGCCGTGGCCTATTTCTCGCGCAGCGCCGATCAGCAGCCCGAACGCATCGATTTTCAGCGCGGTCTTGCGAAATCTCTCGTCCGTGCCAAGCGCTACCCCGAGGCCGTCACCGCTTGGACGCAGGTGGTCGCGCATCAGGGCGCCAGCAACGAGGACAGCGTGGCGCTTGCGGATGCGCTGATCCGCAACAACAACTGGGACAAGGCCGAGCAGGTGCTGGGCACCATCCCGCCCACCCATGAGACCTTCCAACGCTACCGGCTCGAAGCGATGATCGCCGACAGCCACCAGCAGTGGCAAAAGGCCGACAGCTTCTACGAGATCGCCTCGGGCCTGACCACCAAGCCCGCCTCCGTGCTGAACAACTGGGGCTATTCGAAGCTGAGCCGAGGCGATTATGCCGACGCCGAAAAGCTCTTTGGCGACGCCATCCGCCGCGACCCCAAGCTCTTCACCGCCAAGAACAACCTCGTGCTGGCCCGTGGCGCGCAGGGCAACTACACGCTGCCGGTGATGGATATGACCCAGATCGAACGCGCGGAGCTGCTGCAGACGCTGGGCCTTGCGGCGGTGAAACGCGGCGATGTGGAGATTGGCAAAGGCCTGCTGCGCGACGCGCTTGAAACCCATCCGCAGCACTTCGAAGCGGCCGCCCGTGCGCTGGACGCTCTCGAAGCGCCCGTGGTGAACTGAGGCTGGGGAGGTGCTGGTGATTTCCGCATCCGCTGCGCTCTGGTTCCTCCCGCTGGTGCTGCCCATCTGCCTCTGGGTTTGCTACACCGATATGAAGTGGATGAAGATCCTCAATAAATCGGTGATCGCCCTCTTCGTGGTCTTCGTCGTTATCGGCCCCTTTGTCCTGCCTTTGAGCGATTACGCATGGCGTTACGTGCAGCTGATGGCCGTGCTTCTGGCAGGCATCGCGCTGAACGCCGGGGGGGCCGTTGGCGCGGGCGATGCGAAATTCGCCGCCGCCGCCGCGCCGTTCATCCACCTTGGCGATCTGCGCTTTGTCATGGCGCTTTTTGCCGCGACACTCTTTGCCGCCTTCGTCAGCCACCGACTGGTGCGCGCCACGCCGCTGCGCCGCCTCGCCCCCGGCTGGGCCAGCTGGGAGAGCGGCAGTCGCTTTCCCATGGGGCTGGCACTGGGGGGCACGCTAGGCCTCTATCTGCTTCTGGGTGCCCTCTATGGGGCCGAGCCCGCCTGAGCGGCGACCCCTACCCCGCGATCTCGCGCGTGCGCGCCACGGCAGCGTCCAGCCCCGCATCGACCGCATCCTGAAACCCCGCCTCCTGCATCGCCAGAAGTCCCGCCGCCGTGGTGCCCGCGTAGTCGATCATGCCGCGCACATGCGCAGAGGCGGTTTGCCGATCCCCGGCCAGCATCTCGCCCGAGGCCAGAAACAGCTGCCGCACCGCCATATCCGCCACTGCGGGCGCGACACCCCGGCGTTCGGCGTAATCGGCCATGGAGGCCGCAAGCTGCGCAACGAAGCCCGGCACCGGCCCGGTCATCGCGGTAAAGATCTCGATCTGCGCCTCATCGGGCACTTCGGCGGTGCTGCCACATGCGCCCAGCAGCCGGGTCACATGCGCGCGATCTTCGGCGGAAAGCGCCCCACACCACGGCGAGAAGGCCAGCCGCCGTGCAGCGGCCGGGCTCGACATGGCGCGCACGACGCGCTCGGCGCCGGTGTGCTCGGCGATCCGCGCGGCGCTGACGCCGGCCATGACAGAGATCACCAGCTTGCCCGACGCGTCGATCTCCAGCGCGCCGAACTGCGCGGGCGGCACCGACAGGATCACCACATCGCAGGCCGCAACCAGCGCCTGCGCGTCGGCGGTCGCCTGCACCCCGTCCGGCAGCCCCTCGGCACCGCCCGAGCGGTTCGAGACCCAGAGCCCCTCCGCCGCGACCTCCCCGCTTGCAAGCAGCCCGGTGACAAGGCTCCGCCCCAGCATCCCCGTTCCCCCGATCACACCTACCGTCACCTGCGCACCCATCATGGTCTCCTGATCCTGCGTCATCCTGCATCGGGCACCAGCCTCGCGCAGCCGCCCGCGCGACACAAGCCGCCCCGCCTTTGCACCGCCGCTCCGGCGCCGCTGCAATTCCCGCCCCAAGCCAAGCTCTTGCCACAATGATGCGGCTTCCTGTGCGGCAAGAAGGATGGCGCCGCGCAGGCCAGATCAGGGACCACCGACCGATGAACATGCAAACCACCAGCGTGATCGCGCCCCCGGCGCCGAAGCGGCTCGAAGACATGGTGCTGCCGCGCACGATGATGCGCGACATCGTTCTCAAGACCATGTTCCGCAACAACACCAATAAGGTCACTGACCTGGCCCATGCGATCTGCCTGCCGATCGTGATCACCCAAGAACTGGTCGACCTCGGACGCAGCCACGGGCTCATCGAAGCCATGGGCACCCGCGGCGAGGTGGGCAGCAGCGAGATGAACTATCAGTTGACCGACAGCGGCAAGGCGCGGGCGCTGGATGCGCTCTCGCAGTCGGAATATTTCGGCCCCATGCCGGTGCCGCTTTCGGCCTACCGCGAACAGGTGAAGCGACAGTCGATCCGCAACATCCAGATGACCCGCGAGGCGCTGACCGGCGCAATGGGGCATCTCGTGCTGCCCGACGATCTGATCTCGCACCTCGGCCCGGCAGTGAGCGCTGGCCGGTCGATCCTGATGTACGGCCCGCCGGGCAACGGTAAATCCTCGATCTCGAACGGCATCCGTGCCGCGCTTGGTGACCGCATCTTCGTGCCGCGCGCCATCGAATATTCCGGGCAGGTGATCACCGTCTACGACCCGATCGTGCATTCCGCCGCCGAGAGCGACATCGAGGACCCCACCCGCCTGCGCCGCAACAACCGCTTCGACACGCGCTACGTGCTGTGCGACCGGCCCACGGTGATCACCGGCGGTGAGCTGTCGCTGAACATGCTCGATCTGGTCTACAACCCCACCGCCCGCACCTATCAGGCGCCGCTGCAGTTGAAATCCACCGGCGGTCTGTTCATCGTCGACGACCTTGGACGTCAGGCCGAACCGCCGCAGAAACTGGTCAACCGCTGGATCGTGCCGCTGGAAGAGAACAAGGACATCCTCGCCCTGCAATCGGGCGAGAAGTTCGAGGTTCCTTTCGACACGCTGGTGATTTTCTCGACCAACTTCCATCCCAACGAGATCTTCGACAAGGCGGCCCTGCGCCGGATTTTCTTCAAGATCAAGATCGACGGCCCGAACCAGCAGGACTTCCTGAAAATCTTCGCCATGGTCGCCCGCAAAAAGCAGATGGTGCTCGACGAGGCCTCGCTCGTGCACCTGCTGAAGACCAAATATCCGACCATCGACAACGTCTATGCCAACTACCAGCCGGTGTTCCTGATCGACCAGATGAAGGCGATCTGCGACTTCGAAGGCTGGCCCTACAAGATGACCCCGGACCTGGTCGACAGAGCCTGGGCGAACCTCTTCGTGCGCGACGAAACCATCGTGAAATAGCGTCTCTGGCGCCGGTCCCAGAAAGTTGGAAATTTCCGCCGCGGCAGGTGTTTTTTCCGCTTGACGATACCGCGCCAGAACCATATTCAGCCCCCACTTCTTGGCGGAGTAGCTCAGTTGGTTAGAGCAGCGGAATCATAATCCGCGTGTCGGGGGTTCAAGTCCCTCCTCCGCTACCAAATTACCCCAGTATCAACGGTGACTTCCTCCTATGTGGCGTTGATGCCCGTCGGGCGGAAAGCCGTCTGGGGTGGCGCCGGGGTGGCAAGATGGCAGGGCTGCTTTCTCAGCACCCGTTTCAACATACGGAATGATCCGGGCGCGAAGCCGATGGGACAAGCCCTCATCGCGTCCAGCATCCGGAAGAGTTTTTTCGTCCAACCCGCCATGATTTCTATTGGGCCGTCATAAAACGGTCCGATCTCCCCTCCGCATAGAGACAAGGAGATCATCATGCACATCACGTCGCCCACCCCCGACACCCTCGTCGGGATCGCCACTCTCGTGGACATCCTTCAGCGGTCGCGCGCCAGCATCTACACGGACATCAAGAACAAGACTTTCCCGAAGCCTCTAAAGCTCGGCAACTCGTCGCGCTGGCGGCTATCGGAAGTAATGGCGGTCATCGACCGCCTGTCTGACGAGCGCGACGCGAGCTGAAAGTCTCGATCAGGTCGCGGCGAGACGAGGGCAAAGGTCGGCCACCCGCGCCCCTGACCATCGCACCGCGTTGAGGACATCGAAGGTCGCGCAGCCCGAAAGGGCCGGCGCGTCGATCTCCCTTAACGAAAGCATGATCAGGGAGCGCGCGACCTCCGCCAGCTCGGCTATCAATGCTGGCCGTGCGGGCAGAGAGGCAACGCAGAGGCCTATGAGTTCAGCCACCGCGTCGACCCCCTCCTCATCCCCCAGAACAGATAAGAGGTCGTAGAGCACCATACCGTCTCGGCGAATGAAGTCGACCACGTCGAGAACAGCGTCCTCTCGCGGGTCTCGCGCCGTTACGACGTGGCTGGTGGTTGAAAGCATATTCATGCAGGTCTCCCTGACGACAGTCCTCGGCGAGTGCCACGCAAGATCAGCTGTCTTCGTCAAAGTTATCAGCGCCAACGAGGGCCGGCGCTGTTGCGGAAAGCCTATTGTCCCAGCCGGGCTCGCAGAACACCGAGCCGGGCACCGTAGAGACGCACGGCCGCGTCAAGGTCCGCAGGGGCTCCACCGCGGACACAAGCTTCGTCCAGATCACCGGCGCCGATCCCGGCCAACTCTGACAAAACAAGGTCGATCTCTGCGCGCATCACGGGCAGATCACGGATGTCGCAGGCAACGCGTTCCGTGAGGCGGATGAGGGCTTGGCTCGCGACCTCGCAATGGCAAATGACGAGCAGTTCATGCAGCGCCACTGCTTCGATAGCAAGGAAGCCTGCGATGCACACGTATTGATCGAAAATCTCAGGCTCGATCACCTAGTCTTGGACATGGTGGCTCCTCCACGACAGTCTGAGCCAGCCCCTTTGAAGTGGTCCACCCACTATGCGTGAAATCCGATAGGATTTCGGCAAACAGGAGGACTGCGGAATGGCTGGAAAGCGAGAGAAGCCGGAAGATATTGTCACCAAGCTGCGCCAGGTCAAGGTGTTGCACGGCCAAGGCCTGTCGATGGCCGATGCTGTGCGCCAGATCGGGATATCGCAGCACACGTTCTACCGCTGGCGGAAGCAGTATGGCGGGATGAACCGGGCACAGTTGTCGCGGCTCAAGGAGCTCGAGAAGGGGAACCTGAGGCTGCGGCGGGCGATGTCCGACCTGACGCTCGAGAAGCTGATCCTGACCGAGGCTGCTCGGGGGTGAAGGGCGTCCCGGAAACGGTCTGGGGGACCGTTTCAGCCCTGAGGGGCGGAGCGCCTTAGCCCTTCGCGCCGCCGCAAGAGCGTGGAGCCTGTGCGCCAGACATTCGGCACCTCCGAACGCCGGGCCTGCCGGGTGCTCGGCCAGCACCGCCCCACGCAGCGCAAGCCGCCCCAGGGCCGGGAAGACGTGGCTCGGCTGACAGCCGACGTCATCGATCTGGCCCTGGCGTATGGCCGCTACGGCTACCACCGGGTCGCCGTGCTGCTGCGCCGGGCAGGCTGGCAGGTGAACCACAAGCGGGTGGCGCGGTGAGCCGTGGTCCGCCATCGGTTCGAGGCCCGCAGCGAACGGCGGCGCGAAGGGCTCAAGGTCCCACACGAGCAGAAGAAGCGCGGCAGGCTCTGGCTGAACCGCGCCGGGTTTGCCGGAGGCTTGAGCTCCTTCCAGCGATACTGCGGCGGCGGCGCGAGACCTTCGACCACCCAGACCCCATGCCAAGGGGAGCGACCGCCTACCTTTCGGACGCCGACAGCGTGGGCGAGCTCGCGCGTGGCGCGCGCCGAGGGCAACCGCCAGTAGTGAGCAAGTTCTTGGACATCTGCCTCCCCTGGACTTTCCTGGCTCGAGCTCATGACCGTGTCTCCTTCCAAAGAGGAGGTCGGATCGATTGCGCCACTCCGGAAACTTTGCCTGAGAGCTCCTTGCAGCATTTTGCTGACCTTGAGGCTCCTTCGGCGCCTGCCGCCCGAACGCGCTTTATCTGTAGGGGAAGTTGACCGGATCTTACCCAAAACCGGTGCCGTTCGGTGCCTTTCAGTGCCGTTTGAGCCGGTTTTTGGGGTTTTGGATTTTTTTCGAGAAGAGGCCAGTTTCGCCTTGTAGTCCCTATGTTTGCTTGGCTATCCGCGTCAGCGGAGACGTGGCCGAGTGGTCGAAGGCGCTTCCCTGCTAAGGGTCGCGCCAAAACATCCAAACACTTTGAATTCGTTACGTAAATCGCCGAAGCCGCAGTCGACCGCACGGATTCTGCGCGCCACCAATATATTTCCCACAGCACGACCATTTTCAGCGAAAATCCGCCCATCATGGACGCCGCGCTCTTTCACCGCCTAAGGATCAGAGCTCACCGCTCCTCAGACGCTAGCAGCTAAGCGACAACTAGATTCGATCAGGAAATTGCACCGCCCGATGCGTATTCTGACGCTGGAACTAAGTAACGTCTCCTCAAGTCGACCAGCCAGCGCACATACGAAAATCCTTGGGACACCAGTAAAACGGTAAGTTCCTCTGATGGCATCTTTGGTTCGACATCCGGAGAAACGTGCCGATAGTTGTGGCAGGCATCCGTCCAATCAACGAGAGCATCACAGTTCTTTTGCGAAGCCCGTCTCATGGTCGTGTCGGTGATAGACTTATCAACTGCCGGCTTCAAATACTGCTGCACCGCCGACTTATTCAGAGAGATCGAACCTTTGAACGATATCTTAAAGACATGTTCCGCAGCGTCGAACACAGCACGCACAGCTTCCCTTCGATCTCCACTATCTAGGAGATTTTGCTCAGAACGCTGAATTGTCCGTCATCACATAATTTGGGACCCGGAATGCTCAGCCGGTCAGGAGGGTCTGGCTCATACTGTTCGAGGTTAGGCCGCCTGAGTTCGGTTGAGCAAGCGGCGCTGGCGGATGGTGTCGGACTTGATCCTCCTTCGTTCGGCTAAGATGGCTTTGGCGCGACCGAAGTAGACGTCGGCCGGGGTGACGTTTCCGAGGCTCTCATGGACGCGTTGATGGTTGTAGTGGTCGACGAAGGTCTCGATCGCGGCCTCGAGTGCGCCGGGGAGGTAGTGGTTCTCCAGCAGGATGCGGTTCTTCAGGGTCTGGTGCCAGCGTTCGATCTTGCCCTGCGTCTGCGGATGGTTGGGGGCCCCGCGCACATGCTCCATCTGCTTGTCCTTCAGCCAGATTGCGAGATCGCCTGCGATGTAGGACGAGCCGTTGTCGCTGAGAAGTCGTGGTCGGTGTAGCACGGTCGGCTGGTCGCAACCGGACGCCTCCAGCGCGAGCTGGAGTGTGTCAGTGACATCTTCGGCTCGCATGGTCGTGCAGAGCTTCCAGGCGATTACATATCGGCTGAAGTCATCCAGGATGGTGCTCAGATAGTACCAACCCCAACCGATCACCTTCAGGTACGTGAAGTCGGTCTGCCAGAGCTGGTTTGGCCGGCTCGTCTTATCGCGGAACTCGTCCGCAGCCTTGACAACGATGAAGGCAGGGCTCGGGATCAGGTCGTGCGCCTTGAGGATGCGATACACCGAAGCCTCTGAGACAAAGTACTTCTTCGTATCTGTGAAGCGCACCGCAAGCTCCCGTGGAGAGAGTTCGGGCTCCTCCAGCGCCAAGCCGACCACATCCTGCCGGACATCATCAGGGATGCGGTTCCAGACCCGACCCGGGTGGGGTCGGCGATCCTCGAGACCGGCCTCGCCAAGGGATCGGTATCGGTCGTACCAACGATAGAAGGTTGTCTTCGGAATACCGAACATCTCCAGCGTGCGCGCCGCGGGCAGATGTGATCTCTCGACGAGCCGGATAATCTCGAGCTTTTCGGATGCAGGGTACCTCATTCGTGGTCTCCCCCATCCCCGATCATACTTTTTTTGAGCAGCCGATTCTCAAGGGTGGCCTCTGCCAAGGCCTCCTTCAGCGCGCTGGCCTCAGCCCGCAGGACCTTCACTTCCGGGCTGCTCGCCTGGCGCGCTGTGTCACCAGCAAGCCGCTTCTTGCCGGCCTCGAGAAACTCTTTGGACCAACTGTAGTACAGGCTCGTCGCAATCCCCTCGCGCCGGCAAAGCTCGGCTATGCTCTCCTCGCCGCGAAGGCCCTCAAGCACGATGCGGATCTTTTCCTCCGCCGAATGCTGTTTGCGGGTGCGTCGGCGGATGTCCTTCACAACCTTCTCGGCGGAAGGCTTAGGTGTTCCGGGTTTATGTCTCATCTCCACTCCTTGGTGGTTACGATGAGCCAGAAACCCTCCTTTCCGAAATCAATTCAGATGTCCCATAGGCGCTGACGCCGGACACATCGCAAGGAACTGGTTCCTTGCGAGTCACCACGGAAAACTGCACCAGGATTGGGTGGACGAACTCCGATATTCAGAAGCTACAAAATCCTCGCTCGCAAGCACCGGCTTCCGTGCGAAGTTGTCAAAACCTACACTCTTCCATGGCCTGTGAACCCATGAGGCCGTGGCTGTCGCCGTTGACAAATCGTTGCCAACCACGCGGATCTTTTGCGGCGGTATTGGGAAACATATATAATATTAAGCATGTGACATGAGCGGCGGAGAAAACGCATTTTTCGCCTTGTTTCTCGGTCGCTCCATCTCTAAACGGGTCCGCGGAGACGTGGCCGAGTGGTCGAAGGCGCTCCCCTGCTAAGGGAGTAGGCGGGAAACCGTCTCGAGGGTTCGAATCCCTTCGTCTCCGCCACCTACCATTTTCATTGAATGGCCTTGGGGCGCCTGATAGCGTATAAGTCTATGGACTTATGCGCTTATTCTGAGCCAGCCCCTTTGAAGTGGTCCACCCACGAAGCCTGAAATCCGATAGGATTTCGGCGAACAGGAGGACTACAGAATGGCTGGAAAGCGTGAGAAGCCTGAAGACATTGTCACCAAGCTGCGCCAGGTCGAGGTGTTGCACGGCCAAGGCCTGTCAATGGCCGATGCGGTGCGACAGATAGGGATATCGCAGCACACGTTCTACCGGTGGCGTAAGCAGTATGGTGGGATGAACCGGGCACAGTTGTCGCGGCTGAAGGAACTCGAGAAGGAGAACCTGAGGCTGCGGCGGGCGGTATCTGACCTGACGCTCGAGAAGCTGATCCTGACCGAGGCTGCCCAGGGAAACTTCTAAGCCCTTCGCGCCGCCGCGAATGCGTGGAGCATGTGTGCGAGACACTCGGCATCTCCGAACGCCGGGCCTGCCGGGTGCTCGGCCAACACCGCTCCACGCAGCGCAAGCCACCACAGGGCCGGGAAGACGAGGCGCGGCTGACCGCCGACGTCATCGATCTGGCCCGGGAGTATGGCCGCTACGGCTACCGCCGGGTCGCCGTGCTGCTGCGGCGTGCCGGCTGGCAGGTGAACCACAAGCGGGTGGCGCGCATTTGGCGGCGCGAAGGGCTCAAGGTCCCACACAAGCAGAAGAAGCGCGGCAGGCTCTGGCTGAACGATGGCTCTTGCGTGCGGCTGAAGCCCGAGCACCCCAACCACGTCTGGTCCTACGACTTCGTGCAGGACCGGACCAGTGACGGCCGGACCTACCGGACGCTCAACATCCTCGATGAATATACGCGGGAGGCGTTAATGATCCGTGTCGACAGGCGACTGAACTCCACCGATGTCCTGGACGCCCTGACCGATCTCTTCATCCAGCGCGGCCCGCCGCGGTTCATCCGGTCCGACAACGGCCCGGAGTTCATCGCGCAGAAGGTCCGCGACTGGATCGAGTTGGTGGGGGCGAAGACCGCCTACATCGAGCCGGGGTCACCCTGGGAGAACGGTTATTGCGAGAGCTTCAACAGCAGGTTCAGGGACGAACTCCTCAATGGCGAGGTCTTCTACTCGTTGAGGGAGGCGCAAATCCTCATCGAACAATGGCGAAAGCACTACAACACCGCTCGGCCGCATAGCGCTCTTGGATATCGGACACCGGCACCGGAGACCTTCATCCCCATAGATCGAAGGCCGACCATGCATTAGCATTTAACCCGGACCACTCGATGGGGTCAGCTCATCTCCGACGAGGCCGTCGCTGGACGCGCGATCGACGAGTTGCACGAGATCGTCGAGAATGTGGTCGTCCATTGGGACGCGGACGCGGACGGTCACCGTCTGGAGCTGTCGGCTAATCTCTCGGAGATGCTACGCAAATCGGCGCCGATTAAACTCGACGCCGTCCGAGGCGATATTTTCGCGAAAGTTGGTTGCGGGAGCACGCATTGGCCTGAACCGAACGGCCTGCGAGCGACATTCATGACATAGCTTTGGCGGAGCGCAAGCCTGAGCACGCGCGCTGGCGCCGTCCGGCCGCAATGCGCAGATTGCGGATATGCAGATTGCCTATGCGCTGTCGAGACTGGTCAGCGAAACGGCCCAAAGGACATGTTAATATGTTGCTTGGCTGTTGGCTCGGCCAGTGCACATGGCACGTGTGCCACTTGGCGACGCGTAGCGTGAGAAGTCTCATGGCGCCATGAGAAGACCGACTGCAGATATTCCCCCTCATCAAGAACTTTGATTGAAATGGTGAGCAAATGGAAAGTAGACAGGTGCGCGTCGGGAAGCCGCAGAAACTCGGGCGCTTCGGCGCAACGGCTTACCTCTGAAAGGTTTCTCGGTGTGACGACGCTTCCTGAGGCAAGGAAAAGGTTAGAGATGAGCGTAAGTGAAGAAGAAGTAAGAGGGAAGCTGGCCGCTTACTTGGAAAACAATAGTTACTCTGAGGTAAGCAAAGGCAATGATGGGATAATCTTCATCGCAACCCCTTGGGGTGACAAGACGATCGGGCTGGTTATCCCAGATGACTCCGATAAGCAATATAGCCTCTTCGAGAGCCTCAATGGAAGCACTCTTCCTGAGAAATACTCGGCAATTTATCATAGAGACACCAAGAAACTGGAGGTCATATGGACCGCATATCACTTGAATTCGGCGAGCGCGGAAACTGCAGAGCGAGAGTTTGAGTTCCTATTTGGTGGGAATACCCATAAATGTTGGTTTGGAGAGGCGTCCCAGCGACTGATGAGTATCGCCGCTTGCGCTGAGCCGGTTTCAAATTCAAATGCAACGAACTACAGAAACTTAACGTCATTCATGCTTCTTCAGCGAACTGAGGATGGCGAAGACGGTCATCACGGGGGACGCGCGCTGAGTACCCCAAGGTCTTTCTACATTGATTTAGGAGAGCTGGATTGGGAAGAGATTGACAACTTGGTTATCCATCTCAATGCCTTCATGTCGTACTATGACACGAAGACCCCTCAAGTGCTCATTCACGAACCTATCGCGAAAGACTTTTCAGCAAGGGACCGGTATCTTCATGGAGAATTTCCTAAGAAGATATCTGGCCGCGAGATCGACATCAATGCACTGAACTACTGGAGGGAAGCGACACTCTCAGGCAATGAGATCGTGACCTTCTTAACTTGCTATCGAATTATTGAGTATCTCGCCTTTCATTTTATCGAATCTCAAACGCGGTCCCGCATTAAGAAGATACTATCATCTCCGCACGCCCATTCTAAAATTGATGCCACAATGAGATCTGTGGTGGAGGCGCTATCAGCAAAGAGCGCCACTGATGATATACCGAAGGCTCAAAATCTCATAACTGAAACCATCAATATGGAGCTACTCTGGACAGAAATTACACGGCATAAAAAATATTTCTGCACGCCGACCAATTTTGACGGTGGCTACGCCGTGAAGAGCCTCATCACTGAGAAGGATTCTCTCGAAACTTTTTCGAACAATGGGGTACGGAACACCTTTGATAGATTGCGCGGCATTCGGAATGCCTTGTCACACGGTCAGGATCAACAGACACGCAGCGTGATCCGGCCGACGGCGCACAATCGCCGTCTCATCAGGCCTTGGCTGAACCTTATTGAAATCATTGCAGGGGAAGCTATGTTGAACAGCGAAGTGGTGTAAGCCACATGACTTTAGGAGCAACCTCCATGAGCAACCCTGACTAAATCTCTACATTTAGCGCTATGATCGCTTACTGACACCACATATAGATGCCGTCATGCAGCAGAGCATGGCGGCATTGTTTCATGCGATTCGGCTCTCTACCTCTCTCTGAGGCACTTCTCCGATGGGTGCGAGACGCCCGATTGATCTGGTGGAGTCATCATCCCGCGCGCGTGCTTCGCACGAACCTCGCCGTTCGGCAGGTTGTGATACAAAATTACACTTCCCTGTCCACTCTGACCGTCTGCGATCAGCGTACCGAAGATCGACTGTCAGCCCTTCATGTCGGCTCAGAGCAGACCGGCCTATTTTCCACGAAGGGCAGCTACGGGCTGGGACCAGCCGAATGCACTCGCAGCGAGGGCGTGGCCCTGCACCCACGATTCAGACTTGTCGCCGTTTCGCAGCACTGCGGTGCTGGGTCTCCATGGTAGCATTACGCCGCCGGCAACGGGTCGGAGATGGGGCTGGGCGCGGTGGAGGGAAACCTTCACCATGGAAAATGAGAACCTACCCGCCGTCCGCCCCACCAAACCCGCCTGGAACCGTGGCCGCATTATCGGTCAAAAGCGGCCCCTCTTACCTCGACACGTCTGGGCCATCCGTGTCCGTTTGGAAATCGCAGCGAAGATCCGCGACCTCGCCCTCTTCAACCTAGCGATCGACAGCAAGTTACGCGGCTGCGACCTAGTGTGCCTGAAAGTGGCGGACGTGCTTTCTGCCGGTTCGATCAAGGAGCGCGTATCGGTCGTGCAGCAGAAAACTCGACAGCCAGTGCGCTTCGAGATCACCGAGGGCACGAGGCGGTCATTGATGGCCTGGCTCGCTAGCCCGACGATGAGGGGCAGAGAATATCTATGGCCCGGCCGCGTTCATGATCGTCTGCACATTTCGACGCGGCAGTATGCCCGATTGGTAAAGGGCTGGGTGAGCTCCATCGGGCTAGAGCAGTCTGCGTATGCCACGCATTCGATGAGAAGGACAAAGGTGGCTCAAATCTACCGCAAGACCGGCAACTTGCGCGCCGTTCAGTTACTGCTCGGGCATTGTAAGATGGACAGTACCGTTCGCTACCTGGGTGTGGAGTTAGAAGACGCCCTGACAATTTCTGAGGCGGTGGACCTCTGAGAAATCGATCTTCGGACCTTGACCATGGACAGGGCTAAGGCCCGGAGCCAGCCCAAACTTGCCCTTCGCCTAGAGGCGCTCTGTCCGGCGAAGCGGACCTTCATCCCGGGTGCGCCCTTGATGAGTTTGCGCAGTATGGTGGACCTGGCTCCAGGCAGGGGCGCCCATCTGGCTGGTGCACCTGGCCTCTCCAGTCGCACTACGAGCTTCTGCAATTGGTTAATTCCAGCTCCCTAGATGAGGATCGTCGACTCGTCGAAGAAATCGGTCGTCAGGATGTAATCGACCGGCACCTCGGTGTCCGCGGTGAAGAGCGCGTCGCTTTCGGTGAAATTGCCCGCCCCGTCGTTCTGCAGCAGCACGACCGTGCCGGTCGACTCGAGGCGAGCGAGGAGGTCGAGGTCGCCGTCGAGGTCGAAATCACCGTCCTTCAGCATGCCTCCGACGATCGACGGATCGTAGCCGGTCTCGACCAGTTCGACCCTCTCTGTGCCGACCACCACGTCATAGGTCACGAGACCGGGCGCGCGCGGTGTAAGGTTCGCGCCGAGGTTGACGATTTCAATCTGCGGATCGCCGTCGAAGTTGCCTGCCTTCGCGCCGCCGATGAAGGAATCCTCTCCCGGTGGGTCGATCGAGGCACCGCCGTCGAGCGCGCCGGTTCCATCGTTGAGATAGATGAATCTCCCGCGTCCATCGCCCCAGGCGCCGAACAGCACGTCGGTGTCTCCGTCGTTGTCCACGTCCTCGAAATCGTCGAACCAGGTGCCTTCGCCAGCCGAAAGCGAGTCCACAGCGATGAAGTGCCCAGTGCCGTCGTTGACCGTGACAATCGTCTCTGCCGGCCAGTATGCTGTGAAGAAGACGAGGTCCTCCAACCCGTCGCCATTCATCTCGGCGAAATGCGCCTCAGTCGAAATTTCATTGAGCAAGGCCCAAGCCGCCGACTTCAGCGCAAACTGGCCATTTCCGCCATTTTCGAAGACGAAAAGGGTATTCGACGCATTGCCGAGCGCCGCAAGATCGAGGTCACCGTCGCCGTCGATGTCGCTGATGTCGGCGGCTGAGAAGACGTTGGCGGCCCAGGTTACGCGTCCCTCGTCGAGGCCGATGTTGACGGTCAGCTCTTCCGTGGTACTGGTTCCCTCGATGAACACACCGGTTCCGTTATTGGCAAAAAGCGTGGTTGTCACCGAATAGCTGTAGCCGGGCGTGTCTTCAGCCGGCAGGTACGGCAGGTCCGCTACCACCCGCAGGATGTCGCTGTCGCCGTCCCCGTCGAAATCCCCGCTCAGGAAATCGAGCGGTTGCAGCCCGGACGGGTCCGCTTCGGCGCTGATGCCGGTGTCGCGCGCCTCGAACTGCCCGTCGCCGTCGTTCAGCCCGATAAACAGCGAGCCGCCTGAGGCAAAGAGCAGGTCCAGCGAGGGTTCCGGCACGGGCGGTTCTGGATCGGTTGGGGTGAGGCGGATGTAGTCGGTCCGCAGCGGCTCGCGCCCATCGGCGAAGCCAACCAGTTCCAGCCTGTCACCGGCCTCAAGCGCGACCGAGGTGATCTCGTGCTCGGTGGCGCTGGCCCGGTTGGCGATACTGCTGCCGTCGGTGCCGTCCCAGTCGAAGGCGGCTATCTGCACCCCGTTGAGCAGCGCCCGCATCGAAGCGACGCCGTCGGTCTCGTCGAAGTAGCCGATGGCCAGATCGTAGGTGCCGGTCTCTTCGAAGGTCCAGGCGGCGCGCGCCTCGCCGCTGCCGGTGGCCTGCAGCATATAGCCGCCCGAGGCCGCTCCGTTGCGGGCCACGGCGAAGCCCGAGACGATCTCGAAATCCTCGGCCTCGTAGAGCGCGGGAAGCGGGGTCGGATCGGGGCCGGGCGTGACGGCGGTCAAGTCCACATAGTCGACGCGCAGCGGTTCGCGGCCGTCGCCGATGCCGGCAAGCTCCAGCACGTCGCCCGCGGCCACCTTCACGCCGTCGAGCGTGTACGTGGCCCGGCTGGCAAGGTTCGCCAGCGTGCTGCCGGCGCTGCTGTCCCAATCGAAGCTGGCGAGGACACTGCCGTTGAGCAGCACGTCGAGCCTCGACACGCCGTCGGTCTCGTCGAAATAGCCGATGGTCAGATCGAAGGTGCCGCCCTGCGTCAGCGTATAGCTGGCGCGCGCCTCCTGCGCGGAGTTGGAATGTTGCAGCACCGCGCCTCCCGAGGCCGCGCCGTTCTGCGCGATCTCGAAGCCCGAGAGGATGGTGAAATCTTCCGCCTCCATCCGCGTGGTCTCTCCGGTGGGCGGAACGGCCGTACTGGCGGTGACATCAAGGTAGTCGGTGCGCAGCGGCTCGCCGAGGTTGGCCGCGCCGCTCAGCTCCAGCACGTCCCCCGGAGCCAGCAGGACACCTGCGATCATATGCTCGGCCTTGCTGGCGGCGGTGACGATGGCGGTGCCGGCGAGCGAGTCCCAATCGAAAGCGTCGATCACCGCGCCGTTCAGCAGGACCTCGAGATGCGACACGCCGTCGGTCTCGTCCATGTAGCCGACCGTCAGGTCGTAGAGCCCGGCCAGGCCCGAGAACACGCCCCCCGCCTGCGAACTGGACGCGGTCGCCGCGAGCACCGCCTGTCCCGAGGCGTGCGGATTGCTGGCGATCTCAAAGCCGCCGGCGATGCCGAGTGCCTCGGCTTCGGTGCGCCCCGTCGAGATCGGAGCGGACAGGAATACATCGGGGAACGAGAAAACGGCTTCAACAAAAGGGTTACCGGGCATGATGAACCTCCCCTCATGAAAAGCTATATTTGAATTCCATATTATGAATATGTAATTCAACCTGTCCGAGTCCCTCCCGCCGGTCAAGGTGGCAGCTTGTGTCAGGCGGACAGCGCATGGCGTGCAGCTCCCGAGATGCGCAGGTCCCGTCCGTCCGTCGCTGCTGGAGAAACCAACGGGCGGGCGGTTGCGTGTTGGGCATCGTGAAGCGATGTGGCGGACGGCCCTTCCACCCTCGCGCCCGAGAGGCATGCTAGACCTGCGATTTTAATAAGAGGCCCCCAGCACATGGATCAAGCTCAGCCCAGTCCCACCGCGCGGGGCGCACCAAGCGCGCCTCGCGTCACCCGGCATAGACTGCACGCTGCACGTGCGGGTAAGGGCGACAGGACTCCAAGTGCCTGGGCCAGCCCTTCAGGCAAGGCGATTTTCTATGGAATTGGCTCGGGACCGATCGCTTAGCCCCGCTTGAACGACAGCTGTCGGGATGTGAACCGGGCGGGGCTAAGTCCGGTTGCTGCGCACAGCGGAAGAGAGCACTCGCATGGGTCCCGCGATTTGCGCCGGTGATTCCATATTGAGGGTTCGTAGATGCACGAGCTGTAAACCGCGTCTTTCTGGGTCAGCATCAACTCGCTGATTTAAGGTGCTTGTCGGCGGGCTTGCGTGGAGGGAACTGATGCCGCGGCTTGCGGGAGGTTGCTGACGGGGGCAGTATCAAAGCCTCATTTTTGGAAGCTGCGTGTCAGCTAATCGCGAAAACATTTCAGGGAGAAATTCTATGAGCGTCAGGGTTAGTAAGAAGGTAAAGGGCGGCAATATCTCGGTGGGAAGTGGCGGCAACCACGCGAAAGTGGGGGGCAAAGTTGGAAGTGTGAACGTCGGCAAGAAGGGCGTCACAGCGCGTGTCAAGATTCCCGGAACTGGGATCAGCGTGAACAAGAAGATCAAGTGAGCTATCGGAACCGCGTTGGCTTGATCAGAGCGAACCCGTGTACTGACGACGCGTCACATGTGGGCGCGCAGGCGAACGATCATGGTGGGCCGGAACACGGCGACAAAGACTGGGAGGTGCTCTAGGACGGGCGCCCGGTCGGTCGCATCTACGCGACCATGCTCCGCGACCCAGACCGCAGCTGGATGTCGTTCGTGCAGGTCGGCCAGCTGGCGCATGGCTACGCGAAGAACATGGAGGCTGCCTTAGAGCAGGCGCCGCGGCGGTTGGGCCGATCCGGGTTTGTTGGACAGGGGCCGTTCGGCCGCTCGCAGCCCTAACTCGCCCTTCGCTTGGAAGTGCCTTGCCCAGCGAAGCGGACCTTCATCGCGAGAGCGGCACCGAGTAGTGTGCGGACTTTTCTGCCATTCTCGTTGACCGTTCCAAGGTCTGCTTCGACAATTCAGCGATGTCGAGGACGGTCGCTTGCGGTCACCATAAGCCATACAGATTCAGGTTGTATTGGCTTCGATGGCAGCCTCTTCTGCAAGTGTTTGCCAACGCCGCAGCGTCGCTTGGTTTTCAGTCAGCCAACGCCGCAAAGCGTCAGCAGTGACCATGCCAGCTTCGATCTCCGTACGCTGTTCATCGAAGCTACCCTGATTATCGACGGGTGACGTTGCAATCGACATTTTCAACCCCGGATTGGGCCTGACCTTCGTCGGCTTCTGCGCGTCAAACTTGGCGCCAATTGCCTGCACATCTGCTTCCAACTGTGCGCGAATGGCAGGGAGGGCGGCACCCCACCCTCCAAAGGTCACTGCGACATAGTTCGCTCGGCGCTCTGACCCTCGACCAAGTTCGTGCGCGAAGCGACGAGGTCGTATGTCTTGCGGCAGCGTCTTGAGTGTCGCAGTCTGGTCGAAGATCATTGATGTACTTTCGCGCGGACTGGCCGACTTCAACATTGAGGACCCAGGGCGAATGTCCGGCGCAACTTGCTCCAACAATGAGACATACAGCGCGTTGAAATCGCCCACGACCTTATCTGGGATAGGTGAGTAGCCTCGTCGGTGTTTGTGGATCGCTTGATCTAATACTGCTGAGCGAAACTCGTAGCGAAGGATCATGTCAGTCCCGGCCTCGTCCATCTGGTCGCGGAACCAGGCGGCGATCATCTCATATGTTACAGTGACGTCAAATTTTCCGGTGAAATTGGGGTGCTGGGCTGCATACGCTTCAGGGCACGCGATAATCATGGCTGCGCTATGGAAGCCTTCGTCCAGTATGCCTAATTCATCGCGATAGCTTTCGGCCTGATCGGGCTGTTCCGTTGCGTCCAACTTGTTCTCGATGAGCAGCGCGACGCGTGTGCCGTCCCTTTGTTCAAGCTCAACAAAGATATCAATCTCGCGTCGAGAGCGAGTACGGCGTTTGGAATGTTTGACGTCCCAGGAACGGAGCTGCCCATGGATACCGCACTGGGCTGCCATCCAAACCAAAAAGTCTGGCGCTGAGTGTAGTTCTTCGACCAGCAACAAATCAATGTCGCGCTCAGTTGCATGCGTAAGCGTTGGGATGAACTCGTCATCTGTCATCAGGCAATATCCAGTTTTGGAATAAATCGAGAAGCTGGCCCTTCGCAGTCAAGTCTAAGCCGTTACCTCACATAGGAGAAGATGCCTAAGTAAAGCTAATCACCGCCCAAGTCATGCACATGCAAAAGGTGTGCTCGAAACCTTCAGATCGTCTCAAGAACGGCATTTTTGCCACTGGCGGCTTTTCAGCTAGAATTTCTGGCGCAACCCGGATTGGTTTTGTCACGTATTTTGCCGACTTCCCAGGATTGGAAATTCGCCATCCTGCAGCAACTTGGTAGGTTGGGCTCGGAGCGCGCTTGCGGCAGTGCAGCGAGCCGTGCATTTGGCGGGCAGTTGCGCCCGTCGCTGCCGGCCCAGTCCGACCGTCCGAAGCGACCGCCGGCGCATCATTGCAGCGTCACCGAAGCGGCCATTCATCCCCTCCGTAGCATTTCCAACGGCCCACGATCCGGTGTGCGTGACTTTACGGCCGTCCGCATTCAAACCAGCGACAAACTGCATCCTGCGCTCCGCAGACCTTCGGCCCCTTTTCTGCTTGTTGCTGGAAAGCCCACCGACATGGTCTCTCACTTCGCCATGGTCACCTGCCTGGAAAGAACCCTTCCGGCGCTCGGCCAAACAGAGCATTCCGACAGACCTAAGATTTTTCTTCCTCCAGGTGCATCCAGACCGGCCCGAGCCCGAGTCCTAGGAGTATCGAGCCCGCGGACTGGCCGCGCTCGAGACCTGAGGAGATTGAACGATGCACAAGACCTTTTCCGCCCTGACCCTGCTGCTCACCACCTCTGCCGCCACCGGTGCGCTGGCCGACGACCATAGCGCGATGACCGCGATCGGGCTCAGCGGAGACAAGATGCTGCACGTGATCGACACGAGCTCCGCCATGGTGACGGAGTCCATGGAAGTCACCGGTGTCGACCGGCTGCTGGGCATCGACCTGCGCCCCTCGAACGGGCAGCTGATCGGCGTCACCGACACCTTTGAGATCGTCGAGATCGATCCCGAGACCGGGGCGGCGACCGTGATCTCGACCATGGACAAGGAGCTCCCGATCGAGGGCGACGCGCCGGTGATCGTCGACTTCAACCCGATGGCCGACAAGCTGCGCTTCATGTCGGGCACCACCAACCACCGCGTCGACATCGAAAGCGGTGCCGTGACGGTCGACGGTTCGCTGGCCTTCGAGGAGGCCGACATGCACGCGGGCGAGGCCCCGGCCATCGTCGCGGCGGCCTATATCAACAGTTTCGGCAAGCCCGATAGTACCGCGATGTACGACATCGACAGCACCATCGTCGCGCTGATCCGCCAGACCTCGCCGAATGACGGCACGCTGGCCGCGGTCGGCAAGCTGGGTATCGAGGGCGCGGAGCACTACGCCTTCGATATCGCCACCGATGCCGAGGGCACCAACACCGCCTGGCTCTTGGCTGCGGGTCAGTTGCACACCGTCTCGCTCGACGATGGTTCCGTGCAGGAGAGCTGGAATATCGAGGGCGCCGACGGCGCAACCCTGCGCGACATCACCTTCATGACCGCGGAGATGTGAGGCGTCGCGCTACGTCCATGCCGGGCGCAGGCTGCATGCCTGCGCCCGGCTCAAAGGCGTCACGCAAATCGGCCACGTCTCAGCGCGCATCCGGCCCTGCCATCTCGTGTAAATTGACAGGCCTGCAAGCGGTCTCTAGCCGTAGTCCCATGGCCGCAGCGCAAGAGGGCGGCACAGGGAGAGCAGAAAGTCACGTGACGGATCATGCAGCCTTGATCAGGGCCTGCGCCGGGGGCGACAAATCCGCCCTGCGCGGCATCATGACGGCGGAGGGCGGGCGCATGCTCGGTGTCGCGCGTCGCATGCTGGGCCGGGTCGACCTTGCCGAAGACGCGGTGCAGGAGGCCCTCGTGCTGGTTTGGCACCGGGCGCATCAGTTCGACGAGAGGCGGGGCAGCGCCAAGGGCTGGCTCTACACCATCCTGCGCAACCGCTGCCTGACCATGCTGCGCAGCGAGGACCGCGAAGTGCCGACCGAGCCGCAGGCAATCGACCGCGCCTCCGAGGGCGCCCTGGTCGACGCGGCCTTCGACCGTCTGCCCACCTCGGCAGACCTGCGCGGGTGCCTGGAAGGGCTTGATGAGGCGACACGGCGTGCGATCCTGTCCTCCTACGTGCTGGGGCACAGCCACGGCGAGATCGCCGGGCGGCTGGCAACGCCGCTGGGCACGGTGAAGGCACGTATCCGGCGCGGCCTGCTCAAGCTGAGGGAGTGCCTGTCATGACGGACCGTTCTCTTGACCTGCTGATCGACGAGGTTGTGCTCGGGCTCGCCTCGGAGGCTGATACCGCGCGGCTGGAGGAACTCGCCGCGCGCGACCCCGAGGTGGCCCGGCGGCTTGCAAGGGCGCGTGACCGCTTCGCCCCGCTCGACGAGACCGCCGACGACCTGCCGCTGCCGGAAGATTTCTGGGAGCGCCTCGCGCCGCGGCTCGATGTATCGGAGGAGACGTCGCCTCCGCCGGAGCCAGAAACGGCTGGCACCGAGGTGATCGACCTTGCCCCGCTGCGCGCGCGCCTGACCCGCTGGCGCAGCGCCGCCGTGACCGGGATCGCCGCCAGCCTGCTGCTGGGCTGCCTGCTGGGCTGGTCGCTGCTCACGCCATCTGAACCCCTGGTCGTGGCGGTGCTGCTGGATGACCGCGGCGAAGCCATCGCGCTTGTCGAAAGCGGCCCGGACAACACCACCCGCGTGACCCTGCTCGAGCGACCCGACGTGCCCGCGGGCCAGGTGATGCAGGTCTGGACCAAGCCCGAGGAGGACGCCCCCCCCGTTTCGCTGGGTCTGCTCTCCACTGGCCTGTCACGCGTATTGAGTATCGAAGGCCTGCCCAAGCCGCATCCGACGCAGCTCTATGAGATCACTTTCGAGCCCGCCGGTGGCTCGCCCACCAACCTCCCGACCGGACCCATCCTCGGTAAGGGGCTGGCCAAGGAGCCGGTGACATAAAACCGCAGGAGTGGTGTCTCGCGATCCGTTCGGGTTGGCAAGCGCGGCAATAACCTTCTCGGCGGACACCTTCGGTGTGACGTTCAAAGAACCGTCGGAAAAATGTCTGAACTCGGCGGCGGCAGCAGCCAGCCCTAAGCTGCCGGGAGTGCTACGCGCAGCCTAGGCACGGGGAGTCCACAGCACCGAAATTCCGGTTGGACCAGTTTTCAGGGTCGAGACACACAACTGCACCGATCTGCGAATGCGTGCATTTTTCACACCTGCAGCAGTTGGGTCGCGGCCGGTGCTTAGCCTTCGTCGTTCGTGCAACTGTTGGCGAAGGTAAGCGCCGGCCATTCCGACTGGCGCAGCGAGATCTTTTTTACCCACCCCGACTGTTCGCCGAACCGGCCGCGGCACCAGACGCCGTCAGAGGCGGTGGCGCAGTAGTTCACCTTGAGGCAGATGCCGGGCTCGAGCACGCCGAGCGCGCCCGCGTCGCCGCGCGGCTGACTGCGTACATTGAGTTGGACTAGGACTTCGACATTCGCATAGGCCCCGTCCTCCTCGGTCATCTTAGGCTGCTGCAACTCCTCTTTCGGGGCACAGTCCTGCGAGTAGCCACGGTAGATGCAGCGGTGCCTGCGCAGCGCGGCGGACAGGGCGGCGGCCTCGGGTGCCCCTTCGGAGCGGTCGAGGATCAGCGTCCCCGCCTCGCCGGCGACATCGCCGGTCACGCGGACCTGGTTGCCGCCGAGCAGCGCGAGCAACCCGCCGGTGTCGTCCATCAGGTGAAGCTGGCCATTCTCGATGTCCCAGCGCGCGAGGTCCGAGAGCGGCGCGGCGCAGCCGGCGCTCGCCGCGGCATGGCCGCGCTGCAGGTCGTCGGTGCCGGCCTCCAGCTCGATGCGGCAGGGCTCGGCGCCTCCCGCGCGCGCGGCGTCGAAGCTGTACCAGGCGCCGGAGAAGGCGTCGACGAACTGCTCGGCGGACTGGCTGGCGGCGGAGGTTGCGGACAGGGCGGCGAACGCCAGCGCGGCGAGAAGCGGGGTCTTGGTCATTCAATCCTCGAAGAGTGGGTCCTGCGGCACGGACTGGGTCATGCACATCCGGCCTTCGCGCGGAGGCCGGGCCGTCCGGGGCATCGTTTCGGGCGCGCCGGATGCTAGCCCGGGCCCGGCTTTCAGTAGCTGGTCTGGGTGATGGTGACGGCGCCGCCGTTGGAGTAGACGGTGGGCAGGGTCGCGGAGGTCAGGTTGTCGCCGATCTGCGTGTAGGTCACGCTGGCGCCGGCCCCCTGCACCTGCAGTCCCGAGGTGTTGCCGTTGCCGATCTGCTCGAGCTTGCCGAAGGCCTGGTCGCCGGTAACCTCGACGCTGCCGGTATTTTCGTTCCCGGACTGGAACAGCGCGCCGGTCGCGTCAAGGCCGAGGACGGTCACCGACCCCTCGTTGCCGACGCCGTCCTGCTGCAGGATGAGCGTCGCGAGCGTTCCCCCGGTAAGCGTGGCGCTGTTCAACTCCGCAACGGCGCCGGCGCCGGTATTGTTCTGCAACAGGACAACCGCTGCCGCCTCGCCGGTAAGCAGCACCTCGGCGATGTTTCCAAATCCCGTCTGCTGCGCTGGAAGAGTTCCACCGAGCGCGCCGGAAATGGTAGATCCGGAGGCTTCGCTCTGATCTACGAAAAGCGTGTTACCCAGGCCGCCAAAAGAAGAATCCTGAAGAATGAACAGCGTATTGTCGCTTCCCGCCTGAACGGTATTGGCGAGGAGGGCACCCGCGATCAAGATTGTCGCGCTAGATTTCAGGAATGAACTCACAACATACTCTCCTTTAAGACGGGGAAACGCTACCACGCGATCTGGGAAACGACCACGCTATTTCCGGTGCCGGTCTGACGAAACTGCACGGTATTTCCGGCACCCTGCTGGGTGATGGTTGCAATGTTGCCGCTCCCCATGGCGACACCGAGGATCGCGTTCTGCCGGCCTTCCTGCACAGCGTTGATAATGTTCCCGTATCCGATCGAGGCGAAGAAGGCTGAATTGAGATCGGAGTCGATCCTCTGCGACAGCTTCAACGATGCGGACCCGGGCAGGGCGTCAAAGTTCAGATCAAGCCAGAAGCTCCAACCATCTCCGAAGTCGAGTTCAGCGTTAATCCCGGAATCTTTCACTTTCCGCCCTGTCGCGGCGTGCGCGGTATTCGAAACTGTCGCACCTTTCTTCAGAAATGATGCACCGTTGTCGGAGCCGGCGAAGGCATTTGGTGAAATGAGCGAGGTCACCAGGGCTGCAGAAATGCTGTATGCAATCTTCATGGCGGTTTCTCTCGCTTATTTCCCTGCCGAATTTTCGCCTTTCGGGCTAATTCCGCACGATGGCGGAAATGTGGTCAGGTCAAGGAAGTTGCGTGTAGGGCCGCGACGGCGCGGCCCTGCGCTTGGGCGTTCTCAGCCTAGCACCTCACCCGACTGCGGGGGCGGTGGCGGCGCGACGCTTTGGTCCTGCGGCGAGGGCGCCAGTTCGCGCACGATCGGGGCCTGCGCGACCTGCCGGGTCTGCGGCCGGGTCTGCACGATATGGGCCGCGTTACGGGTCTGCGGCGGCAGGACGAAGCGGGCGGTCGCCGGCATGGCGTCGCCGTATTTCTCGGCCCGGTAGCGGGCAATCAACTGCGCGCCAGCGGTGCGGTCGCGGAAGTCCCAGAGACCCAGCTCGGCGCCTTCGATGACCAGAGAGTAGACGGCCTTCTCGATCGCCTGCTGCACGGCCACCTGCTTTGGCTCGTTCGCGGTCATCCCGGCTTCCACCTCGAGCAATTCGTCGAGCATCACGTAGCGGAATACGCTGCCGCGGATCGCCGAGGAAGCGATGCTCTTCTGGGTCATCACCGAGGCGAGGACTTCGCCGGTGTCGGTCGAGACCGCGCGGAGGCTTACCGTTACCGTGTCCATCTGCCACTGGCCATCGACGCCGATGCCGAGGTAGCGGGCGCCGGCTCCACCGGTCTGCACGTTGCTGTCGTAGCCGACGATCCCACCCTGAAGAAGAATGCCAGCGTGCAGCAGCGGCTTGAGCGCCGAGGGGTCAATGTCGGTCTCGCCGCGATACTGCCGGCGCATCTCGGTGATGATCTGGCGCTCGCGCACGAGGTCCTGCAGGCCCGAGCGGTCGAGCACGGCGAACCAGTGCCGCTCGCCCGCGTCCTGAAGCGCCTTGATCAGCATGGCCGAACCGCCCTGCGTGACGGCGCGCGAAAGCGATTGCACCACGTCTCTTTCCTTGTACTGCCCGGTCAGGTCCGGGAAGTCGTAGACCGCGAGGTTGATGCGCTCGGTCGGGGCCGGCAGCGCGCGCAGCGCGTGATTCTGGTGGGTGACCTTCACGAGGGTCGGATCAACTGTCTCGAAATAGCTGCTCTGCATGTCCGAGCAACCGGCGGTCGCGAGAAGCCCCGCGACGATCGCGAGCCTCCGGGCCAGTCGGGGAAGGGCGGGCATGGTCATATCTTGTCCTGTCGTCGCCTGTCGTCGTTTTTGGGGATGCGCGGTCAGCTGGCGTCGGTGACGAGCTGAGGCACGATGATTTCGGTGACGGTGCCGTCGAGCGAGTCGGTAATGACCAGTCGGATCGAGTCGATGCTGCGCTCGAAGGTCACGGTCGTCGTCCCGAAGGTCACCGTGCCGTTCTCCTGCGGATTGTCGCCGAAGATGGCCGAGGTCACCTGGCCGGCCAGCGCCGAGAGCAGGCGCCCTTCGAGTTGGCTCACGAAGAGTTCGGCGTCGGATGTGCCGGAGCTCTTGGAGCCGCTGGACGAGGAAGACGAGTCCTTGGCGTCGCGCGCTGTGGCATCGCGCTGCGCGTTCGCGGTGCCCAGAAGATGCGACGAGTTGAGAGGGTTTCCGCCGAAAGACGGATTGGTCGGCTTGTAAACTAGGTCGCCCGCGCCAGCGGGAGAGGCGACGAGTAGGATCAAGCTCGCCCGGATAATCGCGGATTTCATGCTTCGCCTGTCAATTCGTGGTCGTGGTTCCGTATGGGCACTTTCTCTTTCGAGAATGCGCGGCAGGTATCCGAAATGTTTTCCTTCATTTCCATCCCGCAAAAGTAATGAAGGCGAAAATGTTGCCAATTCGCATCCGCCCGCAGGATTACCCAAGGTAAATATATTTCCCTCGAATCATGTCAGCACGAAGGAAAAGCCTAGTATTTTCTATTTTCCTTGTGGTTTTCATGATTTTCCCGGATCAATTCGTTAACAAATAGTTAATTTTTACAAAATCCGAACGCGTGATCAAACTGGGTCAAATTTGGAAACTATTAATTAAGCTAGTTATTACAATACGTTGCGTGAATCCTGAGGTATACTGCGTCTCGCGGATCACTAAATGTGGTTGACCGCGTCTTGATGTCGTCATCTTTTCGCCTCAATGTCTGAACCGTACAGAGCGATGTCTTGGGGGAAGACTGGGATAAGACGTAAGGGGCGTGAGCGGAAAGACATCTGACAACCATGCTTGCCGGTTGGAGAAGGGCCAAGCTGGCCAACTTCCTACTGCCATGAGTGCTTGTTTCGGGATCGCCTTCAGGCGCATTTCGAGGCGCGGACCGTCTTCTCGGGCCGCGGTATGTGATCTTTCGCCATGCGGTCTTGCGCCGACACCCTCGACTTTCAGGGATCGAATTCCGTGAACGCCCGGAGGAAAAATTTCCGGACATGACCGCGGTTCAAAAGAGCCGCACCGAAAGAAGGAAGTAAAAGGTGAGTGTTTTTAAAAAGAGCCTGGTCGTTTCGACCATCGCGATCCTCGCAGGCGGGGCGCATGCCGACAGCAATGCGGCCTACCTGGAGCAGGCCGGCAACGGCAACAGCGCGGGCATCGTCCAGTAATGACCATCGAAGGCGGCTCCGCCCCGCACGGGCGGGCCGCCGCAATAGTTCAAGTCCGGGGGCTGCGCGCCTCCATCCAGCAGGAGTAAGGTAAATGGGAATCTTTAGAACTGTTCTCGCCACGTCCACCGCGCTTGCCCTTTCGGCCCCGGCGCTCTTTGCGGCAGACAACAACAGTCTCTATCTCGAGCAGCTCGGGAACGGGAACAGCGCGCTGGTCAAGCAGAGCCGCGGTTTCGGCGGCAACGACATCGGCACCACGGCCGACCCGGTTACCCAAGAGGGCGACAACAACCGCATCTCCTACAACAACGAGTACTGCTGCAACGGCGGCGTCGGGAATAATGACTTCCTGATGCTGGACCAGCTGGGCGACAACAACAGATTCAGTGCCACCGACCTCAACAACTCGGATTCCAACGTGGTCTCCAAGGTGCTGCAGGAAGGCAACGACAACAGCATGAACATCGGCCACAACGGCAACGACGACGGCACGATCGGTCTTGCGCTCCAGCAGGGCGACAACAACCACATGCGCCTCGTGCAGGAAGCCGGGTCGAACAACGTCATCACCTCGGCCAAGATCGTCGGCAACAACAACGGCGTATCGCAGAATACCGGTCCGTTCACCGGCTCCGAGCTCGGCATGTACGTCCGCCAGTACGGCAGCAGCAACACGGTCAGCAGCGCCTCGATTGAGGGCGACAACAACGCCGTCACCCGCAACCCGCCGCTGGCGGCTTCGACCTTCGGCAAGCTGTCGATGTTCATCGAGCAGCGCGGCGACCTCAACATCGCAAGCGCCGACGTGCTGGGCTCGAACGGCAACCACGTCTGGATCCTGCAGAAGGAGGACGGCAACAGCGCGCTGGTCAAGCAGGGCACTTCGGTCACCTCGACCGGCAACGCAGCCGACATCGCGCAGACCGGCAACGGCAACGCTATCGAGGTCGCCCAGACCGGCGATCTGAACTCGGTTCTTGCGACCTTCACCGGTAATGGCAACGGCGTTGGCGCGATGACCGGCGATGCGGGGACGCTGGTGTCCGCGCAGTCGAACCTGACGCAGGGCAGCATCCTGCAGGACTCGGCGCTCGTGACCGGCGGAAACGCAATCGACTATGCGGTCTTTGGCAACGACAACCTCTTTGCCTTCGCCCAGATCGGCGGCGACAACGTAATCTCGGGCACCGTGGGCGACGGCATGTCGAACGCCTCTGCCAATCAGGTGGCCGTGCTTCAGGTCGGCGACGGCAACGTGACCGGCTTCTCGCAGATGGGCGGCAACAACGTTCTCGCCGTTGTGCAATAAGCGGGGTTGGCCGGTCACGACCGGCCCCACGTCGATGATCCTGGAACGCACCGGCCGAGGCTGGTGCGTTCTTGCTTCAACGACGCACTCGAGTTCGGATCATGCATAGGCGATTCAAGGGTGGGCGACGCGTCGCGAACAGATTCGCATTCTGTTTGTCGATCTCCAGGCACAACTAGCTGAGCTGGCTATTGGACATCATTTCCCGCCAGCGCCCATCGCGGTGACCATGTCACACAGGCGACGGCAAGCCCCTCAAAATTGTTCCGGCGGACATCGAAGGACCGATTCCAGTTTCGGTACCGCGGCATTGGAGCCTGCTGCGGCGAGTCGACAGACAACGCTCCCTCAGTCCGCTTTCTGCGCAATGCCGATATGCGCGGAACCTCCTCTCGCAACCGCAGCGAACGGCATGAAGGTCCGCCTAGCTGCCCGTCCAAAGATGCGCAGATCACCTGCGCTGAAAGCTGCGGGAAACCCCTTAGTCAGATATTTCGGCATTGTCCCAGCTTACCGAGGTTTCGCCGGGCAATAGCCGGCCCCCGCTCCTTCCCCCCGGCATGCAGGGAAAGGTCCTTCTCTTCCTGGCTCGTATCCACGCGATGCCCTTTCTCGGAGGCCAGCCGCTTCCCCGCAGGCTTCTCACCTGCCCCACATCGGCCGTTCGTGGCCTTTGCAGTCCCCGATCCGCCTGACCGCCAGAGGCGACGGCCGGCCGGCCGGTGGGTTCCGTTGTCGCGTTTCTGCGCCAGCCCAGAAGGAGCCGTACCAGCGCGGGATGGGGTAGTCCCCGAACCATAGTCCGTCTTTGAAGGCCGGCAGACGAACGCGCCGTGGTCACTGTTTTTGAGTACGTCCGCGTGGAGAAGCAGCGAGAGTAAACCAGGCGCAACGAAGCCGGTTGTCCCGACTTGGTCGCGACCTTCTGGAAGCCGCTGGTTCTTGAGTAAGTGTATTGATCGGCGAGTCGTGAGTTTCTCGTCTTCATTTGACGCCGTGGAAGGGTAGCTGGCCCGAAGCGGCGGAGCCCTCCCGTCGCGCAGACGGTTCGGGCCAGCGGGTCGCACCGTGAACTTCCCATCAGACTTCGTCCGGAGCACAATGAACATCGGAATAGACTAACGCGCGTTCTCGCCGGCTTCGTGGCGCCTCAAACCGCGGATTTTCCCGGAAGTTCTTTTTCCGTTTCTCCTAGGTTTCGTCCACCTCAGGGCCAGTGCGCGACGCTTCAGCTTCTCCTCTCTTCTCGGCACTGTTGATCGGCTCCCCAAGGTCGGGGGATAAGAAAGCTCGAGGCGATCTTCACATGAAGAAAGATGAACACACGTATGAATATTAGAGACGGTGCGGCTGCCAGCTCCGCGATGCAGCATCCCGCCTACGAGGCCGACTACACCATCTATCCGAACATTGACGGGATCAGAACCTCCGCGCCATGGCGTCTCGGTGACTACCTGGAACGCGGCATGCTCTCCGAGGCGATGATCTATCACCTCAGCGATCATTTCGCACTTGCAGAGCAGCTGGTTCGCAGCTTGTCGGTAATGCTCGGCAATTGCCTCGACGATGACGGGTCGGCAATTGTTTTGGTCGAGGTCAATCGCGCGCAGGCGATTGCGGCCGGCCAGAAGGAGCTCCGCCGCCTCTTGCGTGGCGCGAAGCGAGGCGGCCTTTCTCTGTCGGAAGTACGCGATGGCTTGGCTTCGCTCTCGACTGTCTTTGCGAAAACCCCGAGAGACGCCAGCCTCCTGCCCAAGGCGCTTTCGACCCTGGCGGAAGCGGCAAATTTCACGGACGACATCTTCACTTCGATTGCCCGTCTCCTCGATGTTCCGGGCGCCGCCGCGGTTCTCGTACCTCGCGACAAACGCAAGGTCATGGATAAGCGCCGGCAATATGTCATCGAAAGCTGCTGCCATGTCTGGCTCGATGACGGCAGGCCCCTGACCTACACGACCGTCTCAGATGGCAGCAAACGAGGGCAGCGCCACGGGCCCTTGATCGAGTTCATCCAAGCCGTGGTCAGGATGATCACCCAGCCAAGCTCCGAGCTGAGCGGTGAGACGATCCGGGTGGACATCGACCACTTCCGTGCGGAGATCGAAAAGCCGGATCCTCTCTTCGACCCGCCCGAGTTCAAAAACGGCGAATGTGCAGATCAATACACTTAGTGCCCTGATCTCGGCGCGGTCATGGTCAACCCATGACACGCGCTCCCTTCTCTCGACAGCAGACCGCTTCCGATCTCGATCGGATCGATGATGCTCTCCTCACCCTCGCCCGCCTTCTCGGCGAGGCCGCGGCAAAGGACACGCGTGTCTCCTTCAACCTCGGTGAGGAGATCGCACCCCATGCCCCCGCAAAAGATTCCAACTAAGGAAACTGCCCGTCTCAAGACCGTGAAACAGGTCGCCTTCGAGGACAATGTTTCCGAGAAGACCGTGCGCCGCGCCATCGACGCGGGGCTGCTCGAGGTGATCCGGACCGGCCCGCGCGGCCGCCTCATCCGCATCCATCCGGACGCCCATATGGCCTACCGTCGCCGCCGCGACTGGTAGGGCCTGGTGTCCACAAAAGTCATTTATTGACAGCGCGTTACCGAGACGTCGGGAAGACATAGCCTCCGGAAAGAGATGGTTTTCGGTGCTACTATCTTCCCGAATGTCCACCCCTGTCCCCTCCGGTCTTCCCGAGACCCACCATGTCCAGAAAGGATTTACCCGAATGAAGCACTTTAGCGCCGACGACCTCAGCCTCGCCCTCCTCCCCCATCAGACCCCCATGTTCAGCGACGTGGTCGCCAAAATCGAGGCGGACACCAACCTGAGCCCCACCCGCAAGCGTGACATGGCCTCCGCCCTCAAGCGCGTGGCGGAAGCGCTGGGGAAGACCCCGAGCAACATGCCCGCGGATCCCCGGTGGCTCCAGCCCCGGCTCGAAGCAATCACCCCGGCCATGATCGGCGTCTCGCAGAAGACCTGGGCCAATCTCGTGAGCAATGCCCGGGCTGCACTGGTGCACTCCGGGATTGCGAAAGTTAGAACAAACCAGCAACATGCGCTGACTGAAAGCTGGCGGGTGCTGTGGGAAACGGCCCGCACCAGCGGCAAGATCCACGACTCGCTCAGCCGCTTTGTCTACTTCCTGGATCGCCTTGGCGTTGCCCCCGAAGAGGTCGGAGACCCGCATGTGACCGCGTACCACGACGCCCTGATGGATGACGAGATCCGCAAGAACCCTGCGGCATCGCTGCGCAATGCGGTCAATGCCTGGAACCGGGCGGTCGAATATGTCCCCGAATGGCCAAAGACGCGCTTGAAGGGCACCGAACCGAAAGCCCAGAAGATCAAGCTTCCGCTCGCCAGCTTCCCTGCGAGCTTCTCGGCCGATCTTGCGTGCTTCAAGAAGACCGCAGGCCGCGCGGACTTCCTCGCCGAGCCCGGCATTCGTCCTCTCGCCCCGGCATCGATCGCGACCTATGCCCGCCTTCTGGAGCGCTTCGCGGGCGCCGTGGTGCGGTCCGGTATCCCCGCCGAAGACATCCCGGATATCGCGGCTCTCCTCTCCGACCAGATGCTCGAGGCGGGCCTTCGCTGGCTCTACGCGCGAAACGGTGACGCGCTGACCCCGGGCCTGAAACTGACCATCCTGGCCCTGCAACAGGTGGGGCGGCGCCACCTCGGACGGACCGAGCAGCCCCTGATCGACAAGTACGTGAAGCGCTTGCCCAAGAAGCAGCAGGGGATGACCGAGCAGAACCGCGCGCGCTTGCGCCCAATGCTGGCCCCGCAGATGACGGCACGCATTGCCAAGCTGCCGGAGGTCCTGATGAAGCGCGCCGGCACTCAGACGTCCCACAAGGCGTGCCTCCTGCGCGAACAGGCCATTGCCCTCGAAATCCTGCTGCATTGCCCGATCCGCCGCGGCAACCTTCTCTCCATTGATCTCGACCGCCACCTGCAGCGTCCCGGGGACGGCCGTGTCTACCTCGTCTTCCCGCAGGACGAGGTGAAGAACCGCATGATGCTGGAGTTCGAATTGCCGAAGCGGATCGTCGAGATGATCGACGGCCACATTGCTCTGCGCTCGCCCCGGCTTTGCCCTGCGGGAACCACCTATCTCTTCCCGAAGCGGGATGGCAGCCATCCGATGGCTGGCGAGCATCTTTCGGACAATTTCAAGAAGTGCCTGCGCCGCGAACTTGGGCTCGAGGTGAACCTGCACCTCTTCCGTCATTTCGCCGCCCACATCCTGCTGGAGGCCTGCCCCGGGCACTACGAGGCCGCGCGCCGTCTGCTCGGCCATTCGCGGCTGACCAGCACGCTCAACGCCTATACCGGCGTCGAGACCACCTCTGCTGCGCGCACGTATGCGGATATTGTCGGGAAGCTGCAGCAGTGACCCGGACCGTTCGCATTCTGCTTCTTGAAGACTGGCCAGCTGCAGATCAGCAGATGTGGCGCCACGCGGTCCAGACAGGCGGCCTGTTCGACGATATCGGCGCACTGTCGCATCTTGCGGAGGAAACGCTCGGCATGCTCCGCAGCGGCTACGGAACATGGCTCACCTGGCTGGCGGACGTCCTGCCGGGGGCGCTCTCCGAGCCACCCGACCAGCGCCTCACCATTGCGCGCTACCTGAATTTCATCGAGGCCAACGCGCATCTGTCGCCCAAGAGCAAGCATCTTTATGCATCCAGCGCCCTGCGAGTGCTGGCGGCCTGCTATCCCACCGCAGACTGGGGTCCTTTCCGGAAGATAGAATTCCACCTGAAGAAGGAGGCCGACAATTACGTCAGCCATCGCAAGGACGGGCGCATCCTCTCCGGCCAATTTGTGCTCGCGAAAAGCCTAGAGCTGGAGGCCGCGGCCGAAACCATCGCGTCGCCGCTCAAGAAAGCCCTGCAGCAGCGCAACGGGACGCTCCTGGCTTTCCTGTCGCTGATCCCGCTGCGCCGGCGCACGCTGACCAGCCTCCGGTTCGGCGAGTCCATCCTCTTCGAGGACGGTGACATCCACATCGTGACCAAACCGGAGCTCACTAAGACGAAGACTTACTGGAACACGGTGGTGCCCGAGGTCCTTGCGCCGTCGCTGCAGCGCTACGTAAGCGAAACCCGTCCGTACCTCATGGCGCGAGGCGGTGCCGAGCATGATAGCCTCTGGGTCACCAAGGATGGCATGCCCCTGACCGGGACGGCAACCGGCACGCTGATCCGCACCCTGACCCAAGACCTCTTCGGCGTGGTGATCTCACCGCATCTCTTTCGTGACATCGCGGCCACAACGCTGGCCCGCATCTCGCCCGAGGCCGTGGGGCACATCCGTCCCCTGCTCGGCCACAACGGCCATCTGACGGCCGAGAAATACTACAACCACGCCACTGCCCTGGACGTCAGCCGCAGCCATGCAAGCTTGATTGCCAGCCTCAAGAAGGACGCCTGACATGCGCACCGCCATCTACGCCCGCTTCTCGTCGACCCTGCAGCGAGAAGCCTCGATCGAAGACCAGGTGCGGCTCTGCCAAAACCGCGCCCACACAGAAGGCTGGAGCGTCGTGCAGGTGTTCAGCGACATGGCGCTTTCGGGGGCTTCCATGCACCGTCCCGGACTGCAGAGCTTGATTGATCTCGCCGCGCGCGGTGGGCTCGACGTCATCCTCTGCGAGGCCCTAGACCGGCTAAGCCGGGACCAAGCCGACGTCGCCACGCTCTACAAGCAGCTCGACTTCCATAACGTGCGGGTCGTCACCCTCTCAGAGGGCGAGGTCAACGAGCTGCACGTTGGCCTCAAGGGCACGATGAACCAGATGTTCCTCAAAGACCTTGCTGCCAAGACGCGGCGCGGCCTGCGCGGACGCGTCGAAGCGGGCAAATCCGGTGGTGGCAATGCCTATGGCTATGCCGTGGTGCGTCGGCTGGGTGCAGACGGTCTGCCCGTCACCGGCGAGCGCGAGATCATTCCCGAGGAGGCAAAGATCATCCGGCGCGCATTCGAGGAATTCGCCGGAGGTTACTCTCCCAAGGCCATCGCACGCCGCCTCAACGAGGACGGTATCCCCGGCCCGCGCGGCGCGCTCTGGCGTGACACGGCGATCCGCGGGCACCGTATCCGCGGCACTGGGCTCTTGAACAACGAGCTCTATCTGGGGCGCCTGGTGTGGAACCGTCTGCGCTATGTGAAGGACCCCGCGACGGGAAAACGCGTCTCGCGCCTCAACCCTGAGAGCGACTGGATCATTCAGGAGGTACCGGAGTTGCGCATTGTCAGCGATGCGCTCTGGGCTTCGGTGAAGGCCCGACAGACCAAGATCGACGCCACGCCCGCAGTTCAGGGCATCCGGAAGAGCAAGTTCTGGGAAAAGCGCCGAGGTCCGCACCTGCTCACCGGCAAGCTCGCTTGCGCCTGCTGCGGTGGCACCTTCGCCGCCGTCGGACGGGACTACCTCGCCTGCTCGAATGCCCGCAAGCTCGGTACCTGCGATGCCCGCAAGTCGATCAAGCGCGCGGTGCTGGAAGAGGCGGTGCTCGACCTTCTGCGGAACCGCCTCATGCAGCCCGAAGCGGTTGCCGAATTTGTCGCGGCCTTCACCAGGACAGCCAACGCTGAGCGCGCCTCCGAGAAGGCGTCCAGGCAGCAGACGGCAAGAGCGCTGAAGGAAACCGAGCGCAAGTTGCTGGGCCTCTACGACGCCATCGCCGACGGATTCCGCACGCCTGGCCTGCTGCAGCAACTCGAAGAGCTGGAAGCGAAGAAGGCCGAACTGGAGGCGGAGTTGCAGGCCCCCTCCCCTGCCCCGCTGCGCTTCCACCCCGGTCTGGCCAAGCTCTACCGCAAGAAGGTCTCGGAACTGTCCGGCGCCTTGCGCGACGAAGCGATCCGCACGCCGGCACTTGAGGTGCTGCGTGGCCTGATCGAACGCGTCGTTGTGCGCCACGAGGGCGTAAACGGCAGTCTGGTTCTGGAACTGGAAGGGGCAATCACCGCGATGATCGAGCAGGCGCAACCGGGTGCGCTGCACGGTGTCGATGCATGTTCGGTAAAAGTGGTTGCGGGAGTAGGATTTGAACCTACGACCTTCAGGTTATGAGCCTGACGAGCTACCGGGCTGCTCCATCCCGCGACAGAGTCGATTTGTATCGTTTTGAGAGATACGTTGATTTATTGAGGGTTTTACTAGGTTTGGCGGTGACCTACTCTCCCACGTCTTGAGACGCAGTACCATTGGCGCGGCAGCACTTAACGGCCGGGTTCGGAATGGAGCCGGGTGTTTTGCTTGCGCTATGACCACCAAACCAAGAAAAACCCACAACGTCGCGCGCAGCGCGACGGGTCGGCGGAAGCGACCTGCGAAGCAGGTTGCGGGCCGACACCCCCGGGAAGCTGGGAGCGACAGATACCAAGTCAAGTATTTTGTAGGGGTTGTATGCTTCGTCTGATCTTGGAACAGCCTTGCTGTTCCTGGATCGGATCAAGCCTATCGGGCCATTAGTACCGGTCAGCTGAATGCATTGCTGCACTTACACCTCCGGCCTATCGACGTGGTGGTCTTCCACGGCCCTCAGGGATACCTTGTTTTGAGGGGGGCTTCCCGCTTAGATGCCTTCAGCGGTTATCCTGTCCGATCATAGCTACCCAGCACTGCCGTTGGCACGACAACTGGTCCACCAGTGGATCGTTCACCCCGGTCCTCTCGTACTAGGGGCAACTCCTCTCAAGTATCCTACACCCACGGCAGATAGGGACCGAACTGTCTCACGACGTTCTAAACCCAGCTCACGTACCTCTTTAAATGGCGAACAGCCATACCCTTGGGACCTGCTCCAGCCCCAGGATGAGATGAGCCGACATCGAGGTGCCAAACACTGCCGTCGATATGGACTCTTGGGCAGTATCAGCCTGTTATCCCCGGCGTACCTTTTATCCGTTGAGCGATGGCCCTCCCACTTGGGACCACCGGATCACTATGGCCGTCTTTCGACTCTGCTCGACTTGTCAGTCTTGCAGTCAGGCTGGCTTCTGCCATTGCACTCAACGAGCGATTTCCGACCGCTCTGAGCCAACCTTCGCGCGCCTCCGTTACGCTTTAGGAGGCGACCGCCCCAGTCAAACTACCCGCCACACAGGGTCCCGGAACCCGATAAGGGATCGCGGTTAGACATCAAGCAATGCAAGGGTGGTATCTCAAGGGAGGCTCCACGGACACTGGCGTGTCCGCTTCGAAGCCTACCACCTATCCTGCACATGCATGGCCTGATGCCAGTGTGAAGCTGTAGTAAAGGTGCACGGGGTCTTTCCGTCTAACCGCGGGAAGCCTGCATCTTGACAGGCAATTCAATTTCGCTGAGTCGATGTTGGAGACAGCGGGGAAGTCGTTACGCCATTCGTGCAGGTCGGAACTTACCCGACAAGGAATTTCGCTACCTTAGGACCGTTATAGTTACGGCCGCCGTTTACCTGGGCTTCAATTCAGAGCTCTCACCCCTCCTTTTAACCTTCAGGCACCGGGCAGGCGTCAGACCCTATACGTCGTCTTGCGACTTCGCAGAGCCCTGTGTTTTTAGTAAACAGTCGCCACCCCCTGGTTTGTGCCCCCAGCCAAAACTTGCGTTGAAACTGGGCCTCCTTCTCGCGAACTTACGGAGGTATTTTGCCGAGTTCCTTCAACATCGTTCTCTCAAGCGCCTTGGTATTCTCTACCAGTCCACCTGTGTCGGTTTAGGGTACGGTCTCAAAGTGGGGCTATTTCCAGGAACCGCTCAGCCGCCCTTCCAATCCGATAAGGAAGAACGACCTCTGCAATCCGTCACCACCACATGGCCCAGGAATATTGACCTGGTTCCCATCGACTACGCCTTTCGGCCTCGCCTTAGGGGCCGGCTTACCCTGCTCAGATTAGCTTTAAGCAGGAACCCTTGGACTTTCGGCGAGAGTGTCTCTCACACTCTTTGTCGCTACTCATGTCATCATTCTCGCTAGTGATCTCTCCACCGGATGCCTTACAGCCCGGCTTCACAGAAAGGACTTGCTCCTCCATTACATCCCGAAGGATGCAGAAGAGGAGTAGTCCT
>NZ_CP014598.1 GCF_001687105.1 Salipiger sp. CCB-MM3
GTGCTGGTGGCCTCGGGCCGTCCGCCGTCGCTGGAGGGGCTCGACCTTGAAGAGGCGGGGCTGGACCTTGACGACAAGGGATGCCGGAGGGCAACGCTGCAATGGAGGGATGGTGATGATGCCGGCTGGAACGCCATGCAAAGCGGTGGCTGCAGCCTGCGCGGACCCATGGTCAGCCTCTGCCGAAGGGGGGCCCAGGAGGAGCAGGCCATCGGCACCGCCCGCTATGCCGATCAGGGGCGGGCCCGGGTCGAGGGTGAGAACCATGGCGTGGCGCGCGGATTCATGCCGCCGCGCCCGATGGTCGCCTGCTTGGGGCCGATCTGTGCTGTCCGGGCGCGGATCACATGGGGCATATGCTGGGGCTGGCGGTGCAACAAAAGCTGACGGTCGGCGATCTGCTGGCGCTGCCGGTCTATCACCCGACGCTCGAGGAGGGGCTGCGCGGGGCGCTGCGTGAGATTTGCGAGGCGCTTTCCCTGCCCGGCGGCAGCGATGGCGGCGGTCCCTCGGGGGCCTGACCGGCATGGACCCGCCGCCGCCGCGGCGCTATAACCGGCGGGGCAGGTGGCAGGGCAGGGGTGCGTGATGGACAGAGCAAGAGGCGCGGCACGATGATTTCGCGCAACCTGCGGCACCTGAGGGTTTTTCTGGCGGTGGCCGAAGAGGCCCAGATCACCGCCGCCGCCGAACGGTTCAACGTCTCGCAACCGGCGGTCACCCAGATGCTGGGCAAGCTCGAGACACAGGCGGGCGGGGCGCTTTTCGACAGGACGAGCCGCGGCTTCATTCTCAACGAACGGGCACCGCGCTGGCCGCGCGTCTGTGCCGGGCGTTCCGCCAGCTTGATGCGGCGCTTGGTGCGATCTCGCCTCGGCTGCCCGCATTGGCCACCAGCGGCCAGTTGCAGGGGATGATCGCGGTGCATGACACCGGCAGTTTCACCCTCGCGGCCAAGGCGCTCGATCTGGCGCAGCCCACGTGCACCGCGCCGTCAGCCAGCTTGAAGAGGAAGCGGGCGAGCGGCTGTTCGAGCGCACGCCGCAGGGCTTGGTCCCGAGCCGCACCTGCAGCGCGCTCGTGCCGCGCGCCCGGCTGGCGCTGAGCGAGCTGGATCAGGCGGACATGGACCTCGGCGAGATTGACGGGCGCGAGACCGGGCGGATCGCGATCGGCACGCTGCCGCTCTCGCGCTCGGTGCTGTTGCCGCGCGCGCTTGCGGCTTTCCGGCAGGCGCGCCCCAATATGCGGGTTTCGGTGATCGACGGCACTTATGAGATGCTGCTGGCGGCGCTGCGCCGTGGGGATGTGGATCTGATGCTTGGCGCGCTGCGCAGCACCCAGCCCGCGCCCGACGTGGTGCAGGAACCGCTGTTTCATGACCGTTTCGCCATCGTCGCCCGGCCCGGACATCCGTTGGCGGGGCGCGGGCCTCTGCACCCTTCCGAGCTGGCCCGCTTCCCCTGGGTCGGCCCGGGCACTCAGTTAAGGCACCAGTTCGAAGCGATTTTCGCGGCGCACGACCTGCCGCTTCCGGCCAGCCTCATCGAGGCGGGTTTCATTTTGCTTATACGCGAATATCTCGATCTGAGCGACGCGCTGGCTTTCACCTCGGGGCGGCAGGCAGCGCCGGAACTGAGCCGCCGCAACCTCGTGCAGCTGCGGGTCACGGAAAATCTGCCGCTGCGGCAGATCGGGCTGACCATGCGCGGGCTGGCTGGCGTCGCGTCCGCAGCAGCTGATGCTCGATTGCCTGCGGGCCGCAGCGAAGGGCCTTCCCGACCTATAGCAAGAAATTATGCAAAAATGCATCGAATGTATTGGTGCCCCGGAAAGATGCCTGCACAACCTGTGCCGCACACGGCCTGTCACGCAGGCAGGCGTGATCTTGGGAGGATTACCATGCGTTCTGTTATTCTTGCCGCGGCCCTTGGCCTTGCCTCCACCACTGCGGCCTTTGCAGAAGATTTCAAATTCGCCAGCTTCTTCGCCCCGACCCATCCCTATGTGGAAGGCGCTTTCGAGCCCTTCGCCAAGGCGGTCGAAGAAAAGTCGGGCGGCGATCTGTCGGTGACCATCTACAACGGCGGCGAACTGGGCCCGGGCCCGGCCGAGCAATACAGCCGCGTGCTGGACGGGGTTGCCGAGCTTGCCGTGTCGCTGCCGGGCTACACCGCCTCGACCTTCCCGCTGACGCTCACCGCTGAGCTGCCGGGCGTGCTGGACACCGAGACCGGCACGCCGACATCTGGAACAACATCGAGCTGTTCCAGCCCGAGTACCGCCGCGCCATTCTGGTCAGCCTGTGGTCCTCGGCGCCGAACCAGCTTTACACCCGCGACAAAGCCGTGCGCAGCCCGGCCGACATCAAGGGCCTGAAGATCCGTGTGCCCTCGCGCAATACCGGCCTGCTGGTCGAGGCATGGGGCGCGACGCCGGTGTCGATGCCGGTCAGCGAGATCTACAATGCCATGCAGACCGGCGTGATCGACGGCGCGATGATCGACACCACCGCGACCCGCGCGTTCCGTCTGGCGAAGTGGCGACCTATCTGACCATCGGCATGGACACCACCAACTCGCCGTTCTTCATCCTCGCCAACCGCGACGCCTTCGGCAGCCTCAGCGATGACCAGCAGGCCGCGCTGCTCGAGGCAGGCAAGGAAGCATCGGTGAAGGCCAATGAGGTTCAGCTGGCGGTCGCCGCTGGCGGTGTCGAAGCCTTCCGAGATGGACGGTCACGAGGTGATCGAGCTCAGCGCCGAGGAAGCCGCAGCCTTCAACGAGCTGGCCGCCCCCGTGGGGAAAGCGTCGTCGCCGAGACCGGTGGTGACGCACAGGCCATCGTCGACGCTCTGTCGAAGTAAGCGCCATGACGCGCTCTGAAACCCGGGTCCTGTCGGTCATCTCCGACAGGGCCACCTCGATCCTCGCGGTGATCGGCGGGCTGGCCCTGCTGCTGCTGGTGGTCCTGATCTTCGCCGGTGTCGTGCTGCGCTACGTCTTCGGCCAGCCGATCCTGGGCTCCAACGAGATCATCCAGCTGACCGCCGTGGCGCTGGTGATGTCCGCACTGCCCTATTGCACCCATCTCAACGGCCATGTGACCGTCGACGTCTTTGACCGGGTTCTGGGCCGCTTTGGCCGCATGGCCGGGGACGTACTGGCGCGGCTGCTGTCGGGCTATGTGCTGGGCGTGCTGTGCCACCGCGCTGTCTATAAGGCGCTGGATGCCGCCGAGTTTGGCGACACCACAAATATGCTGGGCCTGCCGCTTTGGCCCTTCTACGGAATTCTCGCCCTCGGCTGTGCCTTCTGCGTGCTGGTCTTCGCGCTGCAGATCCTGAATGTGATCATCTAGGGACGGATGTTTCCGCAGGCCTTGTCGGTATCGCCTGCCTCTTCCTGCTGATGATCCTGCGCACGCCGGTGGCCTTCGCCATGCTGTTGGTGGGCTTTTTCGGCTACTGGGCGCTGTCGGGGTTCCGCAGCGCCAGTGCTATGCTGCTGACCGAAAGCTATTCGGCGATCTCGTCTTACTCGCTGATCGTCGTGCCGATGTTCGTGCTGCTGGGCAATATCGCCTCGGCGGCGGGCTATTCGCGCGGGCTTTATGATGCCGCCTATGCTTGGGTTGGCCGCTTCAAGGGCGGGCTGGCCTCGGCCTCGGTGATCGGCTGCGCGGCCTTCTCGGCGGTCTCGGGCTCTTCGGTGGCCACGGCGGTCACGCTGGGCAAAGTGGCGCTGCGCAGATGAAGCGTCTTGGCTACAGCGACGGTCTGGCGACCGGCTCCGTTGCCGCCGGCGGCACGCTTGGCTTTCTGATCCCGCCCTCGACCGGCTTCGTGCTCTATGCGATCCTCACCGAGGAAAGCATCGGGCGGCTGTTCATGGCAGGGATCCTGCCGGGCATCCTGCTGAGCGTGCTGTTCATCGGGGTGATCTGGCTGCAGGCCACGCTGAACCCCGCGATCGGTCCGAAGGGCGAAAAGCTGACCTGGGCCGAGCGCATCCGCATCTCCTCCGAGGCATGGCCGCTCTTCGGGGTGATCATCGTGTCGATCGGCGGCATCTACCTCGGGGTCTTCACCCCGGTCGAGGCCTCTGGCATCGGCGCGGGTCTGGTGATCCTGCTGGCGCTGGTGCAGCGCAAGCTCGACTGGGCGGGGTTCAAGGCCGCGGTGCTCGACACGCTCAAGACCTCCGCCATGCTCTATATGGTGGTGATCGGGGCCAACGTCCTGAACCCGTTCCTTGCCATCACCCACATCCCCGCAACGCTCGGCGCGCAGCTCGAGACGCTGGGTCTGGGTGCCTATGGCACGCTGATCGTGATCCTGCTGGCCTATGTGGTGCTGGGCATGTTCATGGATGGGCTGTCGATGCTGGTCATCACGATCCCGATCGTCTTTCCGGTGATCACCGGCTTCGGCTTCGATCCGATCTGGTTCGGCGTGGTCGCGGTGATCGTCATCGAGATGGGCATGATCACCCCGCCGGTGGGGATGAACGTCTTTGTGGTGCGCGGCGTGGCCGGGCCCTCGGTGCCGCTGACCACCGTGTTCAGCGGTGTGACGCCCTTCCTTCTGGCTATGGTGGTGGGGCTGGTGCTGATCATCGCAATTCCGCAGATCGCCACCTTCATCCCGGACACGATGTTTAACTAGAGCCGACAACGGCTTTGCACGAGGGACCGTGCGAGGGGGCCCCGCCGAGCGATCGGCGGGGCCTTGCCTGTCTGAGCGGGGAAGCGCAGCGCGAACCCGTGCAATCGGCAAAGCCTCTGGGTTTGAAGGCCGAATCATGCAAGGATCACCTGTCGGCCAGCGAATTTCTGCTTCTTCGGGCTTTTGTGCTCGGGTCATGTGGGCAGGTTTCAAGGCTGATCGGAGCGTGAAACGGTCTGGCTGAGGGGCCGAAACATACGGATGCTGATAAGCTTCCCGACGTTTCGCCCAACAATGGGGCAGCCACCTTGAACGCGCCGCTGTTGGTGCGCGAGTCATAGCCATCTGACTGAACATCGTGTAGAGATTCAGTGGGTTAATTCTATAAGCTTGGATATAAAACTTACGTAATTTCCTTTAAGGCCCCCATTTTTTCAGGGTCTGCCAGAGGTGTTTTTAATATGCGAATTGGAACGGAGAATCCGATGAATATTGTTATCCTGGGATGCGGGGCTTTATTGGCAGCCATCTGCTTGATCGACTGCTCACCACCACCGATCACAAGATCATTGGGTGGGATCCGTCGAGCGAGAAGATCCACAAGCATCTGGATCACCCGAACTTCACGCTCCACCAAAAGTACGTTGATGACCCCGATACGCAGCAGGATCTGCGTGATGCGGTCGCAGGCAGCGACGTCGTGATCAATCTCGCGGCGATTTGCAACCCGTCAGAGTACAACACCAACCCGATCAGCGTGATCAAGTCGAACCTCTTCGACGTCTACCCGATCGTCGAGCTTTGCGTGGAATACAAGCGCTGGCTCATCAGCTTCTCGACCAGCGAATGCTACGGCCGCACGTTGTCGAGCTATGTCGGCGATACCGAATACGCCAACCCCGATCTCTACGAGCTGAAGGAAGACGAAACGCCGCTTATTATGGGGCCGATCGTCAACCAGCGCTGGACCTACGCCTGCGCCAAGCAGATGGTCGAGCGCCTCGTCTACGCCCACCACAAGGAAGACGGCCTGCCGTTCACCGTGGTGCGTCCGCTGAACTTCTTCGGTCCGCGCATGGACTATATTCCGCAGCGCGATGGCGACGGTGTGCCGCGGGTTCTGGCCTGCTTCATGGGCGCGCTGCTCAATGGCGATCCGATGAAGCTGGTGGACGGTGGCAAGGCGCGCCGCACCATCGTGTCGATCTACGAGGCCGTGGATGCGATCTGCCGCATGCTCGACAACCCCGAGAAGGCCAATGGTCACGCGTTCAACATCGGCAACCGCAACAACGAGGTCACCATGGCCGAACTGGCGGATATGATGCGCAAGACCTATGCCAAGATCACCGGTGATCCCTCCTACGAGAACTACCCGATCATCGAGGTCAGCTCGGAAGAGTTCTACGGCGAAGGCTATGAGGATTGCGACCGCCGGATGCCCGACATCTCGAAGGCCAAGGAACTGCTCGGCTGGGAGCCGAAGATCGCGCTCGAGGATGTGCTGCTCGACACGATGACCTACTTCCACGAGCAATACTCCGGCACCATGGCGCGTGCGCATGTAGCCGAATAAAAGCCTCCCCTCGCCAATTCGATTGCCGCGCCCCCTCCCGGGCGCGGCAGTTTTCGTTTTGGCCTGTCGCTGACCGCCACAGCGAAGCGCAGCCCGCCGCGCCGTTGCGTCACGGGGCGCGGAACGAAGGGTCACGTGACAAGCTGTCGCTTCCCAAGCGTGCAGCCTCGTGCGACATCACGCGGGTGCGGAGCCTTCTGACATATCCCCTTGCGCTGATCCTGTTCGGACTTCTGGCCCTGACCAGCGCGACCTCGGCAGCCATGATGGCGCCCGACCGCGGCTCTGCCGCGCTCGAAGCGCTTGAGCTGACGGTCGGCATGCTGCATGGCGATGGCTGCGGCTCGGGCGGAGCGCACGAGCATCACTGCCCGTTCTGCCACGGCCTGCCCAACGCGCCGGCGCTCAGCCGCCACGATTGCAGCCAGATGCTGGTGCCGCATGAAAGCTGGCGGCAGGGCGCGGATCTGCTGCGCGAGGCGCAGGCCCGCAATATCAACCATTCCCCAAGAGCGCCGCCCGTCGCCCTCTGACGGCACCGGGCCGTCACGTTCGACACAGGTCCGCGCGGAGAGCCCGCCGGATCGCTCTTGCAAAGGCCCCGCCACTGGCGGGCCAATCGGAATGGATTCATGACAGAACAAACACACCGCGCGGCCTCTGCCGCGCTCTACCGCGCCGTCTGGCGCTGGCATTTCATCGCGGGGCTGGTGATCCTGCCCTTCGTCCTCATCCTCGCGATCACCGGCGGCATCTATCTCTTCAAGGATGAGATCAACGACGCCGCCTACCAAAACCTGCGCTTCGTGCAGGAGGGCAGCGCGCCGCTTGCGCCGTCGCAGATCACCGCCGCCGCGCTTGCCGCCCATCCCGGCAAGATGAAGGCCTATACGCCTGGCATGGCCGCGGACCGCAGCGCCGAGGTCGACATCCTCGCGAGGACGGGCTGAAGGATACCGTCTATGTCGATCCCTACACCGGCGAAGTTCTCGGCACGCTCTGGGACGGCGGCGCGGCGGGCAGCCCGGCGATGTATGTGGTGCGTAAACTGCATTCGCTGGAATATGTGGGCTGGTTCGGCAACCGGCTGATCGAGGCCGCAGCGGGCTGGATGGTGCTGCTGGTGGGCACTGGGGTCTTTCTGTGGCTGCCGCGCGGGCGCAAGCTTGGGACGGTCAGCATCAAGGCCAAGCGCGGCCGCCCGTGGTGGCGCGATCTGCACGCGGTCACGGGGATCTACACCGGCGTCTTCATCGTCTTTCTGGCGATGACCGGGCTGCCGTGGTCGGGGGTCTGGGGCGGCAAGTTCTACGATTATGCCTATGCCTTGGGGATGGGCATGCCGGATGGCTATTGGTCGGGCAAACCGGTCTCGACGGTGCCGGTCGCTGACGCTGTCGACCGCGCGCCGTGGATCATGGAGAAACAGCCCCTGCCGCTGTCGGGTGAGAGCGCGGGCGTGCCGCAGGCGCTTGATACCGTGGTGGCCAAGGTCGAGGATCTGGGCATCGTGCCGGGCTATTCGGTCTCGATGCCCGGCGGGCCGGAAGGCGTGTTTACCGCCTCGGTCTATCCTGACGACATCACCTATGAGCGGGTGATCCACCTCGACCAGTATAGCGGAGAGGTGCTCTATGACGCCGGGCTTGAAGACCTCGGCACGCTGGGCCGCTGGGCCGAATGGGGCATCAGCGTGCATATGGGCCAAGAATGGGGGCTGGTGAACCAGATCGTGCTGCTCCTGGCCTGCCTCGCGATGGTCGGGCTCTGCGTCTCGGGCGCGGCGATGTGGTGGAAGCGCCGTCCTTCGGGTGCGCTCGGCGTGCCGCAGGTGCCGCCGACTGGCGCATTCCGCGCACGCTGCTGCTGATGGCGGTGGCGGCAGGCATCTTCTTCCCGCTCGTGGGCCTGTCGATGCTGGTGCTGGCGGCGGTCGAGATCGCCGTGCATCTGGTCGGACGCCGTCGGCAACTCGCCTGATCCCGCGCGGATCCTCATGCTGGCCCCCCGTCTGACGCGGGGCCAGTGCATCCCCCTTCGCAGCCCCGCGGTGACGCACTATAAGCGGCGCATGGATATTGGTCGTCTTCCGCCGCTGCGCAGCCTGCTCGCCTTTCAGACCGTGGCGCGCTGCGGCAGCTTCACCCGCGCCGCCGAGCTTTTGGCGCTCACTCAGAGCGGCATCAGTCGGCAGATCGCGCAGCTTGAGGATCACGTCGGCGCGGCGCTCTTCGAACGCCAGCCCTCGGGGGTGGTGCTGACGCGCATCGGCGAGGAATACGCCAAGGAGGTGGGGCGCGCGCTCGACGCGCTGCAATCGCTCGAGGCCGGGCAACTGACCCGGCGCGGGCAGGATCAGGTGACCATCGCCTGTTCGCGCGCCGTCGCCGACCTGTGGATGCTGCCGCGCCTGACCCGGCTGCGCGATGCCTTTCCGGGGCTGGAACTGAAGCTAATCGTCAACGACTTCTTTCAGCAGCTGCGCCACGACGAGTATGATCTGGCGATCTACTACCGCCCGAACCGTCCTGCCGATCATGTGGTCGACGTGCTGGGGCCCGAAGAGATGATGCCGGTGATGGCGCCGGGCGCGACGCCGCTGACCGAGGCCGAGGCGCCGCTGCTGCTGACCGTCGAAGAGACCCACAAGGAGTGGACGGACTGGGGCAATTGGCTCGCCGCGATGGACGTGCAACTGCCCGAGGCGGCGACGCGCTGGAAGCTCGGGGACTACCACCTCTCGGTTGAGGCGGCGCGGCGCGGCGTGGGCATCGCCATGGGCTGGACGTGGTTCATCGTCGATTATCTCGACAGCGGCGAGCTGGTGCCCGCCGACGCGCGGCCCTTCCGCGGCCATGGCCAGTATTACCTCATGCGCCCCACCACCCGGCACCAACGGCAGGTCGCGCGGCAGGTTGGTGATTGGTTGGTCGAAAGCAATCGCCGCTGGCGCGGGGCCTAGCGCGCACCCTTGCGCAAGCCGCTGATAAAGCGCCGGAAAACCCGAGCCCTGAGAGGCGCTCAGAGGGGTATGACAAAAAATCATTTGTGCCTCTAAGCAATCCCCCGGATGTTCTGCGACAAGCCGGCCAAGAGCCGCGTATAACGAAAAATCCACAGGAGAGACGACATGACGATCGTTCATGACATGTCCGGTATCAGCCGCCGCGGACTTCTTGCCGGGGCCGCAGGCATGGGCCTCGTGGGCCTCAGTGGCCTGCCGCTGCGCGCGCAGGATGCGCCGCGCAAGGGTGGCACGCTGAAGCTCGGGATCAGCGGCGGCTCGACCACCGATGATTTCGACATCCGCAAGCTGGCGGACTGGGTGCCGGTGAACCAAGCCTATATGGTCATGAACGGCCTCGTCGAGATCGACAGTGACAACATCGCCCAGCCCGAGCTGTTCTCGGCCTGGCAAGCCGAAGAGGGCGCCGCAGCCTGGGTGTTCGACATCCGGCAGGGCGTGACCTTCCACAACGGCAAAAGCCTCACCGCCGATGACGTGATCTACTCGCTCAATCTGCACCGCGGCGAAAGCTCCTCTGCGGCGCGCTCGATCCTCGCGCCGATCACCGAGATCGAGAAGCTGTCGGATCACCAGATCCGCATCACGCTGGAGAGCGGCAACGCCGATCTGCCCTACCTGCTGTCGGATTATCACCTGCTGGTGGTGCCCGAAGGTTTCGACGACTGGTCCAACCCGGTCGGCACCGGCCCCTTCATCCCCGAGCGTGTCGAGCCCGGCGTGCGTGGCCGCTTTGTCCGCAACGAGAGCTACTGGAAGCCCGGCTGCGCCAACGTCGATGCCGTCGAAGTGGTGGTGATCAACGATGTGACCGCCCGCACCAACGCGCTGATGTCGGGGCAGGTGCACGCGATCAACGCGGTGGACTTCAAGACGGTGAACCTGCTGGGCCGCAACCCCAAGGTCGAGATCGTCCGCTCCGCCGGTGGCCAGCATTTCACCTTCCTGATGGATTGCACCAAGGCGCCCTTCACCGACGTCAACGCCCGCCTCGCGATCAAATACGCCGTCGACCGCGAGCAGCTGCTGAAGACCGCGCTCGCCGGGTTCGGCCAGCTGGGCAACGACCACCCGATCCCGCAGACCGACCGCTTCTACAACTCCGAGCTGGAACAGCGCGCCTATGATCCCGAGAAGGCGAGCTTCCACGCCAAGAAGGCGGGCTTCGATCCGCTCGCGGTGACCCTCTCGGCCTCCGACGCGGCCTTCTCCGGCGCGGTGGATGCGGCGGCGGTCTTCCGCAGCGCGGCCACCGGCGCGGGCGTCGATGTGACCATCAAGCGCGAGCCGGCGGATGGCTACTGGAGCGACGTTTGGATGCAGGTGCCCTTCTGCATGTCCTATTGGGGTGGCCGCCCTACCGCCGACCAGATGCTCTCGATCGCCTATGAGTCCACCTCCTCCTACAACGACACGCGCTGGAGCAACGAGCGTTTCGACGCGCTGCTGAAAGAAGCCCGCGCGCTGCTCGACGAGGAAAAGCGCCGCGAGATCTACTGGGAGTGTCAGGCGCTGATCCATGAGGACGGCGGCGCGATGATCCCGATGTTCGGCGACTACCTCGACGCGGTGTCGACGGACGTGAAGGGTGTGAAACCCCATGCGATGTTCAACCTGATGGGCGCGCGCATGGCCGAAAAGGTCTGGCTGGACGCCTGATGGGTTCGCTGATCGCAAAACGTGCCGGCCTCGGGCTGCTGACGCTCTGGCTGGTCTCGGTTCTGGTGTTTGCCGGAACCGAGATCCTGCCGGGCGACGTGGCCGGGGCCATCCTCGGACAGAGCGCCACGCCCGAGTCCCTCGCCGCGCTGCGCAGTGAGCTGGGCCTCGATGTGCCCGCGCTGCAGCGCTACTTTGACTGGCTGGGTGGCATCCTCACCGGCGACATGGGCCGCTCCATGGCGTCGGGCCAGCCGGTCGCGGATCTGCTCTGGCCGCGCTTCTGGAACACCATGGCGCTGGCGGCCTACGCCGGGGTCATCGCCGTGCCGCTGGCCGTGGGCCTTGGCATTCTCGCCGCCGCCAAGCGTGGCACGATCTTTGACCGCGCCGCCAATATCGCCGCGCTCGCCTTCGTGTCGCTGCCGGAATACTTTCTCGGCCTGCTGCTGGTGCTCTGGCTGTCGGTCAAAACCGGCTGGCTGCCGAGCCTTGCCGACACTTACGAGGGCATGGGGCTTGCCGCTTGGTTCAACGCCACCACGCTGCCGATGCTGGTGCTGGTCATGGTCACCATGGCGCAGATCCTGCGCATGACCCGGACAACGGTTCTGGGCGTCATGGACCAGCCCTATATCGAGACCGCCTTCCTCAAGGGCCTGAAGAATGGCCGCGTGGTCATGCGCCATGCCGCGCCCAATGCCGCCGCGCCGATCGTCAATGTGGTCTCGTTCAACATCGCCTATCTGATCACCGGCGTCGTGCTGGTCGAGGCGGTGTTCAATTACAATGGGCTGGGCCGCTTCATGGTCGATGCGGTGTCGAAGCGCGATCTGCCGATGGTGCAGGCCGCCGCGATGATCTTTGGCGCCGCTTACGTGATCCTCAACATGATCGCCGACATCGCCGCCATCGCGCTCAACCCCCGCCTGCGCCACCCGCGCGGAAAGGAGGCGTAAGATGAGCCGTCTTTCCAATATCCCGCTGACCGGCTGGATCGGCATGGCGCTGATCGCCGCCAATGCGATCCTGTTCCTCTTCGGCCCGATCCTCGCGCCCTTCGGACAGGAAGAGATCGTCGGCATGCCCTTCGACATGCCGCAGCCGGGCCATCCGCTGGGCTTTGATCAGAACGGCCGCGACATGCTCTCGCGTCTGCTCTATGGCGCACAAATGTCGATCGGCATCTCGCTGGCCGCCGTGTGCCTCTCGTTCGCCATCGGCGTGCCGCTCGGCATTCTTGCGGCGATCCGGGGCGGCTGGCTTGATCTGGTGCTGTCGCGCGTCGTCGACACCGTCATGTCGATCCCGGTGCTGATCTCGGCGCTGGTGGTGCTGCAGGCGCTCGGCTCGTCGCTGCCGGTGCTGATCGTCACCATCGCCTGTCTCGACAGCACCCGCGTCTTCCGCCTCGCTCGTCTGGTGGCGCAGGGGATCAACGTGATGGAATACGCAGAGGTCGCCCGCCTGCGTGGCGAAGGCCTTGGCTGGATGATCCGCCGCGAGATTCTGCCCAACGCGCTGCCGCCGCTGGTGGCCGAGTTCGGCATGCGCTTTTGCTTCACCTTCCTCTTCGTCGCGGGGCTTTCCTACCTCGGGCTTGGCGTGCAGCCACCCTTCGCCGATTGGGGCGGGATGGTGCGCGACAACCAGCAGGGCATCCTTTACGGGCTCTACGCGCCGCTCTTCCCCGCCGCCGCCATCGCGCTGGTGACCATCGGGGTGAACCTCACCGTCGACTGGCTGCTGGCCGGCCACACCACCGTGCAGGGAGACAACCGATGAGCGATATCCTTCGTATCCGCGACCTGCGCGTCGCCACCGCCGAGGGGGTGGAGCTGCTGCATGGCGTGTCGCTCGACCTCGAGCAAGGCGAGATCCTCGGCCTGATCGGCGAAAGCGGCGCGGGCAAATCGACCATCGGCCTTGCGTCGATGGGCTATGGGCGCGGCGGCTGCCGGATCACCGGCGGCAGCATTGAACTGGCGGGCCACGATCTGGCGTCGTCAACAAGGTCCGAGCGCGAGGCCGTGCGCGGCGCGCGCATCGCCTATGTGGCGCAGAGCGCGGCGGCGGCCTTCAACCCCGCGCACCGGCTGGAACGGCAGATCATGGAAGGCCCGCTGCGGCACGGCCTGATGAGCGCCGGTGAGGCCCGCGCCTGGATGATCGAGCTGTTTACCGCGCTCGGCCTGCCCGAGCCCGAAACCTTCGGTCGCCGCTACCCGCATCAGGTCTCTGGCGGGCAGCTGCAGCGGGCGATGGTCGCCATGGCCATGTCCTGCAAGCCCGACATCCTCGTGCTCGACGAGCCGACCACGGCGCTCGACGTGACCACGCAGATCGAGGTGCTGCTGCTGCTGCGTGAGACGATCCGCAAATACGGCACTTCGGCGCTCTACATCACCCATGATCTCGCGGTGATCGCGCAGGTCGCCGACCGGCTGATGGTTCTGCGCCACGGCGCCGAGGTCGAGACCGGGACCACCGAGCAGATCCTGAGCGCCCCGCGCGAGGAGTACACGCAGCGGCTGGTCTCGGAACGGCAAGCGAGCCTCAACGCCGAGGCGGGGGCGCATCACCGTACCGGCGAAGAGATCCTGCGGGTGGATCACGTCTCTGCCGCCTACGGCAAGACGCCTGTGCTGCATGACGTCGATCTGTCGGTGAAACGCGGCGAGACCGTCGCCATCGTCGGCGAGTCCGGTTCGGGCAAATCCACGCTGGCGCGGCTGGTCGCGGGGCTTTTGCCCCCTTCGGCGGGGCAGGTGCAGTTCGACGGACAGGCGCTTCCGACAAGCTACCGCAAGCGCGGCCCGGATCTGCTGCGCCGCATCCAGCTGATCTATCAGCTTCCCGACGTGGCGCTGAACCCGCGCCAGACCGTAGCCGAGACCATCGGCCGCCCGCTGCAGACCTTCCGCGGGCTGAAGGGCAGGGCGCAACGGGACAAGGTCGCGCGGCTTCTGGATCTGATCGGCCTGCCCGCCGAGATGGCCGGGCGTTTGCCCGGTGCCCTGTCCGGTGGGCAGAAACAGCGCGTCTGCATCGCCCGTGCGCTTGCCGCAGAGCCTGATCTGATGATCTGCGACGAGGTCACCTCGGCGCTCGATCCGCTGGTCGCCGAGGACATCCTGCGCCTGCTGCGCAAGCTGCAGGACGAGCTTGGCATGACCTACCTCTTCATCACCCACGATCTGTCGGTGGTGCGCCGCCTCGCTGACCGCACGGTGGTCATGCAGAAGGGCCGGATCGTCGAAGAGGCGGACACCGCCACGCTGTTTGACGCGCCGCGCGATTCCTACACCCGCAAGCTGCTGGACTCGGTGCCGCAGCTGGATCGTGGGTGGCTCGACAAGGTGCTGGCCGCCCGCGCGTCCTGACCCGAACACACATCTGAATACACACGATAAACGGAAGTCATCATGGCCACCGAATTCATCGAACACGTCTGGATCCCCATGGCCGACGGCACGCGCCTGAGCGCCCGGCTGTTCCTGCCCGAGGGCGCCCGCAGCCACGCGGTTCCGGCGGTTCTGGAATACATCCCCTATCGCAAGCGCGACGGCACCCGTGGCCGCGACGAGGCAATGCACGGCTATTTCGCCGAGAATGGCTATGCCGCTGTGCGCGTCGACATCCGCGGTACCGGCGAGTCCGAGGGCCATATGGCCGACGAATACCTCGAGCTGGAACAGGACGACGCCTGCGAGGTCATCGCATGGATCGCGGCGCAGGACTGGTGCGACGGCAACGTCGGGATGATGGGCAAAAGCTGGTCGGGCTTCAACGCGCTGCAGGTCGCGGCGCGGCGGCCTCCGGCGCTGAAGGCGATCATCACCTGCTACTCCACCGATGACCGGTTCAAGGACGACATTCACTTTATGAATGGCTGCCTGCTGAACGACAACTTCTGGTGGGGCTCGATCATGATGGGCTATCAGGCTCGTCCGCTCGATCCCGAAGTGGTTGGCGAAAGCTGGCGCGAGGACTGGCAGAAGCGTCTGGAAACGCTGCCCTTCTTCCCCGCGATGTGGGCCGAGCACCAAAGCTATGACGCCTATTGGAAGCACGGCTCGGTGCAAGAGGATTACGCGGCGATCCAATGCCCGGTGATGGTCGTCGGCGCTTGGGCCGACAGCTACACCAACTCCGTCCCGCGCCTGCTCGAGAACCTTTCGGTGCCCACCCGTGGCATCATCGGGCCGTGGGGGCACGTCTACCCGCAAGACGGCGTGCCTGGCCCGGCGATCGGCTTCCTGCAGGAGGCGGTGCGCTGGTGGGACCAATGGCTCAAGGGCGAGGACAGCGGCGTGATGGAGGAGCCCAAGCTGCGCGCCTACATCAACGATCCCATCGCGCCCGACACCTCGCGCCCCGATCAGCCGGGCCGTTGGGTCGGCTCCGACTGGCCCCTCGCCGAGCCGATGCGCGCCATGCATCTGACACCCGGCGGCGCGCTCATCGATGCACCGGAAGAGGGCGGGCTGCTGCCGATCCGCTCGCCGCAAAGCCACGGGATTGCCTCGGGCGAATGGATGGGCGTCGGTTGCCCGGGTGAGATGCCCGCCGACCAGCGCATCGAGGATGGCGGCGCGCTGGTGTTCGAGACCGAGGTGCTGCAGGACGATCTGGAAATCCTCGGCGTGCCCGAACTGGACCTGCATCTCGCCTCCGACAAACCGGTGGCGCAGGTGGTGGTGCGCCTTGGCGACGTTGCCCCCGACGGCAAGGTCACCCGCGTCAGCTATCAGGTGCTGAACCTCACGCACCGCAACGGCCATGAGACGCCCGAGGCACTGGTGCCGGGTCAATTCGAGACGGTGAAGGTCAAGCTCTCGACCTGCGGCCACCGCTTTGCCGCGGGCCACAAGCTGCGCATCTCGGTGGGCACCGCCTATTGGCCGATCATCTGGCCCGCGCCCGAGGCCGCCACGCTGACCATCGACACCGCACGCAGCCTGTTGCATCTGCCGCAGCGCGCGGGCGGCGATGCGCATCCCGGCTTCGAACCTCCGGCGCATGGTCCGGCCTGCCCGATCACCATGATCCGGCCCGCCAAGCTCGAGCGCCACGTGACCACCGACTATCTCACCGGCGAGGTCACCTATGTGACGAACGGCGAGGGCGGGCTCTTCGGCGAGGGGGTGCTGCGCTTCGACGAGATCGGCACGGTGCTCTCGCACAGCCTGCGCCGCGAGTTGACCATCCATCCCGAGGATCCCACCTCGGCGCGCTACAAGCTGCATCAGGACTATGAGATGGGGCGCGACGGCTGGATGACCCGCTCGTTGCTTGATGGCGAGATGACCTGCGACGCCGAGACCTTCTTCCTCAAGGCCACCATGGTCGTGACGCTGAACGGCGAAGAGGTGTTTGCCAAGACATGGGACGAGGCGATCCCGCGCGCGCTGATCTGAGCGCGGGCAGCAGACAGACAAGGCAAGCGCCGACCCTTCGCGGGTCGGCGTTTTGCGTTTGCGGCCCACGCATACAGAAACGCGAAACGAAGTGTTTCCAAAAAATTAGAGAATATGGCGAAATTGCGGTCTAAGCTCTGGGGGATTTTCTTCTCGGAGGCAGCAGACCGCTGTTCCGGGTCTTTGTCCTGCCGGGTTCGGCGGCCTTTCTACGGTAAGTCATATGCCCACGCTGTATCTGTTTTCCCTCCTTCTCGGCGCGCTGGCATGGAGTGTCGCGAGCCCCTCTTCCAGCGATGACGACACGCCCGAGCCCGAGGACAGCGAGGAAGATATTTCCCTGCTCCTTGGCTCCGAGGGCGACGACGCGCTGGAGGGCGGCGCTGGGGATGACACCCTTGATGGCAGGAGCGGCAACGACAGTCTCGACGGCGGGCCTGGGAATGACCTGCTGATCGGCGGCGAGGGCAATGACCAGATCGTCGGCACGCAGGGCTCGGACACTGCGCAGGGCGGCGCGGGCACCGACATCCTGCTGTTCCTCGACGATGCGCTCGGTGCGCCCGATGTGCTTGACGGCGACGCCGGGATCGACGTGCTCTGGGGCGACGACGGCGACGTGATGACCGGCGGGGCCAACGCCGATCTCTTCATCGTGCCGGTGGGGCAAGAGGGGGCGGCGCCGGTCACCATCACCGATCTCGACTTCACCCGCTTCACCGAGCAGGACGTGCCGGACCGCGTGGTCTTCGTCACCCCCGAAGGCGAGATCATCCCGCGCGCCTCTTTCTTCGACGGCACGCTTGCGGCGGGCATCGGCGACATGCCCGACCGCAGCGGCGCTGGGATTTTCATGAATGGCGATGTGGTCGCGGTGATCGAGGGCTACACCGCCGAGGAGCTGTTCTACGAGACCGTCTGGATCGGCAACTTCGCCCCGGCGCTCACCGGTTTTTACGACGGCGACGACGCGCTCACCGGCAGTCTTGGGCGCGACGAGCTCTTCGGCGGCGCCGGTGCCGACACGCTGGAGGGTCTCGGCGGCGGCGACTATCTCGATGGTCAGGCGGGCGATGATTTCGTCAGCGGTGTCGATGCCGATGGGGCGGAAACGGTGGGCGATACGCTGGTCGGCAACGCGGGCGACGACACGCTGCGCGGCGATGCGGGCGATCACCTTGCAGGGGCCGCGGGCAATGACAGCTATGAGCTGGTGGTGCCGCAGGGCGATGAGGACTTCACGCCGCTCACGCTGCACACCTATGATCTGCAAGGCAACGATGGAGGGCCGGAATTGATCACGTTGATCCTGCCGGATGGGAGCGCGCTTTCTGCGGGCGAGGCCTATCAGAACCTGACCGTCGCCTCGGCGGAGGATGGCAGCGGCGCGGCGCTGGTCTATGACGGCACGGTGCTGGCGGTGATCGACGGGGTGGATGCGGACAGCCTTGGCGATCCGCGCGGCTGGCTGGGCAATCTCGCGCAGGTGACGCCGCTGGCCGCCGCGCCGCCCGCCTTCGAGGGCACGCATATTTCCGTCACCGCCGCCACCGGCACGGGCGAGACGCTGGATGGCGCTTTCTTCGGCGGCAACCTCGTGTTCAGTGTGAACACCGAGAGCGGCCTGCCTTTGGACAATTTCGGCGCGGCGGCGGATGCGCTCGACATCACCCACCTGCGCTTCCCGGCGGGGCAGGGCGACAGCGGCGATCTCGAAGAGGACGGCGACGGCTTCCTCAACATTCTGCAAATGGAGCGCTCGGACGGCGAATGGGCGCTGCGGCAGGAAGTCACCGACATGCTCGACTGGGCGCGCGAGAATGGCGCGCAGGTGACGCTGGTGCTGCCCACCAAGAACTACAGCGTGGCTGAGTTCGACGCGCTGGACGATGACATCGCGCGCTTTGCGCAGACCGTCATGACCGATTACGGCGATGTGGTCGAAGCCTTCGAGATCGGCAATGAATACTGGAGCATGGGGGAGACCGCCTATGGCTCGAAGGCCGATGTCGCCGCCGTCGCACTGGCGCGCGGCATGGAGGATGCGGGCTTTGGCGAAGAGGATCAGGCCGCCATCATCGTGCAGATGGCCTCGCCGTTCTCCGGCTCGGAATACCATGTCTCGGTCGATGACCGGCCCTATCTGCAGCGCGTGCAGGACGCCAACCGCACCATCATCGACCAGCTTGGCACCGAGGCGCGCGAGGCGATCGACGGGGTGGTCGAGCATTACTACTACGACAAGACGGTCACCGAATTCGAAGGCACCAGCGGCGAGATGAACTTCATCAACCGCGACTATGCCGTCTGGGACGAGGAATTTGACAAGGACCTCGACCTCTACATCACCGAATGGAACGTGCGCACCTCAGACACCACCGAAACCGGACTGCGCTCGGCCTCGGTGCTGGTCGAGATGACTTCGACCATGAACGAGCTGGGGGTGGACGCCGCGCATGTCTGGCCGGTGCAGCACAACACGCCGACCGATCTGGCAGGCAAGCAGCATGAGGATGTGATCACCGATGCCGAGGGGCGGGTGCTCAACACGATCAACGGCGCGACCTTCGATCTGATGAGTTCCAGCCTGCCGGGGCTCGAACTTCTGGACACTGACCTTTCAATCGAGGACGGCAGTTTCACCTTCCACGCATGGCAGTCCGAGGACGGCACCGTGGTCTACGTTGCCTCGCGCGCCACTGACACCATCGAGCTGGAGCTCGACCTCGGGGCGCTGGTGCCGGGCTACACCTCCGCCTCGGCGGTGAAGATCGGCGCGGATTTCTCGGCCAACTCCAGCGACGGCGTGCATTACGTGCCGGGCGAGGGCTTTCAGGAGGCCGACAGCCTCCTCGTCAACGGGCAGCGCTATTACATCAACGAAAACGACGTGCGCGCCGAGCTGACCGATATCGCGGTGAACAGTACGACGGTGCAGGTGACGCTCGACCCGTTCGAGGTGATCGAAATCAGCTTCGACACCTCGGGTGTCGATGTGACCGGGCCCGAGACCGGCGGCAGCGCGGGCGAGCAAATCACCGGCACCGCCGGGGCCGACACGCTGGAGGGGGGCGCCGAGGATGACACGCTTTCGGGGCTTGCGGGCGATGACCGTCTCACCGGCGGCAAGGGCGACGACAGCGCCAATGGCGGCGACGGCGACGACCAGCTGCTCGGCTGGGGCGGCGACGATTATCTCAAGGGCGGGGATGGCGCCGATCTGATCTCGGGCAACCAAGGCAGCGACACGCTGGTGGGCAGTGAAGGCGACGACACGCTGACCGGCAATGAGGACGACGACGAGCTGAACGGCATGGTGGGCAACGACAGCCTCTCGGGCGGGGCCGGGGCGGATACGCTCACCGGCTGGGCCGGGCGCGACATCTTCGTGCTCGAAGAAGGTGATCTGACGGGCGGTGACGTGATCACCGACTTCACTCCGGGCAAGGACGTGATCGAAGTGGACCTGCCGGGCATCAACGCGCTGTCGGATATCGCCTTCAGCGCCAGCGACGCAGGGATCACCGTCCGCTTCGGCAGCCAAGGCAGCCTGCTTCTGCAGGGCGACCTGCGCATTGCCGACGTGAACGCCGCGCGCAATTTCACCTTCGTCTGAGGCGCAGCGAAAAAGGCTGTCCCCGCGGGGACAGCCTTTTTTGTGGGGTGCGCAGGATCAGAACGTGGCGCGCAGGCGGAAGCCGATCTGGGTGTAATCGTCAAAGCTCTCGAAGCTCGGCTGCACGCGCATGATGTTGCCGCCCAAGCGCCAGTTCTCGTTCAGCGCCGCCTCATAGAACGCCTCGACCGCCCATTCGTCCTGCAGGTTCACGCCATAGGCATCCAGCGCCTCACCCAGCTTGTCGGACCAGTCGTAGCGCGACCATGCGAGGCCCCAGCGGTCGCTCTCACGCCCGGCGAAGGGGGCGTTGCCGCCGACGCCGACGAGATAGAGCGCATCGAGCGGGTTGGGGTTGCCATCGCCAAAGCCGACCTGACCGAAGACGCCCCAGCCCTGCATCGGGTTTTGCGGGTTGCTCCAGAGGTACTGCTGGAAGCTGATCCCGGCATAGCTCACGCCCTGCTTGCTGCCGGCGAAACTGTCGTCATCGGGCGACAGCAGCAGCGATTCATAGTCCGTGCCTTTCTTGGTCGAATGCACGAGGTTGAGGTTGTAAAACCCCGGCTGGCCATTGAGCGCCGTCGCGAAGGTCACCGTGCCGTTATAGACCGCGCCATCGTCGAACAGATTGTCCCAGAAATCCTCGCCCTGCGCGTTGTTCGGATCATAGACGAAGAACGAGAAGATCATCGGATCGGTCTTCACCGCCAGCATGCCGCCGAACACATAGGGCGGCAGCACGAAGTTGCCGGGCGCCGCAAGGCCGGTGTACTGGAAGCCGCCCTGTCCCTGCCCGCCGATAAGCGGCGTCTGCTCGGCCAGATCAATGACGTTGAACTTGCCGAAGGTCAGGTTGGTGCTGGGCGAGAACTGCTGCGTCACAGTCAGCGAGAGCGTGGTGTTCTCATTGGCGGTGGCGCGCGGCAGCGCGGCGAAGACGTTGGTCGGCCAGATCACCCCGCCCTCGCCGAAGCCGACGAAATCGTCGCCATCGTTATATTCGAGATGGGCGCTGACCGAGCCGCCGTCCCAGATCTCGCCGTAGGACATCTTGATGTCGGCGCGCCAGCTGTAGCGCCCGTCGTCATCGGCGTCGCCCTCGATGGCCGCATCCGCATAGGTGGTCAGACCAAAGCTGAACTGCGGCCCGCCCTGCTGCGCGGTGGCGGCGAGCGGTAGGGCGGTGGCGGCGAGGCTGGTGGCAATCAGGCAGAAGGGAAGGGACGGGCGCAGGGGCATGGAAATATCCTCTTTCCTGAGGTGACTCTGACTTTGAAAAGCGTCGGCCCGGGATGGATTTCGCGCGCTGCCGAGGCGGAACTCGCAAGAAACATGATCTAGAAATATATGATTTCGCTGAGTTAATTCGCGGTGCGAAATCCCTGTCAAAAGGATTTCACAGCCGCGTGAAAAAAGCAATTCTGTATCTACCCATGCGCGAATGCGGGGCGGAGATGTGGCCTTATTGCCGCTACGTCACCCTTGGTCTTTTCGGCTCGCGAGACCGGGCAAAGGGGTCTGCGGCAGCGGGTGATCTCCCAGTGCGGCCTGCTGTGCGGCGCGGCCCGCAGGTAGCTGCGCCAGTTCGCCAAGGCGCAGCGGGCGAACGGGCGTGCGAAGCCGCAGATGGCCCAGTTCGGACGGCGCGCGTCCGGTCTCATCGGCCATGATCTCGGTCACGCTGGTGGCGCACATGCGGCCCTGACAGGGGCCCATGCCGCAGCGCAGGTAGGTCTTGATCTGGTTCGGTCCCGGTGCGCCGAGCCGCGCCGCCTCGCGGATGGCTTCGGCGCTGATCTCCTCACAGCGGCAGACCAGCGTGTCGCCGCGCGGGGCGAGCAGAGCGGGCGGCGGGGCGAACCAGCGGTCAATGAAGGCGCGGCCAAGATCGGCTTTGCGCCATGCGCGCAGCGCTTCGGCGTGGCGGGACGGATCGACCGGGGCACCCAAATGCGCCAGCGCCGCCAGTGCGGCGCGCCGCCCGGAGGGCAGGGCGCGGTCGGCACCGCCAATCGTCGCGCCATCCCCGGCAAGAAAGAGGCCGGGCAGTGCGGTGCTGCCATCCTCGCGGGCCTCGGGTTCGAAGCAGCGCAGCACCGGGTTCCAGCGGGTCGGAACGCCCGCGGCGGCGGCGAGATGCAGCGAGGGGATGACGCCCGCATGCAGCAGCACCATCTCTGCGCCGATCTCCCGCCAGCGCCCGCGCCGCTTCCAGCGCAGCGCTTCGGCGCGGGTTTCGCCGCGCACCTCAAGCGCCTCGGCGCCCGAGATCACCCGGACATCGCGGCGCACCCGTGCCATCAGCGCGGCGCCCTTGCGGAACCCGTCAGAGCGCAGAAAGCCCGGCAGGTGGCGCAGCGCGGTGCGGCGGGTTTCGGACGGCGTCTCGATCAGCGCGGCAGGGCGCAGACCCGCGCGCAGGAACTGGTCGGCGAGCAGGTAGAGCAGCGGGCCGATCCCGGCCAGAACCACCCGCCCCTCGGGCAGCAGGCCGCCGCTTTTGAGCGCGATCTGCGCGGCGCCAGCGCCCATCACGCCGGGCAGGGTCCAGCCGGGCACGGGCAGCGGGCGCTCCTGCGCGCCGGTGGCGAGGATCACCGCGCGGGCTGTCAGCAGATGCGCGGCCCCATCAAGGGTGAGCCCGATCCGGCCGCCGCCCTCGGCCTCCGGCATGACACCCCAGACCGAAACACCCGGCACATGCTGCGCGCCGCTTTTGGCAAAGGCTTCGGCCAGTGGTGCGCCCTTGGCGTAGTCCGGCCCGAGCAGCGCTTTGCGCGGCTCCGGGGCCGCGCCGATCCCGCGCCAGATCTGGCCGCCCGCCGCCGGGGCCTCGTCGAGCAGCAGCACCTCGACGCCCGCCGCCCGCGCCTCGAGCGCGGCGGCCATGCCTGCGGGCCCGGCCCCGATGATCACCAGTTCGGCGGTGTCCGGCAGCGTGCGGCTCATTGCGGCGCCTCTGGGAGAATGCTGGGGAGGATTTCGGGCGCACCGGACTGGCGGGTGACGCGCATGCCGGGCGTGACGGTGACCATGCAGGCCTGCCGGTTGGCAACGCCGTCGATGGTCACGAGGCATTCGAAGCAGACGCCCATCAGGCAATAGGGCGCGCGCGGCGCTCCGCTGACCACGCTGCCGCGGAAGTGCTGAACTCCGCCCGCCAGCATCGCAAGGGCCACCGTCTCGCCGCGGCGGGCGGCAAGGGGTTCGCCGTCGAGCAGGATCTCGATGGTGTCTTCGGGGGGCAGGGGATCACGCCGGAACATGGAACCTCGCGGAGGAAAACGCCGAAGGGCCGATCTGCTGCGCCCCCTCGGCGATCTTTGGCGCGACGCGCAGGGCGTGCAGCGCGGCGAGGGTGACGCCGCTGTGACAGAGCACCAGATAGGCGCCGGGGTGGTGGGCCGAGTGGTCGTAGATCGGCGCGCCATCCAGCGGCTTCACCCGAAAGCCGGTCCAACTGCGGACAACGCCAAGCTGCGCCAGCGGCGGGTAGACGCGGATGGCGCGGGCGCCGAGCAGCGCCGCGATCTCGGGGTTGCCGGAGATCTCTGCGGTGTCGCCCTCGTCGCTGTCGCCGATCAAAACGCTGCCCTCGTCGGTCTGGCGGATGATCGCGCTGAGAAACGGCAGGCGGCCCGAGACGCGCTCGGTCACCACGATCTGCCCGCGACTGTGCTTGAGTGGCGCGCGCAGGCCGACCATCGGGGCCAGCGCCTCCGTGCCGGTGCCTGCGGCCAGCACGACGCGCGGCGTGGTGATCTCACCCCATGCGCCTTTGAGGCGGAAGCCGCTGGACAGCGGTTCGATCCGCTCGACGATGCGCTGCGCCTGATAGGTGACGCCCGCTGCCGCCCCGGCGCGGTGCAGGGCGTGGAACAGCCGCAGCGCGTTCACATGGCCATCGGCGGAGCTATGGGCCCCGCCAACAACATCCGGGCCGATGCCGGGGATCTCGCGCAGCAGTTCGGCTCGCGACAGGCTGCGCCATGGAGCGCCTTCGCCGCCGGTCTCTTCGGTGATCCGGGTCATGTCGGCGGTGATCTCGTCGAGTTCGCGCGGCGAGAGCGCAAAGCTGTAGCCGCCGGGTTGGTCGAGCGCCACGTCAAGACCGCTGCGCGCCGCAAGATCGCGCGCGAAGGCGGGCCAAAGCTTGGCCGCCTCATACGACCAGCGCGCATAGGCCGGATTGCCGAGCCCCTTGCCCGAGACCCAGACGAGGCCGAAATTGGCGCGCGAGGCGCGGGCGGAAAGATCCGCGCCATCCAGCACCAGCACGCGCTGCCGCGCGGCGGCCAGCCCGAGCGCCAGCGCGCTGCCGACGAGACCGCCGCCGATCACCGTGATGTCGTGCTGCTGCATGGGGTCCTCTTGCGGGATGGCTTTGCCAATGCTTTTCCCGCCCAGAGTCGGGCTTGTCCAGCCGCGATCAGCGCCGCCAGCGCAGCAGCGACAACTCGTCCTGCGCTTCGGCCTCGCGCTTTTCGGCGGCGCGGCGCTCTTCGGCGAGACGCTTGAGGCGCAGGATCTCATAGGTTTTTTGTTCGGCCAGTGCGGCGCGAAGCTTTTCTTCGGAGCGGGCCAGTTCCGGTGCGAGCTTTGCGGCATCGCTGGAGATGCGGTCGACCTCGGCGCGGATGGAGCGGATGAACCGCCCGAGATAGGGCGCGCCTTCGAGCCCGTCGATGCGCGACTCGCCCGACAGCCGGTCGAGCAGGGCGGTCTTGTCGTTTTCGAGCTTGTCCATGCGGGCACGGATCGCGCCGGTCTCGGCGGCCTGCTTTTCGGTCTCGAGCGACTTGAGGCGCTCCATCACCTCGAGCGCGCGCAGGCGGCGGCGGACGGCCTCAGTGGCCATTGGCAGGAGCCGGCGCGTCCGGCGCATCGGGCACCGGGCGTTCGCCGCCAAGCTTGCGCCGCATGGCCGCGAGCAGATCTGCGGGGAAGCCGTTGCCGGAGGGGGGGATCTCGGTAAACGTGCCGCCGCGCGCCGCCGACATGAAGCCGGGGTCTTCCTCTTCCGCCTCGTCCTTCGGAGCGCCCGCAGCAAAGGCGCCGCCCGCGAGCAGCGCCAGAAGCAGGGGCCCAAGGAGGGCGAAGGCGGCGCTGCGCGTCATGCGGCGGGCAGTTCCTTCTGCGCGGCCTCGACCTCGTAGAAATCGGGCTGCATGCGGGTGGGAATGTTGCCGCGGCCGATCTCGACGCAGATGCTGGGCGGATGATCGGCGACCATGGCGACAAAGATGTCGCGGATGATGTGGTAGAAGGCGGCGTCTTCGTCTTCGATCTGCGTCAGACGGCCCGAGATCGGCTGCACCATGCAATAGGCGAGGAACACGCCGAGGAAGGTGCCCACCAGCGCGCCGCCGATCATCGCGCCGAGGATTTCGGGCGGCTGGTCGATCGAGGACATGGTCTTGATCACGCCCAGAACCGCCGCGACGATGCCGATCGCCGGCAGACCGTCGGCCACCTGCTGGATCGCATGGGCGGGGGCCATGGCCTCGTGGTGGTGCTTCTTGATCTTGCGGTTGATCACATCCTCGGTCTGGTACTTGTCGTCGAACTGCATCGACAGCATGCGGAAGCTGTCGCGGATCAATTCGATGGCAAAGTGATCCGCCGCGATACGCGGGTAGCGCGCGAAAATGTCGCTTTCCTTGGGGGATTCGATGTGGCTGTCGAGCGCGAGGATGCCCTTGGCCTTATAGATGCGCGACAGTTCGAACATCAGGTTGAGAAGGTCGGTGTAATCCTTGGTCTTCCACCGCGGGCCCTTCATCACCTTCACGATGCCCTTGCCCGAGCTTTTGATCACCGAGAAGCTGTTGGCGATCACGAAAGAGCCGATCGCCGCGCCGCCGATCATCATGCCTTCGAAGGGCAGGGCGTGCAGCACGATGTCCATCTTGCCGCCCGACAGGATGAACCCGCCGAACACGAGACCGAAAACGAGGGCGAGGCCGAGTATCAACGTCATGGATGGGATCTCTGCTTGGGCTCTTGTTGCCGGAAAACGCCGGTGCTCATGTCCAAGCATAAGTAAATTTGACTTTTGTTCAAGTATAATCAAGAATAGATCAGGAAGTCGAAGAACTGTTCGGGGCCTTGATCATGAAAGCCGAAAAACTCGCTTATTTCTTCGAGGCCTGCGAGCTGCGCACGGTTTTCGCCGAGTGGCCCGAAGAGATTGGATTGGCGCTGTGCCTTGATGAGGCGGGCACCTGCGAGATGCTGTTGCACCATCACGACGAGGGGGCCGCGGTCCTGCGCAAGGCGGCGGCGGTGCTCGATGCGCCGAAGGGCGGCTTTGCGGTGGTGCCGCCGGTCGAGGGCTATCCGACGCGCCGGGTGCTATTTTCGGACGAGCAGAAGCTGCTCAAGCTGGTGGCGGGCGAGGATGACCTTGCCGAGATGGCCGAAGACTATCTGATCAACTACCGCTTCGAGAAAGAGCGCAAGGCGCGTCCCGCGCCTGCCCCTGCGCCCGAGCCCGTCGCTGCCGCGCCGAAACCGGCGGAGCCCTTCCGCTGGCGCCCGAGGCTGCATTTTTCAGAGCCCGCGCCCAAGCCCCTGCGCCGCCGCAAGCCGCAGGCCAGCGAGATGCCTGAAGGCTATGCTTCCGCCGAGGTCGTGCGCGATGCCGATTGCCAGTTCGTCGAGGCCGAGATCAGCCTTGGCTACCGCGGTGTGCGGGTGACGCTGGCACCGGAACTGGTGACGATCACCGCCCGCACCGTGCTGGTCGAAGAGGTCGGGTTTCGCGATGACTTCTCGCGCTTCGTCCTGCCGCGCAAGGCGGTGGCGGGCTGGAGCGCCGGTGAGCCGCTGGTGATCGACATCCCCGAGGCGCGCTTTCCCGCAGGGCTGCGCCAGCGCTTTGCCGCGTCGCCGCGTCTGGCAGAGGTCACGGTGACGGATCATGGGGTGTTCGTCGCCCCCGGCGCCATCGTGCCGCCGCCCGCGCCCGAGCCAGCGGCGGAAGAGATCGCGCCGCAGCCGCTTGTGGCGCCGCGCAAGACCCGGTCGCGGCGCATCCTGTCGCCGGTGCGTGTGGCGCTGGCCGCGCTCGTGGGGGCCGGGCTGATGACCGGCACCATGATGGACGCGGTGGAACTGCCGCTGGCCTTCGACGCGCCGATGTTCGATCTCGCCTTCGACACTGTGCCGGGAACCGAGAAATGAAATGCGCGGTGATCACGCCGGTCGGTCCGGGTCACGAAGCGCTATTTGAGCAGGTCTGCGCGCCCTCCGTGGCGCAGGCCAAGGCCTTTGACATGGGGCCGTTCGCCGAGGTTCATCACTTCATGATGGATGACACGGCGGGCCGCTATGGCCGCTCGGCCCGGCGCAACGAGGCGCTGCAGCGGGCGGTGGCGGAGGGCATCGACTGGGTATTCTTTCTCGACGCGGACGACGTGCTTACGCCCAACGCGTTTGAGGCCTTTGGCCGGGTGATCGCCGCCGAGCCCGAGCTCGACGTGGTCTGGGGGCTGATCTGCACGCTGGAGCCCACCGGGGAGCCGGAACTGCGCGAGGGTCAGCCCGCCACGCTGGACAGCCGCGCTGAGTATCTGGCGGTGGCGCCCTACAACGCGGTGCAGATCGGCGGCTTTTACCGCACCGGCCTTGCGGCGCGGATCGGTTTCGACACGGCGCTCGACACTGGCGAGGACTATAATTTCTATTGCCGCCTCTGGGCCGAAGCGCGCTGCGCCAAACGGCCAGAGATCTTCTTCCTCAACAAGCGCGGCATGCATTCCACCGGCCCGCGGTCGGCCACCGGCGCGGACTGGAGCCGCGCGGTCGCGCTGCAATGGCGGGCGCAGTTGGCGCAGGTCCCGGTCTGGGCCGAGTTCGACGACGGGCAGGGCACTCCGGTGCGGATGCGCCTGACCGACCCGGCAGATGCGATCCAGCACAGCTTTGTCGAGGGGCATTTCTACGGCGCGGAGTCGCTCGCCAAGCTCAAGAAGCTGGTCAAGGCCGAGCGCCCGCGCATCGCCGAGGTCGGCGGCAATGTCGGCAACCACCTTGTCTGGTATGCGCGCAACCTCGCGCCCGAGAAGATTTACCTGCTCGAGCCCAAACCGGTGCAGTCCGAGGCACAGTTGCTTGCAGAGAACATCACGGCGAACGGCCTCGACACGCTGGTGGAGCGGCTGCGCCCGGCCCCCGCCGAAGCGCCAGACGCCGCGCCCATGCCGATGATCAGCACCGGCCTGATGACCGCCCCCGCGCGCCGTTCCGAAGCGCCTGCGCTTGACGATTTGCTGACCAAAGAGCGGATCGACCTCGTCAGGATTGACGCCAAAGGCATGGAGCTTGATGTGCTTGCCGGCGCGGCGGATCTGATTGCTCGCGACCGGCCGGTGATCTGGATCGAGGTCCTGCGCGAGAACATCATCGGCTTTGCCCAAGGCTGGTGCCGCAAGGCCGGGTATCGCATCGCCGACAGCACATTCGCCGCAAGCAGCACCGAATATTTCGCGATCCCGAAGGAGAGCTCATGAGCACCCAAGTCCTCTCGCGCAAGGAAAAGCGGGCCATCGCGGCCCGCGGGGCCAAGCTCTATGGGGTGGGGGGCGATGCGGCTCTGGCGATCCATCAGGCCTATCAGCTGATCAAGGCGGGCCAGCTGCCGGAAGCCTGCCAATTGGTCGTGCCGCTGACCCGTTCGATCCCCGACAACCCCCACCCTTGGGTGATCCTTGGCATGGCGGCGCTGAAGCGGCGTGAGGCGCAGACCTCGAAAGCGTTCTTCGCCAAGGCCGAGGAATCCGCGCCAAAGCTGATGGAAGTGCTGACGGGCTTGGCTAAGTCGCATTTCCTCTGCGGTGAGCCCGAGCCGACGCTGAAATACATGGCCGCAGCCTTTCAGGCCGGGAACCGCGAAGTTCCGATGATGAAGCTCTATCTGAGCCTGATGTCAAAGGCCGCCCGCGTGCCGAGAGCGGTGGAAGTGCTCGGGCCGATTGCCGAAAAGATCGACGATCCGGAACTGACGTTGGAGATCGGCACGCAGCTTGCCGAAACCGAGGACGGCAAGTCGGCGTCGGTGAAATGGCTCGAGCGCGGCTACCAGCTGTCCCCGGACACCGATCAGGGCAAGATGGCGCGGCTGTCGGCGCTGTTCCACGCCGGGCGTATGGTCGAGGCCGAGGTGTGGGCGCGCGAATTGCTGGCGGGCGAGTTCAGCGCGCGCGAAGTGGTGATGGTGATTCTGCTGGGCGCGCTGCGCTTCCAGTCGCGCCATCAGGAACTGATCGAGCTGGCCGAGGGCTATGAGTTCACCGATCCGGCGTCTTATGCCCGTTCGCGTGCCTTTGCCGCCAACGCCTATCTCGATGCCGGCGATTACACCGAGGCGCGCCACGCCTATCTTGAAGCGATGCATATGGTGGCCGAGCTTGAAGAGCCCGCCCGCGCCTATGGTACCTTCTGTTTCTCGCTGGGCGATTACGAGGAGGGTGTGCCGAACTACTTCCGCCGTCATACGCCGAACTACCGTGCGACGGTGCCCGCCGAGAACTCGGAGAAAGAAAGCCTTATGGCGCAGGACCGGATCCTGCTCATTGGCGAGCAGGGTATCGGCGACCAATTGGCACTGCTGGCGCTGACCCGCGTGCTGCCGGTGAAGGAGGGCTGCGAGGTGATCTTTGCGGCGGACCCGCGGCAGGTTGATATGCTGGACGGCAACGCGCTGGGGCTGAAGGTCGTTGCGAAAGACGACCTCGGGGTGACCGTCGAAACCCCGGCAAAGGGGCAGGCCGTCGCGCTTGGCGATTTGGTGCGCTTCATTCCCGACCACCCGGCAGCGGCGCGCCGCGGCAGCTATCTCCGGCCCGACCCGCGCAAGGTGCGCGAGATCCGTCAGCGCTATGCCGCGCTTGCGGGCGATCGTCCGATCTTTGGCATGGCCTGGGCCGCGCGCAGCCTGATCGGCTACCTGCGCTCGGTGCCGCTGGAAGAGATGGTGCAGCTGCTGCCCGAAGGCGCCTTTGTGGTGAACCTGCAATATGGGCGCACCGACGAAGAGATCGCCGCGGCGCGGGCCGTGCGACCGGATCTGGAGTTTTACACCGATCCCGAAGTTGACCAGATGAGCAATCTGGCGAGCTTCGCGGCGCAATGTGCAGCGGTCGAGCGGGTGGTCACCATCGACAACACCACGGCCCATGTCTGCGGCGCACTGGGTCATCCCGAGACACATGTGCTGGTGCCCACCGGCTCGGAATGTATGTGGTACTGGGGCCGCGAGGCGGAGATCGATCCTTGGTACGGCGTGCTGACGCTGCATCGTCAGCAGCGCGCGGGCGATTGGAGCGCCCCGTTCGAAGCGCTGCGCAAGGTCTGCGCCGCCTAAAGCGGCGCGTCACCCTCCAGAACATAGCCCTGCGCACGGATCGTCCGCACGCGCAGGGCATCGCCGTAATGCTCGGCCAGCTTCTTGCGGATATGCGCGATATGCACGTCGAAGCGCCGGTCGCCATAGCTCCACTCGGTGCCCTCGACCTCGGCGGCGAGCGCCGGGCGGCTGATGATCTCTCCGCGCCGAGCGTTCAGGCAGCCAAGAATGCGTTCTTCAAGCGGCGTCAGCCCAAGCTGCACTAAGCGTGCGGCGCGCTGCCCGGTGTGAGAGACGCGCTGCAGCCGGACCGAGAGCCTCGCCTGCAACTCCGAAGGATCGTGATCGGCGCGCAGCGCGTCATCGGCGCCGGCGGCAAAGATTTCGGCGGCACCGCGGGGCCGGTTGCCATGGTCAATCGCAAGGATCACCGCATCGGGCGCGTGCCTGCGGACGCCAGCGATCAACGCAAGCATGTCGTTGTCGCGCGCGCCATGGGCGGAGAGCCCGACAATCATCGCGGTCAGCGGCACGCCGGGCGCAATCAGATCGCGGGCTTCGGCGGGGCGGGCGCGGCGCAGCACCCGCCGCGCCCCGTTCAGCGCAAGCAGGTCGGCCCATGCGTTTCGGCGCGCGGTATCGCGCTCCACCACCGCAGCAAATGACGCACGCTGGGTCATGCGTCACCTCCCGGACAAAGTTTTGTCAAAAAAATTCCCATGAACCAACGTCAACTCTTTTTGTTCAACCTAGATTAACCTTAGTTTCCTATTTGCCTCATCAGGAGATGCTCAAGAAGAGACAAGGGAATGGGTAAAGTGTTGCATGGGTTTCTGTCGCGAGTCTTTCGTTGGCGGCGGGTCGAGGAGGCACCGCTTTCCGAGGAGTCATATTCGATGCTGGTCTGCCGCGAAACAGGAATGCAAAAACCTTTGTTGCGCCGACACTTGCAGGAAGTATTGGGCATGACCCCAGAGCAATACCGCAAGAAATGGCGCCTGCCTGAGGAAACTCCCCTTGCGTCGAAGGCTTATATTGACCGGCGGGAAGCCGCTCGAAACATGGAGTGTGAAGGTTAAATTCCCCGAGAGACAAGAATCTCTGTAAGGTAAAAGTGCAGTCCCCGTCGCCGGGCACGTCTGGTCAAGAACAGACTACATGAAGAACGGACCTCAAAGTACAGACAAGGACGGACAGAAGACCGTCTGGTTCCGGCGATGCGAACGCAGAAGACGATTGGCAGGATGGTAGAATGAACGGACATGACGACTCTCAGGATATGGTCGCCCGTATCGTGGCGGCATACGCTTCGCGCCCCGATGTGAGCCCGGATGAAATCGTAAGCCTTTACCGGCGCTTGACCGGTGAAGTTCATGAAGCGCCGGTCGAAACCACGGCGCCTAGTGCCGAAGGCGGCCTGCGTCCGGCTCTGCCGGTCGATCAGGCGGTGACCGAAGACAAGGTCTATTGCCTGTGCTGCGGCCGCGGCTTCAAGATGCTGAAGCGCCACCTCGGTGCCGAGCATGGCATGACCGAAGCGCAATATCGCGCAGCCTTTGGTCTGGCCGAAGACTTTCCGCTGGTGGCCCCGAGCTACTCGCGCAAGAAGGCCGCCCACGCCAAAGAGGCAGGCCTCGGGAAATACGACCGCGCCGTAATGGCCGGGCAGGAGTAACACGGCACCATGGCAGGCAGGAACGAGCAAGCGATCATCATCAAGAAGGTCGAGGAGAGCGGCGGTCACGGCCATCACGGCGGCGCATGGAAGGTGGCTTACGCCGACTTCATGACCGCGATGATGGCGTTTTTCCTGCTGCTCTGGATCCTCGCCGCGTCTGATGAGGAAAAGCTGCGCGGGCTTGCCGACTATTTCACGCCCAGCCTGTCCGAGGCCGGGGGCCGGGGTGAGGGCCTGCTCGACGGTATGGTGCTAGCCGAGGATGGCGTGATGAGCGGCACCGACGGGCCGCATACGCCGGTGCAACTGCCCAGCTTCGGCCAGGAGAACCCGCTGGCGGTCTTCGACAGCCGGTTGCGCGACGTGGACTCGCAAGTGGTGGTCGAGTTTGACAGCCGCCCCGAGGGCGAGCAGGACAGCCAGACGATCAACACCGGCGAAAACGGCGTCGCCGATGGCGTGGCCGCAGCGCAGGCCGCCGCCGATGCCGCCGAAGTAGAGCGCGCCGAGCAGGACTGGCAGGAGACTCAGGACCGGCTCGAGGAAACCATCACCGATCGCGTCGCCGAAGACCCGCAGCTTCAGGCGCTGCAGGACAACCTGCTGTTCGAGCGCAGCGCGGATGGGCTCGAGATCCAGATCGTCGACAAGAACAGCAGCTCGATGTTCGCCACCGGCAGTTCGCGGATCGAGGCGCGCACGCGCGATCTGCTGCGGATCGTGGCCGAGGCCATCGTCGATCTGCCCAATGAGATCACCATTTCGGGGCACACAGACTCGGTGCCCTACACCCGCGCGGGCACCTATTCGAACTGGGAGCTTTCCGCCGACCGGGCCAATGCCACCCGCCGCGTGCTGGTCGACACCGGCGTGAATCCGGCGCGCATCAGCCGGATCTCGGGCCTTGCGGACACTGCCCCGCTTGATGGCGAGCACCCGGACGCCCCGGAGAATCGCCGTATCAGCGTCACATTGCAGTATCCCGCCGCGGCGCAGCCTTAATCCTCTGGGCGAGCACCCCAAGACGGCGCAAATTTTCACCATATCTAGTGTTCGATTTGCAGCACTACGCCGCATATCCACACGTAATTTCCCATATGTTAAGGAAACTCCGAGGGTGTGGAAAGCGCTAGCATCGGCGAATTCCCCTTTCCATTTGATCAAGAATCGCGCAATTACAGCGCTTTAACGCAGCCTAGCCATCACCCGCATATAGAGTCTGAGAACGTCAAGAGACCTATATCTAGCGGCTTGGTTAACATTTGGTGGGTATGCGGAGATCCTCTCAAAACATACTGTGAACTCGGGGAAAGACTCACGGGGCACGGGTAACGATCATGCGTAGTGGCGATGTACTTACACTTATCTGGCGGGACGGCGTGTCTCTGCCAGCCAAGGGCTATGGTGCGCGCTTTCAGGCGGCCTTCACCGCGATCCTGCCGGTTCGCGTGGCGGTTCTGCAGGCGGGTGGTGCATGCACGCGCCCGCTGGTGATGGCGGATGAGCTTGAGCTTGCGCCAGCGCTTCCGCTGGGGGATGTGCTGGTCGAAGAACTGCCGATCGAGGTGCCCTATGGCACGATGATCGTGATGCTGCCCGAAGGATCTCGGTCCTTTTCGGAGCAACTGGGTGAAGCTGTGGGCGAGGCGCTGCTGTTGGCGCAAAGCCTTGGTGGCGTGCCCATGGAGCATGAGACCGACGCGCTTTACCTGATGGCGCATGCGGCGGCGCGCCGTGCCGCCGCGCTGCGGCTGGAAGGGCATCGCGTGGATGCGCAGCGCTTCAGCATTGGTCTGGGCCGCTGCCTGGGGCGTCATTGGCTGGCGGACCGTCGCTCGCTGCTGCCCGATCCCGCGCTGTTCGCGCGCCCGGATTTCCTTTGGCAGCGGCAACTGTCCGTCTACCTCGCCGATCTGGACCCCGGGTTCTCGGCGCCGGATCCGTTCGATGTTCCGGCGGATCTGCTGCAGGTGTCCGACACGCCGCTGCGTCTTGCCGATTGGGCCGGGCGCACCGAGACCATGCTGCGTGCGGTGATGGGAGCCCCCGAGCGCGAAGATGTGCCGTTGCAGAGCAGCCTCGCGACCCGGTTTAACCTTCAATAAATCATTATATTCTTCCGCCGGTTGAAGAACTGTGGTTACTTATTCTTGCAGGCAAGAATGAGTTGGGCGTTTCTTCATGATGTCCATGACGTACCAGGCGGCGATGCGCGAGCCGTTCCTCGATGTAGAGCAGGAACGCAGCGCAATCTGCAGCTGGCAGGATAGCGGAGACCGGAAGGCTCTGGAGGTGCTGTTGCGCTCTCATGCGCGGCAGGCGTGGTCTCAGGCCGCGCGGTTCACCGACAACCCGGTGCATCTGGAGGATCTCGCAGCGGAAGGGATGCTGGGGCTGATCAAGGCCGCCGATTGCTTTGACCGCAAGCAGGAGGTGCGTTTCTCGACCTATGCGGCATGGTGGGTGATGAATGGCATCTCGAGCGCTCTGTCGCGGATCAAGGCGGTGATCGATATCCCGGCACGTACCTTTCTCGATGCGCATTCCGGGCGTCTGCCGGAAGAAGAGCGCGCGCTCATCCGTCTTGCAACGCAGGGTATGGTTGCGCTCGATGGCGGCGACGATGACGAAGACCAGCGCCCCCGCGACATCCTCGTCTCCGCCGAACTGGGGCCGGAAGACCTTGTCTCGCAGCAAAGCGAGCGAGCTATGCTGACCCGTCTTCTGGCAGACGCGCTGGCCCCGATGACCCCGGAAGAGGCCGAGGTGATCCGCCGCCGCCGCCTGCAACCCGATCCGGAACCTTTCGGCAGTATTGCGCGCGATCTCGGCGTGTCGCAGGACCGGCTGCGGCAGGTGGAAAAGCGAGCGATGCTGAGGCTGCGCCGCAACCTTATTGACCGGGGTTTTTCACGGAACGTTTTGTCATGATCAATTTGCTCAGTGCCATCGGCGTGGCGACGCCCACCGATGCGACGAACACGGCTCAGGAGGCTGAGGCCGATACGCCCTTCGCCGGACTGCTTGCGCTGCTCGACGGCGAGGCGGCGACGGAAGGGGAGGAGGCCGAGGAGGGCGCGCTGTCCGATCTTCTGGCCGAGACCGAGGCGGCTCTGGCCGATCCCGATCTGAGCGACGCCGAGATCGCCGACATCCTTGCGCCGCTTCTTGCGCGCCTCGGGGCTGAGCTGGCAGCGAACCCGGCGCTGATGGCGCGGGTCGAGGCCATGGTGGCAGACCTTGGCGATGCGCAGGCCGAGACCCTTGAGGCAAGCGCCGAGACCGAAGAGGCCGAGACACCGTGGCGGCAGCTCGCGGAGGGCGTGTCGGACCTGCAGGATCTGCTCGACGGCTCCGAAGAGATCGAGGGCGACGGTGCGGAGCTTGCCGTGCTGCTGAGCCACGTTCTGGATGTGGCGGCGGAGATGACGCAAGAGGTTGCGCGGCCTTTCAGCCCGGTTCTCGTGGGGCTCGACCAACTGGTCGCATCACCGCTGCGCGGCGCGGTGATGGTGCAAGGCACCGATGCGCCGCAGGCGGCGGCGGATCTGACCGACCTGGCCACGGAGCAAGTGCAGGACACGCCGGCGGACACAAATGCCGAAACCGGCGAGCAGGGGGCAGAGACCGGCACCGAAGAAGCCCCGGAGTTTGGCACGGACACGCAACGTGCGGCGCAGACCTCTGCCGCCGCCTTCGCTCCCGCCGCTCTGAGCGGTGGGGACGCGCAGCTACGGATGGCGCAAAGCACGACCTTGCAGGCGCAGGCGACGCCTTTGGCCCCGGTGTCGGCCATGCCGATCGCCGCGAGCGCCATGGCCGCCTCGCAGCTTGCTGGAAACGCACCGCAAATGGCGGCGCCGCAAGGGCAGGAGATCATGGGCCAAATCCGCGCCAACCTGCGCGACGATGGACAGATCAAGGTCGAGCTGAAACCCGAAGGGCTGGGCAAGGTCGAGATTTCGCTCGGACCGGATGAGGCGGGCAAGATGCAGGTGGTCGTGCGGGCCGATCAGGCGGCGGTGTTGTCGGCGCTGCGCGCGGACCGCGACGGGCTGGTCGCCATGCTGCGCGACGCCGGGCACGCGGTGGAGGATGGCGCGCTCAGCTTCTCTGACCTTGGCGGCGATACCGGCGCGCAGGGCGGAGCCAGCGGCGGATCCGACAGCGGCTTTATCACTTACGGGACCGCGAGCGACGAGGCCTCCGGCCTTGCCGAGGCGGCGCAGACAGAAACCCTCCGCCTGCCCGAGGGCAGCGTGGACATCAGGATTTGACGGGAACGGTTCACCATGGCGATTGATCCATTCGGCACGACCACCACAAGCACCACGACCACCTCGGCAAGCTCCTCGATGAGCCAGCTTTCCGAGGACTACGAGAGCTTTATCACCCTGCTGACCGCGCAGATCGAGAACCAGAACCCGCTCGAGCCGATGGACAGCACGACGTTCATCTCGCAGCTGGCGCAGCTCAGTCAGGTCGAACAGTCGGTGGCGACCAACTCGAACCTCGAAGGCATCGCCTCGCAGCTGGCCTCAATGGGTGCGATCACCGGGCTTTCGCTGATCGGGCGCTCGGTGGTGGCCGCGACCGATGAGGTGACGCTGGAGAGCGATGGCGCTTCGGCGGAACTTTCGTATGCGCTGGCATCGGACGCCGCGAGCGTGACGATGACGATCAGCGCCGAGGATGGCACCGTGCTGCGGACTTACACCGGGCTCGAGACCTCATCGGCCGAGCGCCAGGCCGTCACTTGGGATGGGTTGGATTACGAAGGTCTGCCGCTGCCCGCGGGCAGCTATACGGTGAGCGTCGAGGCGCTGGACACCGACGGCAACACCATCGCTTCGCAGACCTACGCGCCGGCGAAAGTCGCCAGCATGACCTATGAAGACGGCCTCGCCACGCTCCATTTGGAGAATGGCGACACCGTGCTTGCGGGGGCTGTCGAAGAAATCCTCTGATGTGGCGCGCGCTCCGGACCGTCAGGTCCGGGGCACGTCGGCCTTCACCAAAGACAGGAAGAGGACTTCGGAGACATCGTCGCCGAAGTCCTTTTTCAGATCTGCGGACAGGGCTTTCGACAACTCACCGGTGTCGATGTTCACGCCCTTCATCGTCGGGCCGTCTGCAGCGCGATGCATCGAGGTCAGGATCGCGTCGCGCAGTCGCGAGGCGTTCTCGGCCACGTTGAAGGTGACGGCGGTCTGGCTGTCACGCATGGCGACGCCGACTTCCGAGACCACATAGGTGATGCTTTCGGCGCGGTAGACCGGCACGCTGATCTTGCCCAGCGTCACGACACTGGAATCGCCCAGACGATCCTCGGTCAGCACGCCCGGCGGCGTTTCGGCCTCGGCCTTGATCTCGGTTTCCCGATGCGCGCCATTGTCGGCGTGCTCATTGTGCTGCGGCGTTCCGATCGCACCGCCATCCTCGGGCGAGGTGGCGTGAGCGGGGGCCTCGGTCGCGAGATCGTCGAGGATCTGCTCGGCCTCGGAAGGGCCGGCTTCTGCCGTCTGCTCTTCCTGCGGATGCGCAGCGGGGGCCAGAGCTTGTCCGGCACCATAGCCCACGGCCCCAAAAATAAGGGGCAGCGCGGCCAGGGCGATGTATGATTTCTTCATAACGAAGTCCCGCAGTTTCTACTGTCAGGGTCCGGTATGGCCGACGATTCGGGCGAGAGTTTTCTCAAATAGCGGCGTTAATCCGGCCACTTCGCACTCAATACGGCAGGATTACGTCCATGACGTCTTCACCATATCCGCGCGTCTGTTGGCGGCTGACCGAGCCCCGACCGCCATAAGAGATGCGCGCTTCGGCGATCTTGTCGTAGGGGATGGCGTTGGTGCGGTCGATGTCCTGCGGGCGGATGATGCCGGTCACGCGCAGTTCGCGCAGCTCTTCGTTGACCTTCACCTCCTGCCGGCCCGCGACGACGAAATTGCCGTTCGGCAGTTCCTGCACCACCAGCGCGGCCATGCGCAGGTTGATGGTCTCTTCGCGGTCGATCGAACCAGAGCCAGAGGCGCCGGTGGTCGAGGTGATGTCCACAATATTGTCGCCGGAGGGCAAATCGTCGGGGCCGACGCCGGGCAGGATCTTGTCGATCTGCGTGCCGTAGCCAAAGAAGCTGGGGAAGCCGAGCGTCGAGCCGCCCGTGCGGGTCCGGTCCGACTCGTTGCTCAGCGAGGCCTCGTCCTCGATTTCGACGAGGATGGTGAGGATGTCGCCGATCTGCGTCGCGCGCTGATCGCCGAAGAAGCCGGACGAGCCGCGCTCCCACAGCGAGGCACCCTCGGCACGGTAGGGGATGCGGTCGGGCTTGGGCGGCGGCATCGGGATGTTGACGCTGCGCGCCTCGGCCAGCGTCTGCGGATCCAGTCCGACCCGGCTCACTTCGGGGTCACGGTCGAAAGCGGGGCTGCCGCAGCCAGCCAGAAGGCCGAGCGCGGAAACGGCCATCAGGCCATGGCGAAGCGGGGTCATCGGATCACCTCCACGAGCCCCTCTTGGCGCGCAACGGCGACGAGAGGGGTGTTGCTGACGAGATTGACGATGCGCACATCCTGCCCGCGATGGGCATCGGTGAGCGCACGGCCGGGGGCGGTGACCACCAAACGACCGTCGTCATAGAGAATATTCACCTTGTCGCCGCGGCCGATGACCAGCGGCTGCATCACCGATTGGGTCATCACCGGACGGCCCTGCGCCAGCATCCGGCGCACCTGCATCCCGGCCAGCCCGTCGGGGTTGGTCACGGTGAAGGCGCCGACACGGCTCAGCGGCATGTCCACGATCTTGATGTCGGCCTCGGTGATCAGCTCGCCCGGCATCAGGCGGCGGATCGGCACCGGCAGGCTTTGGGTGGCGACGACAAAGCCCTGCAGCCGGTGGGTGACACCTTCATCGGTAACCGCATTGGCGAGAAACTGGCCGCTGTCCCGATCCATCCAGAAGGCCGAGATCATTTCGGCGTCTTCGATCTGCGCGCCCTTGAAACGCACCCGCAGGTCCGCCGCCGCGGGCAGCGCTTCGGCCCAGCTCATCCGGGCCTGCTCTTCGATGAGCACCGCAGGGTCTTCGGCCTGCGCGGCAAGCGGTGCCAGCACGAGCGCGACCAGAAGCGCGGCGAGGTGCAGAACGGGGCGGGCCATGGCTTACCTGATCTGGTTGGCCGCGGACATCATCTGATCAGCGGTCTCGATGGCCTTGGAGTTCATCTCATAGGCGCGCTGCGCCTGAATGAGGTCGGTGATCTGCCGGATGATGTCGACGTTCGAGCTTTCCAGATAGCCCTGACGCAGAATGCCGACGCCCTCATCGCCCGGCACCGCCGGGATCGGATCGCCCGAGGCGACGGTGGCCTCCAGCAGGTTGTTGCCCAGCGGGCGCATGCCTGCATCGTTGACGAAGGTCGTCAGCGTCAACTGCCCAACCTCGACCGGGATGGTGTCATCGCCGACATAGGCGCTGACGATGCCGGTCTCACTCACCTCGATCGACACGGTATCATCGGGCAGCACGATCCCGGGGTCGATCTCGAACCCCTGCTCGTTGACGATCTGCCCCTCGGCGGACAGGCGAAACGAGCCGTCACGGGTATAGGCCTGCGCGCCGTCGGGCATGTTCACGGTGAAATAGCCGCGCCCGTCGATCGCCATGTCGAGTTGGTTCTCGGTCTGCGCCAGCCCGCCTTGGGTGTTCAGCCGAACCGTGCCCGCGGTGCGCACACCAAGGCCGATGTCGAGGCCGGTGGGGCGGGTGTTGCCCTCTTCGGCGGTCACCGCGCCTTCGCGCGCGACGTTCTCGTAGATCAGGTCGGTGAAGCTGGCGCGCGACGCCTTGAAGCCCGTGGTGTTGGCATTGGCGATATTGTTGGAGATGACGTCGACGTTGGTCTGCTGCGCCATCATGCCGGTTGCGGCGATCCCGAGTGCCTTCATGGTCGTCCCTTCCTCAGCTGTTCCGGATCCGGGTCAGCATTTCCTTTTTCAACTCGTCATCCTGCTGCACCAAATTCAGCGATTGCTGATAGGCCTGCTGGATCTCGATCAGCCGGGTCACCTCGGTCACCGCCTGAACATTGCTCATCTCGACCGCGCCTTGGATCACCCGCGTGTTGGTCTCATCGGCGATCAACTGGGCGTTGCCATCCTGCGGCACGAACATGCCGCCACCAGAGCGGCCAAGGCTCTGGCGGTCAGGCAGGGTGAAGACGCCGACCTGCCCCAGCACCGCGCCCTCGGCGTCCGAGATCACCCCGTCGTCCGAGATGCTGACGGTCGAGGCCTGATCGGGAGGCAGCACCATCGGAGCGCCGCCCGCATCAAGGATTTGCGCGCCGCTGGCGGTGATCACCCGTCCCTGTGCATCCAGTATAAGGGCGCCGTCGCGCCCGAAGGCCGTGTCGCCCTGCGGCGTTTCATAGGCGAACCAGCCCTCACCGCTGAGCGCAAGGTCGAGCGTATTGCCGGTGGGCATCACCGCGCCCGAGCTGTTGTCCACGTAGGATCCGCGGTCGAGCACGTAGTTCGTGCCTTCCCCGGCCAGCGCCGCGTCGTCTTTCTGCAGATAGGTTTCGAACAGCACACGCTCGGCCTTGAAGCCGGTGGAATTGGCATTGGCGATGTTGTTCGACGTCACGTCCATCTGCCGCTCGAGCGCGGTCAGCCGGGAAAGCGCGACATAAATCGAATTATCCATGCAAATTGCCTATTAATGTTTGCGTGACCATTCTTTTCTTGCTGATGATGCGGCGTTTGCTAAGATAACGCAAGCATAATGATGACCAGACAGGCGTAAGTGGTGAGCTATTCTTGTGCATTCGTGGGGAAACATGCGGCCGTGATGGCCCTGCTTCTTTGCGCCTGCCCGGTGCTCGCCGAGCGGGGAGGGCCAGAGCAGGTCGCGCAGTTCACCCATGCGCTGCTTGCCGAGCCGCGGGTAATCGACCCTCCGGCGCTCTATCTCGGTCAGCGCGCCGAGCAGCCTTTCCTCGAAGAGCGCGCGCGTTTGATGGATGCGGTGATCGCCGCCGGGGACAGTCAGCCGGAACAGGCCCGCGCCCTGACTGATCTGGCGGAGTTCTTCTTTGCCCATGCGATGTCGCCCGAGGGTCTGTCGGTGCTGCAGGCGGTGGAGGGGGAGGGCGTGCCGCCGGCGCATGAGCTTCGGGCGCGGTCTTTCGAGCTGGCGCTGGGGCTGATCGATCCGCGCGGCAGACCGCTTACTCAGCGCGCCGCCACATTGCTCGATCCGGCGCATTCCGGCTGGCCCGATCAGCCGCTGTTCCTTGCCATCTCGCATATTCGCGACGCGGCCTGCGCCGAAGCTGGTCCGCTTCTGCCCGACGCGGTCACGCGGTTGTCGCGCTTCCCGAAGCCCGTGCAGGCGCGGGTTTTGCCGGGCTTTCTGGATTGTGCCATCGAGACCGGGCAATGGCGGCTTGCGCGGGACATCGCCGCCGCTTTCGAGGGCTACCCGGAACTCAAGGGCGGCACCGCCTATCACTTTCTGCTCGGCAAGGTCGCCGAATCCGCCGACCAGCCGCTTGCCGCTTTCGACAGCTACACGCAGGCGATCGAGGGGCAGGACATCTGGGCACATCGCGCGCGCCGTGCGCTGATCACATTGGGGCTGACCAAGGATGCGTTGGCCACCACCGAGGCCATTCGCCTGCTGAAGCTCGAAACCGAGATGTGGCGCGGCGATGCCTCCGAGGGCGACACGCTTGATCAACTGGCCTCGCTGCAAGTGATCGCCGGGCGGGCCACCGACGCCATCGAGAGCTATGGCCTCATCGTCACGCGCCGCCCCGGCAGCGCGCAGGCCACCGCCGCGCAGCAAAAGGCGCGGGCGCTGATCGAAGAGCTTTACCGCAAGGGCGCTGAGGGAGAGATCCCGCTCGGTCGCTTCATGGCCGATCACGCGCGCATCGCGCGTTACTTCCGCTTTACTCAGAATTTCGCGCTGGCCTCCGAGCTGTTTGCGGACACGTTCCGCAAGGCTGGCGCAACCAAGATAGCCGCCGAAGAATATGCCACCACTCACGACTACCTTACGGCGGCGCAGGACCTGGGCATCACCACCGCAGACGAGGGGCAATTATCGCGCCTCAAGGTGAAGGAAGCCGAGACCCTGCTGGCGGGCGGCCAGTTCGAGGCCCTCGGGACGTTGCTTTTGCAGCCGATCACCTTGACGGATCCGGATTTGAAGACACGCTTCGATCTGGTTTCGGCCCGCTATTTCGATGAAACCGGCCAGACCGCCGAACTGCTGGACAGCAGCGGCGGGGCCGGTGAGACGACGCAGATCCTGCGGCTTCAGGCGCTGGCGCATTTCGAGCGCAAGGACTGGCCCGCGGCGGCGGCGGCCTATGAGACGCTGCATGTGCGCGAAGGCAAGGAGATGCCGCTGCCCGACGCCATCCGCCTCTTGCTGTCGGAGCACCGCAGCGGAGCGGCGGATCGTGCGGCGGCGCTTGCCAGCGAGTTTCCCAGCCTGACCGAACTGCCCGGCTGGGCCGAGATCGCGCGCGGGCTGACCACCGATGCACCGGCGCTGCTGCCCCTGCGCGAAGACACGGCGCGGGCGCGGATCGACAAGGCGCAGGAGACGCTGGACGTTCTTCCGGACGTCAACAAACTGAACTGACCGCGCCCCGGCAAGGTCAGGCAAGATTCAGCGACCTCTCGCTGAATTAACACAAGTAAAGATGATTTTAACCATGGTGAAACCCGCGCCTCCTAAGTGATTGGAGAAGATAGGTTCACCTTCGACCAATGGGGCGAGACGGACATGAGTATTTCCAACGCGATGGCGGCCGGCGTCAGCGGCCTGACGGCAAACTCGAACGCGGTCGAGCGCATCTCGAACAACATCGCGAACGCCGACACCATCGGCTATCGCCGCAGCTTTGCGCAGATGGTCACCTCCGGCTCCACCTCGGCCACGGGCGGCACATCCACCGGCGTGGCGACGACGATCACCCATTCCAACAGCACCGAGGGCAGCTACACCGAGACCTCGGTGAGCTCGAACCTCACGGTGAATGGCAGCGGCTTCTTCGTGGTGAACTCGAATATCGAAACCGGCTACACCACCGGCAACATGTTCACCCGCGACGGCAGCTTTGCACCGGATGAGGATGGCAACCTCGTGAACGGTCAGGGGCTCTATCTGATGGGCTATGCCTATGACGAGACCGGCAGTCTGGGCACCGTGGACCGCTCGACCTTCTCCGATCTCGAGCCGGTGAACATCGCAAGCCAAGCCATCAACGGCACCGCCACCACCGAGGTGTCGATCAGCGGCACGCTGCCCTCGCAGGAAACCGGCGTCGACGAGCCGGGCGATGCCTTCACCACCTCGGTCGAGTTCTACAACTCGCTGGGCGAGGCTGACCGGCTGACGCTGTCCTTCCAGCCCACCGATGTGGACGACACTTGGGAGGTCACCATCTCGGGCACCGACGGCGACTATGGCACCGTCACCATGAGCTTCAACAACAGCGGCGCGAACGCCGGCTCTCCGTCCGGCTATGCAAACGCCACCTCGCTGGCCACGGCGCCCGCCGCCTTTGCCTTCGACGCCGCGACCGGCGAGATGTCCCTGACGATCAACAATGGCGACACGCCGCAGCAGCTCACGCTGTCGCTGGGCGCGCCGGACGAGTTCGACGGGCTGACCCAGTTCGCGGGCGACTACACGCCGATGACGGTGGAAGCCGATGGCGCGGAAAGCGGCGTGCTGACCAGCGTCGAGTTCGACGAGAGCGGCGACGTCTGGGGCCTGTTCGACAACGGCAACCGCAAGGTTCTCTACTCGGTGCCGCTGGCGACCTTTGCCAATGCCGACGGTCTGGCCACTTCGAACAACTCGACCTTCCAGGTTTCGAACGACTCCGGCGCCTTCTACCTCAGCGCCGCGGGCACCGGCGAGACCGGCACGCTGACCTCTGGCGGGGTCGAAGGATCGAACGTCGACATCGCGCAGGAGCTGACCAGCCTGATCCAGCGCCAGCGCGCCTATTCGTCGAACGCCAAGATCATCACCACCGCCGACGAGATGCTGAACGAAACGGTCAACCTCAAACGCTGACGCACGGCAGATAGGATCGCATCATGAGCCTTACCGGGGCCCTCAACGCGGCGCGCAGCGGGATGAGCACCACCTCCCGCTGGGCGCAAACGACCTCGAGCAACATTTCCAACGCCAACAACGCCGCCTATTCCCGGCGCACGACGGTGATGGAAAGCAGCGCGTCGGGCGGTGTCACGGTCAGCGAGATCACCCGCGCCGTCAGCAGCTCGCTCGACGGCCAGTACCGCGACGAGGTCTCGCGCACGGGCACGCAGGACGCGATCGCCACCGGCCTGTCGCTCTACACCTCGGAGCTGGGGGATACGGAATCCGACAGCACCCTGCTGACCCGGCTCACCGACCTGCAAAGCTCGCTGTCGCTGGCTGCGGCCACGCCTTCGGACAGCGGGTTGCAGCGCGCTGCGGTGACCGACGCACAGGAACTGGCGGATCAGCTCAACAGCGCTTCGGAAAAGCTCGGCGAGGCCAGCGACACGGCGCTCGACGCGATCAATACCGACGTCGCGGGCATCAACTCGGCGCTGGCCGATCTGGCCGAGATGAACGCACAGATCGCCAGCGGCAAGCTGAGCGACAGCCAAGAGATGGCGCTTGGCGACGAGATGACCGCCAAGCTCGACAGTCTGGCCGAGCAGATGGACTTCACCCTGCGCACCGACTCCAAGGGGCGGGTCGAGATCTTCACCACCGGCGGCACCGCGCTGTTGCAGGGCGAGGTCGCGACCGAGATCAGCTTTGACGCCAGCACCGGCGTGCTCAGTGCGGGCGACGTCGAGATCACGCCGGGCGTCAGCGGTGCGCGCGGAATCTCCGAAGGCTCTCTGGCCGGGCAAATCTCGCTCTATAATGACATCATCCCCGAGATGAGCGCGCAGCTCGACGAGGTGGCGCGCGCTCTGGTGAGTGTGATGGAAGAGGCCGACGCCTCGCTCGGCGCCGGAGATGCGGGCCTGTTTACCGATGCTGGCGATGCCCTTGGCGATCCGGTCGAAGCGGGGCTGGCTGGCCGTATCGCGGTCAACAGCGCCGTGCTTCCCGAAGAGGGCGGAGCGCTGTGGCGGCTGCGTGACGGCATGGCCGCAACCACCGAGGGCGAGGCCAATGACGCCACGCAGCTCAATGCCTTCATCTCGGCGCTCGATAGCACGACCAGCTTCGACTCCTCGGTCGGGCTCGATGACAGCGCCACGCTCGCGGGCTACATGTCGTCGCTGATCGCCAGCCAGAACAGCACCCGCGCCAACGCCGAGACGCAGGCCGAATCCTACGCTGCGGGTGCCATGACGGTGCAGGAAACGCGCCTTGGCTTCATGGGCGTCAACGTCGATGACGAGTTGCAGCAGCTGGTCACCATCGAACAGGCCTATGCGGCAAACGCTCAGGTCATGAGCACGGTGCTGAGCATGCTCGACACCCTGATCGAATCCTTCTGATCCCGGAGCCCGCCATGATCTATCTCAGCACCGGCCCTTCGACGCTCTACTCCAGCCTGCTGCGCCGCAATCAGGCCGCCGAGCTCAACAACGATTTGGCGCGCGCCGAGCAGGAGCTTTCCACCGGCTACAAGTCGGACATCTACAAGTCGCTCGGGGTCAGCGCCGCAGAGGCGCTCAACCTCAATTCGCAGATCGACAAGGATGAGGCACAATCCTCGGTGAACACCGTGATGATCTCGCGTCTGGACATGACCAGCCAGTCGCTGAACTCGATGCGCGAGACGGTGCAGGAGGTGCTCGATCTTGCCGTGAGCAGCGTCGACAGCCAGTCGGGAACGGCCACCGGGCTGCAGACCGCAGCAAAGGGCGCGCTGGTGTCGCTGATCGCGCAGGCCTCGCAGACCTACGCCGGACAGCCGCTCTTTTCGGGCACCTCGGGCACCGCAGCGGCGCTGCAGGAATGGAGCACGGCTCAGGACGACACCGGTCTTTCGCCGGAAGCGGTGTTCGAAGGCATTCTGTCGGGCGGCCTGACGTCGGTCGCGGATGTCGATGCGGCGCTGGCCCAGTTCGACGCGATCTTCTCCGACAGCGCCGCCGACGCGGACACCAATTTCCAGTCGCTGATCTACAATGGTTCGGTCGGCAACGACCAGGCCAGCACCTCGATCGGCGATGGCATCAGCATCACTTACGGCGTTCAGGCCAATGACGAGGCCTTCCGCGAAGTGATCAAGGGGCTCGCGATGCTGGCCACCATGGACCCCTCCGACATCGAGGATGATGCGGCCTATGGCGCGTGGATGACCGAAGCGGTCAGCACGCTTGGCTCCGGCGTCAGCGGCCTGCTGGAGAGCGAAACCATGGTGTCATCCTCCTCGGCCCGGATCGAAGCGCAGAACGAGCGCATCGCCGACCGCGCGACCCTGTATAAGAGCCGCCTTCTGGAGCTTGATGGTGTGGATGCCTATGAGGCGGCGAGCAATGTGACGATGCTGCAGACCCAGCTTGAGGCCAGCTACACCGTCACCGCGCGCCTATCCCAGCTGAGCTTTCTGAATTACATGCCCTGATGCGGCGAGGCTGAGGCGGGGGGTCTCGACCTCCCGCACGCTCTCGGCCCCCGGAGCCAGCTTGTAGCCGCGGCCGCGGATCGTGCGGATATGCGGATCGCCCGAGGGCGACATCTCTTCGATCTTCTTGCGGATCCGGCAGATGTAGACGTCGATCACCTTGTCGAAGGGCTGATCCTCGGACATGCCATAGACCGCATCATAAATCACCGCCTTCGAAACCACGCGCGGCGCTGCAAGCGCGATCTGTTGGAAGATCGCCAGTTCGCGCTGCGACAGGCGCATCGGGGTGCCCGCCACATCCGGGTCGCGGCCATCGAAATGCGCGGTGATGTCGCCGATCTGTACCGAGCCCGCAGCATGACCGTGAAAGCGCCGGGTGATCGCATTGACCCGCGAGCGCAGCTCGGGGCCGGTCAGCGGCCCGACGATATCGTCATCCGCGCCCGCATCCAGCGCTTCCATCGCCGCCTCGGGGTCGCGCTGGTCGCGCAGCACGAGGATGGGATTGCGGCAGCCGGATTTGCGCAGCCGGTAGATGTGCTCGACGGTGCGCGGCTGCTCTGACAGCAGAACGGGCCGGTCGGCGTAACCATCGGTGCTCAGCAAGTCGAGTTCTCGCTCGAAGAAATCGTCACTCACGGCCACCGTCTGCCAATGCGCGGCATCAAGCTCGGACAGCAGCCCGCGGAAGGAATTCGAACGTGGCTCGTAAAGATAAATATGCACACTGCTCTCCCGGTGGGCGGCCGTCACTTATTATCCATGATCGGATGCACAGATCATGCTAAGAAATTCTCGGCTGGTCAAGCAATACACAAGGATAGCATGGTTAGTTTAGAAAATAGCGTTGAAGAATTAGCTGTTCCGATGTTTAATTCTTGATATACCGGTCTTCGCAGCCCGCTTCACAGCCGCAGGGAGTTCCATGCGTATCGCAGCCTGTCTTGGCGCCGCCCTCATGGCGCTCTTTGCCGCGCTTCCCGCGGCGTCCGATGTCCGCATCAAGGACATCGCGACCTTCGAGGGCGTGCGGGAAAACCAATTGGTCGGTTACGGGCTCGTGGTCGGCCTCAACGGGACGGGCGACAGTCTGCGCAACAGTCCGTTCACCGAAAAGAGCATCGAGGCGATGCTGGAGCGTTTGGGCGTCGGCAATATGTCGGACGATCAGATCAAGACCAGCAACACCGCCGCCGTCATGGTTACCGCCATGTTGCCGCCCTTCGCCCGCCTCGGCTCGCCGATCGACGTGGTGGTCTCGTCCTTGGGCGACGCCTCCTCGCTGCGCGGCGGCACGCTGATCGTCACCCCGCTCACCGGCGCGGACGGCGAGGTCTACGCCGTGGCGCAAGGCCCGATCGCGGTCGCTGGCTACGCGGCGCAGGGCATGGCCGCCTCTGTTGTCGAAGGCGTGCCGACGGTCGCACGGATCGAGAATGGCGCGACGGTGGAAAACGAGATCGAATTCTCGCTGGCAACGCTGGACTCGGTGCGCCTCGCGCTGCGCAATCCCGATTTCACCACCGCCACGCGCATGGCCGATGCGATCAACAAGCGCATGGGCACCAACACCGCCACGGCGCTCGATCCCGGAACGGTCGAGGTGGCGTTGCATGGCGCGGGCAAGGGGGACGTCGCAGGGATTCTGTCGGACGTCGAGAACATCCGCGTCGATCCCGATGCTATCGCCAAAGTGGTGATCGACGCGCGCTCGGGCACTATCGTCATCGGCGAAGACGTGCGGATCGACCGTGTCGCGGTCAGTCAGGGCGGGCTGACTGTGATGGTGCGCGAAGACCCGGAGGTCAGCCAGCCTGACCCGATCACCATCGGCGGCACCACCGTCGTCGTGCCCCGCACAACCGTGGGCGTCGACGAACAGGAAGCGCATTTCACCATTCTCGAAGGCGCCGACGTCAGCCTTCAGCGGCTCGTCGATGCGCTCAATGCCATTGGCCTCACCGCCACGCAGACGATCTCGATCCTGCAGGCGATCAAGGCCGCGGGCGCGCTGCACGCCGATCTGGAAATCATCTAGGGGAGGGACCCAATGGACGTGAAAACATCCATGGCCGCATTGCAGGTCACCGGCGCGCAGATCGCGCAGCCCGGCGCCATCGCTCCGGACGCACCGGCCAGCGCCGCCAAGGAATTCGAGGCGATGTTCCTCACCGAGATGGTTGATGAGATGCTGAAAGAGGTCGATCTGGGCGACTTCGGCGGCGGCAAGGCCGAAGAGCAATGGCGCTATTTTCTCGCCGAAGCCTTCGGCAAGGAATTGGCCGAACAGGGCGGCGCGGGCATTGCGCGCAACCTTGAACAGGCGATGGCCGCCTATGACGCATCTGCCCGCCGTGGAGGCACCACATGACCGAGATGACCCCCGCCCGCGCCACCGCGCTCGTTGACCGCTTGGCACGGCTGCTGCGCGACGAGATCGCCGCCATCGGCAAAGGTGAACTGGCCCGGGTCGAGGAGCTCTTTCCGCGCAAGCAGGAGCTTCTGACAGAAATCGAAACCGTCTTCGCCGACCCCGAGGCGCTTCTGGAAGGCGAAGATGCGGCCTCGGCCAAGCTGCGGGCGCGCCTTTCGGATCTGCGCAAACTGATTCACAGCGACCTGTCGCTGCTGCAGCGCATGACCGAAGCGACCGGCGCCGTGGCCCGCGAGATCGATCGGATCCGCGAACGCCAAAGTCTGCGCGGTGTTTATGGCAGGGATGGCTCGAAAAAGCCACAATGCGTTACCCAGACGCAACGCTACGACCACTCGGTGTAGCGTTAACTTTGCTTTAACTCCTTGCTCCAATCTCACGTGATACGGTGACCGCACGGCAGGACCGTTTTCGCCAGAAAGGCGAAGAACAACGATAGAAATCGGAGCAGATACAATGTCTTCCATCAATACCAACACAAGCGCGATGAACGCGCTGTCGACGCTGCGCAGCATCAACAAGGACCTCGAGTCCACCCAAAGCCGCATCTCGACCGGCCTCAAAGTTGAGTCGGGCAAAGACAACGCTGCCTACTTCTCGATCTCCGAGACCATGGAGGGCGACAGCTCGGCCTACTCGTCGATCAACGAAGGTCTGACCCTGACCAAGAACTCGATCGCCACCGCGCGCCTTGGCGCCGAAACGATCCAGGATCTGGCGCAGGACTTCCTCGACAAGATCTCCTTCGCGCAGGGCGCAGAAGGCGGCCAGACCGAGATCGAGAACGATCTCAACGAGCTGGTCAAGCAGATGGAAACCACGCTCAGCCAGTCGACCTTCAACGGCGACGACATGCTGGCCGCTGGCGACTATGCCACCAACATCTCCGGCGCTTCGGCAACCGCAGGTGTCCTGGCCCTCGGCACCAACGCCAACTCCGCAGCAGGCGCTACGCGTGATGTTGTCACCGGCATCAGCCGTGCCGGCGGCTCTTTCGGCACCACGTCGATCGAGGTCTCCGAGCATGATCTCGCAGTCCTCGTCGATGGCTTCAAAACGCTGGCCACTGGCTTCGCAACTGCTGCGAACAACGCGTCCACCGGCGCGACCTTCCTTGCGAACGCTCTGTCCTCGGCAGAAAGCGTGCTGGGTCTGACCACCGATATCGCAACCAAGCTTGGCCAGTCCGAGCAGTCGATCGAGAACCAGCAGGAATTCCTGACGGCGGTTGTCGACAACATCGACAGCGGCATCGGCGCGATGATCGACGCAGACATGGAAGAGGAAGCGGCACGGCTTCAGGCGCTGCAGGTTCAGCAACAGCTGGCCACGCAGTCGCTGTCGATCGCCAACTCCTCGCCGCAGAATATTCTGTCGCTGTTCCAGTAATTTCTCTGGAAGTGACACAACTTCTGATGGCATAATGAGGGGGCGCCACAGGCGCCCCCTTTCCGTCGGAGCATCGGACAAACCGGGCCCGGCTTACAGGTCACCCCGCAGATCGTCGGGGGAGCAAAGGCAGGAACGGAATGAGCATCTCCGCATACAAACGCACGATCCGCGAAAGCGAGTCGCCGCGCCAGATCGAAGCCCGGGTCTTCTCGCGCATCACTGGCGCCATGGAACTGCACCGCGACAGCTGGTCCGCCGCAAAGGACCGATCTGCACGCCACGCCATCCTCGCCGATGGCCTGCGCGAGGCCGTCGCCCAGAACCGCAAACTCTGGGGTCAGTTGCGCGACGATCTGTCCAGCAACCGCAACGCGCTGCCCGAGGCGCTGCGCGCGAACCTTCTGTCGATCTCGCTCTGGGCCGACCGCACCTGCGGCGCGGTGATCGGAGGTGGCGAGGGGCTCGCGGCCCTGATAGACGTGAACCACAGTATTCTTGCCGGGCTCTCTGCCGCGCGTCCGGCCGTGTCAGGGGTGGATCAAGATGGCGCTCAACCTTACGCTAAAACCGTATGAACGGATTGTCGTTAACGGCTGCATGATGCGGAACGGCGGGCGCAAGAGCACGCTGACCATCGAAAACCGCGCCGACATCATCCGCGAGACTGACCTTCTGAAACCGGAGGCCGCCGCCACCCCGGTGCGCGCCGCCTATTTCCTCATCCAGAGCGCGCTGATCTATCCCGAACGCCGCGACAAGCTGGCCAGTGCCGCGCAGCAGCAGTTGGCCAAACTGGCCACGGCCTTCGGCACAGAGCTGCGCAGCCATGTGTTTGAAGCCGCCAACAACGTCAGCCAGAGCGAATATTTCGCCGCCCTGCGCCAGCTCCGCCCCCTGATCAAACGCGAAGACGAAGTGCTCGGCCCGCCGCCCGGCGAAGACGCTTCGGCCGGCGATCAAACGAGGATCTCCACATGATTTCGGTTTACGGCCTGTCCACCAGCCTTGCCCTCCGCATCATCGACAAGACGGAAGACAAGGAAAAGGAGATGATCGAGAGCGAGGCGGAACATCAGCGCGCGATCGAATACTTCATGGAAAACATCGAGAACGTCGAAACCGTCGACGATCTGATGGACGACTACAAACTCTACAGCTTCGTCATGAAAGCCTATGATCTCGAGGATCAGATCTTCGGCAAGGCGATGATGGAGAAGGTCCTAAAGAGCAACATCGAAGACGACGAGGCGTTGGTGAACCGGCTCACCGATGACCGCTTCGAGACCTTCTACAACGCCATGGGCTTCAGCGAAGACGGCATGGCGAACCTCAACACCGTCGACGACGACTGGAAGGCGACCATCGTCGCGGCCTATGTGGACACCACCTATGTGAACTCGAAAGCCGAGGACAATGAGGCGCTCGGCACGCTGCTGGAGTTCCGCCGCAAGGCCGCAGAGGTGACCAGCGCCTATGAGATCCTTGCAGATGAGGATATGGCCGAGTTTGTGCGCACCGCGCTTGGCCTGCCCGACGAAATCGCCAGCGGTGATATCGACAAACAGGCGGCGCTGATCGCGCGGCGCATCGACATTGACCGGCTGGGCGATGCGGATTACGTGGAAAGCCTCGTGCAGAAATACGTGGCGATCACCGACGCCAACGCCGACCTGAGCTCAACCAACGCAGCGGTTCAGCTGATGAGCAGCACCATAAGCAACAGCTCGGGCAGCTTCGTGCCGGTGACCATCGACATCGAAAGCATCCAAGGGTTCAGCGGCTACAAACTGCGCTGACGCAAACCCGGGCCTTTCGATAGGCCCGGACCCGCTCTTCTGGCCCGATCAGTAAACCTCGTCTTCGTCGTCGCCGAGCGGCAGACGGATTTGATCCTCGTCCGCCAGCTGGCGCGCATAGTCAAGCATCAGGGTCTGCGCTGCGTTCACGTCGCGGCGACGCACCGGGCCCATGCCCTCCATCTCTTCGACCAACATATCCCGCGAGCGCCCCGGCAGGGCGTTGAGGAAGGCGTCGCGCGCATCCTGACTGGCCCCGCGCAGCGCGGTGGGCAGCGTGTTGCCGGGCACGCCGCGCATGATCCGCGCAAGATCCATCGGCTCGAGCTTCACGAGGTCTTCGAAGGTGAACATCTTGGCCTTGATGGCCATGAACGCATCGGGGATCGTGGCTTCGAGCTGAGGGGCCATCGCGTCGAAGGCACCCCGGTCGAGCTTGTTGAACAGATCCGCCATCCGCTGGTGCTGCTCGGTCGCGGTGGGCTGGGCCCCGGCATTGATGATGTCGCTCTGCAGCGACTCCTCGATCTGCCGCATCATGTGGTGCGGCACCGCCTCCATGCGGATCATCCGCTCGACCACGGAGTTCATCTTTTCCGGCCCAAGGAGCGGCAGCACCTTGGCGGTCACATCCGTGCGCACATTGGTCAGGATCGCCGCGACGGTCTGCTCGTGCTCGCCCTTGAGGTAGTTGGCGATGACATTCTCGGACAGCCCGCTGAAGCGCGCCCAGAGGTCCCGCTCCTTGAGCGGGCCACGGATGTCCTTGAGGATGCCCTCGACCTGATCGCCGGGCAGCAGCGAGCGCAGCAGGTTCTCGGCCACCGCGAAGGATCCGACGACCCCGCCGCCGTTGGTCATTCCCTCGACGAAATCGCTCAGCACCTGCTCGACCGTCTCGGAGGAGATCGAGCCAAGGCCCGACATGGCGCGGGTCACGCGCTGGATCTCGTCGTCGTCGAGCTGCTGCATCAGGGCAGAGCCGCGCTTTTCGCCCAGACAGAGGAACAGGATCGCGGCCTTCTGCGGGCCCGACAGCTTGCGCCGCGTCGGGGCAGGGTCGGAGGTGGTGGTGCGTTGCACGTTCGCAGCAGCCATCAGGAGGCTCCAATCATAGGTTTATCCCCCACCAGCGAGGGGCAAATAGCTTTCCATCAAACTTCCGGCCAGCATGTACCAGCCGTCGATCAGCACGAAGAAGATCACCTTGAACGGCAGCGAGATCAGCACCGGCGGCAGCATCATCATGCCCGCGCTCATCAACACAGAGGCGACGATCAGGTCAATCACCAGAAACGGCAGGTAGATCAGAAAGCCGATCGAGAAGGCCCGCCGCAGTTCAGAGATCATGAAAGAGGGCACAAGTTCGCGCCAGCCGGCCGCCTCGGGCGTCGTAGGCACCGGACCCGGCTCCACCGCTGCGCCGCCGGCATCGCTGCGCGCAGCGTAGTCATGAAACAGCGCCAGATCCTTCTCGCGCGTGTTGACGTACATGAAGGCCTTGAAGGGCGCGCCGATCCGCTCCAGCGCCTGCTCTTCGGTGATCGAGTTCTCCATCAGCGGCCGCACGCCGCCGTCCCACGCATCCTCGAACACCGGCTGCATGACAAAGAAGGTCATGAACAGCGCCATGGCGGTCAGCACCATGTTGGGCGGCGTCTGATTGAGCCCGAGCGCCGAGCGCAGCATGGAAAAGACGATCACGAAGCGGGTGAAGCTGGTCATGATCACCAGAAGGCCCGGCGCCAGCGACAGCACGGTCATCGCCGCGATCAGCTGGATGATCCGTCCCGACAGCGTTGCCCGCTCGTCCGAGCCCGCCGGGGCGGAACTCAGCGCATCCCCGATCGCGCCCAGAAGATCCGAGCCCGCCGATTGCGCGTGCACGCTGCCCGCAGCCGCAAGAAACAGCCCCACCGCCAGAAGCAGGCAGGTCAGCACCGTTCCAAGCTGGCCGCATCGCTGGGTCATTCTTCGGACACGTAATCCTTGACGATCTCGATCAGCGAGACCCCAAGCCGGTCGTCCGGCAGCCGCACCAGATCGCCGCGCGCCACGAGGCGCTCGTTGATCATCACCTCGACCGGCTGGCCGATGCTCTTGTCGAGCTCGATGATCGAGCCCCGGCTGAGCTTGAGCAGCTGCGCAATCGGCATCCGGGTCTGGCCCAGCACGATCTGAACGTTCAGCCCGACGTTGAGCATCGCGTCGATGCCCTGACTGTCCGGTTTGCCCGGCGCGGGTTTGGGCGCGGCCTCGGCGCCGATCTCTTCCTGCTTGGTTTCTGCCTCGTCAGCCATCTCTTATTCTCCTGCCTGATCCTGCCCGATGGCAGCGTCGATCCGCGCCTTGCTGTCCTCGAGCGCGCCGAGGATCCGCTGACAGATGTCGTTGAAACTGTAGCTCATCACGCCGTGGTCCCATTCCGCCCGCACGTCACCGGCGGCGAGGGAGGGATCGGATTTCACTTCCAGACGCCCGCCAAAGCCCGACTGCCGGGCGATCCGATGCACCTCGGCGCTGGCGCGTTCCGTTGCCTCGGGGGCGAACCACAGCTTCAGCTCCGCCGCGCCAAGCGCCATGCGCACCGCGCTGCGGGCTTCCTGCGTGGCCTCCGCCTCAGACAGCGAGGCGCTGGCCGCCGGGGCCACCTGCCGCAGCACCGACAGGGCAAAGCCAACCATCTGCGCTTCGAGCACGGCGTGATGCGCGTCGGCATCGACATAGAGCGCCTGCAGCGCCGGAGCGACCGCCTCGAGCGCGCTCACCTGACGGGCGCTGGCGCTTTGCTGCGCCGCCTGAGAGGCTTCGTCGCGGCCCTGCGACAGCCCGGCCTCAAGCCCTTCGGCATGGGCCTTGGCCACCGCCGCGTCGAATTCGGCGCGGGTGTAGATCGCCCCGGCGCGGACCTGCTGGCCGCGCGCGGCGGCCTCTGCCTCGGCATCGAAATTACGGTCGAAGATGAAGCTCATGTCGCGGACCCTTCTGCCAGCCAGCTCTTCACCACTTTGATCGCGTCTTCGGGCTCACGTTCGATCAGCTCGCCCACGGTGTTGATCCAGCCGCGCTGCACGCCGCCCTGCACCGAAGCCACGGCCACCATCTCGTCGGACCCGTCGGGCAGCGGGTCGAGCACGGTGCCGCTGTGATAGACCGTCTCGTCGCGGTTGCCGCCCTGTTGCGCCGAATGAATGTGGGTGACGTTGTTCTGACCGGCCTGCCCCTGAGCGCCCTGAGCGCCCGGCAGGGCCGGGGCGGCGGGAGGGGCCGGAAGGCCGCCAGCGGCCTCGCCTTCACCCTCGTTGGCGACCATCAGGCGGTTCAGCGCCGGACGCACACCGAGGATCAGCACGGCGGCCACAAGCGCCAGCGCAAAGAGCCCGCGCAGGATGGTGCCGATATTCTCGGAAAGGATCTGCGTGAAGCTGCGCGAAACCGGCTCCCCCACGTCCATCGAGTAATCCATGAAGCGCAGGCTCACCACCTCGATGCTGTCTCCGCGCGCCTCGTCAAAGCCCATGGCGCTTTGCACAAGGGCTTCCAGCCGGTCCAGCTCTTCGGCGCTGCGCTCTTCGTATTCCACCGACCCGTCGGGCTGCACGTTGTAGATGCCGTTCACCAGCACCGCGACCGACATGCGCTCGACGTCACCGGGTTCGCGCACGGTCTCGACCTGCTTGCCGCCGATCTCGTAGTTGACGATCTCGTTGTTGGTGTTCGAGCTGTTGGTGTTGCCGCCGGGCACCGCGTCGGCCAGAGCGGCGGGCACGTCATCGGCGACACCGACTTCACCGCCCGCGGCACGCTGGTCCTGCGTCACCTCCTCGCGGGTCTCGGTCGAGCGCACAACCCGCTGATCGGGATCATAGCTCTGCTCGCGCACGACCTGCCGTTCGCTGGTGAGGTCGACGCTGACAGTGACCCGCGCGTTGCCCGCGCCGACCCGGGCCGAGAGGATCTGATTGATGCGCTGGCTCAGCCGGTCCTCGATCTGCGCCCGCGCCGATTGCAGCGACGCCTCGCTGCCCGCCTCGCCATCATCCGCAAGGATCGTCTCGCCCGACGCCGAGAGCACGGTGACCTGCGCAGGGGCGAGATCGGGCACGGCGGACGCAACCAGAGAGCGAATCGCGTGGGCTTGCTTCATGCCGATCTGCCGGGAGCCGCGCACGATCACCGAGGCCGACGGGGTAGGGCGCTCGCGGGTGAAAGGCTCGCGCTCGGGCAGCACGAGGTGAACTCGCGCGGCCTCGACCCCGTCGATTGTCTGGATCGAGCGGGCCAACTCGCCCTCCATCGCGCGCATCCGGTTCACTCGCTGCATGAAACTGTTCATGCCCAGCCCGCTCTGCTCGTCGAAGAGTTCCCAGCCCGGCGTGCCCTCGCTGGGCAGTCCAAGCGAGGCAAGCTCCATACGGGCACGCGCCATTTCTTCGGCGGGAACGCTGACGGCGGTGCCTGCGGTGTCGGTGCGGCTGCGGATGCCTGCTGCGTCAAGCGAGTCGACGATGCGGGCCGCATCCGCCGGATTGAGATCGCGGTAGAGCGAGACATAGTCGGGCGTGGTCACCACCGACAGGCCGAAAAACAAAGCAACAACAAGCGCTAGGCCCGTTCCGCCCAGCACCGACAGGCGCTTCCAGCCCAGCGATTTCAGATTTTCCAGTAGCGCCTGCACGTGTCTCGTTGTCCTGCCCTGTCACCCACAGCAAGAATAAACACAACTGTTCTTGATCATCAAGAACTATACCAGAGGTTCTGCTTGCTTAACGCGAAGAACCGGCCCATAATATTACAAGATTAACCCCCACTGCCGATGACGGTTCATGGCTGACGCAACAACAACGGAAAATGGGGCTGGCGGCGGCTCCAAAAAGGGCAAGCTCATCATTGGGCTTGCCGTTGCGCTTGCCTGCACGCTGGCCCTGCTGATCGGCCTTCTGGCCTCGGCCGGCCCGGGGCAGTTGATGTCGCTGATCACCGGAGAGCCCCCCGCAGCCGTTCCCGACGAGGCACATGGCGGCACCGACGCCCATGGCGCGCCGCAGGGCCCCGGCGCGCAGAGCCTCAGCGCCGACGAGCATATCGTCGTGCTGCCGTTTCAAGAGATCATCGTCAACATCACTGCGACCACGGCCACCGGGCGGCAGACCACGCGGTTCCTGAAGCTCAACCTCGCCATCGTTTATGACTCGCGCATCGCAGGCTCCGAGAAGATCGAGGGCCGCCAACTCTTCATGCGCGACAGTTTTCAGGATTATCTCCGGCAGCTCAACGAAAGCGATCTGCAGGGCTCGATCGGGCTGACGAAGCTGAAGGCCGAGCTGCTGCGCCGGGCGCGGGCGATCACCGACAGCGAAGCACCGCAGGAATTCCTCATCGCGGATCTCATCATCCAATGACCGAGCACAGCGAAATCACCATCGACACACGGGCGGTCGAAGAACTGATCGTCGAGCGCGCGAAACGCTCTTACACCCGGCTGCCCATGCTCGAGGTGGTCTTTGACCGCTTTGCTCTGTCGCTGGCGCAGGTGCTGAAAAGCTACCTCGGCGCGATGGTCGATGTGACGCTCAAACAGGTCGACTATTTGACCTGTCAGGACGCCATCGACGCGCTGCCCGATCCCTCGCTGATCGCCGTCACCGAGGCCCTTGAATGGAACGGTACGATCGCCGCGGTCATGCGCCCCGATCTGCTCTATTCGGTTCTGGAGATTACCTTCGGCGGACGCACCGTGCCGGAAAGCCCGCGCAGCGCCCGCAGTTTCACCGGGATCGAAAAGCGCGTCGGCAAGAGCTTTTGCGAGAAGACGCTGGGCGAGCTTTCGTCGGCCTTCGAGAAGGTCACGCCCGTGAAGTTCGAGGTTAGCCACCTCGAGACCAATCCCAAGGCGCTGCTTCTGGCGCCGCCGACCAGTTCCTGCGCGCGCGCGGTGCTCAGCCTCAACATCGAGGACCGGGTAAGCGAAATGGTCTTCCTGCTGCCCAACACCGCCTTCGACAGCGTCGGCGACGTGCTTTCGCAGAACTTCACCGGGGGCCAGCTTGGCGGCGACACGGGCTGGCGCCTGAAGCTCACCGAGAAGCTGGGCACCACGGCGATCCCGGTCTCGGCGGTGCTGGGGCAGGCGGTGATGCCGCTGCGCGACGTGCTGTCGTGGATGCCGGGGCAGGTGCTCGATCTGGGCATGCAGGTGGATGACCCGGTCACCATTTCGGTGATCGGCAAGGATATCGCGAAGGCCGAAGTGGGGCGCCGGAAGAACGGCAAGATCGCCCTCAAAGTTTCAGATAAATTGTACGAAGAAGAGGAATTGCCAGATGTCCTTCTTGATTGACATTGCCATTCTGGTGCTGCTCGTCGGAACGCTCACCTATGCGTGGGTCGTTGACCGCCGGGTGCGGGTGCTGATGGCGGCGCTCAAGGACCTCGAGCCGATGATCGGCAGTTTCTCGGCCGCGGTGGACAAATCCGAAAGCACGGTCACCGCCCTGCGCAGCGCGGGCGAGCAGGTCGCCGACCAGCGCGCGCGCCGCCAGCGTGAACCCGAGGTGTCCCGTGACGAGGCGCCCTCGTTCCGCACCACCCGCGAACGGCCGTCGCGGCCCAATGGCACGGCGTCTGTGTCTGGCAAATCCGAACTGGTGCGCGGGTTCTTCGAAACCGTGCGCAACCGCGAGGCCTGATGCCAATGCGACCGATATCCTTCGTCATGATCGGCCTTGCGGTCGCGGTGGTCTCGAAGATCGCCCTGACACTGGCCGAACAGCCGAAACTGGCGCTGCTCACCGACACGCCGCCAGAACCCGAGCAGACGCTCTTCGTCGGTGCGGCGGCGGCTGCGGCCAGCGAAGAGCCGGAACCCGCCGCCAAACCCAAGGTCAGCGCCGCCAGCGACGCGCCGCTGCAATGCGAAGACGGACCCGAGGAACTGCTGGCCGAGATCCGCGAAGAACGTGCGCTTCTGGTCTCCCAGAAAGAGCGCAACGACGCCCGCGAAGCCGAGCTCGATCTCGCGTCCGAGACGCTGGAGGTCGAACAGCAGCGGCTGGCCGACCTGAAGGTCGAACTCGATGGTCTGCTGGAGAAGGTGAAGGCCGCGCATACATCGGATGTGGACCGGCTGGTGGCGCTCTACCGGAACATGAAGCCCAAGGATGCGGCGGTGATCATGGACGATCTCGACATCGAGGTTTCCGTCATGGTGCTGGGCACGATGAACGAGCGCGACGCCGCGCCGATCCTTGCCGCGCTGAACCCGGTGCGGGCGCGGGCGATCTCGCAGATCATCCTTGAGCGTTCGAAGCTGCCGGGCGACCAGCGGCTCGACGACATCAAACTCTGAACGGGTTTCCCTCGTGAAAAGCGCCGGCTCACGCATGTGGGTCGGCGCTTTTTGCTGGGCTCGCGATCAGCTCGCCAGTTCGTAATAGGCCGCTTTCGCCTCGATCAGCGCCTCGTGCTTGCCGCGCTCGACCACACGGCCCTGCTCCAGCACCACGATATGATCCGCGTCGCGCACGGTATTGAGCCGGTGCGCGATGACCAGCGTGGTCCGCCCGACCGCCAGCCGAGACAGCGCCGCCTGCACCTCGCGCTCTGTCGTGCGGTCGAGCGCCGAGGTCGCCTCGTCGAGCAGCAGGATCGGCGGGTTCTTCAGAAAGACCCGCGCGATGGCCACCCGCTGGCGCTGGCCGCCCGACAGCATCACGCCGCGCTCGCCCACCACCGTATCGAGCCCTTTGGGCAGGGACTCGACCAGCGGGCCAAGCTGGGCATGCGCCACGGCGGCGAGGATGTCCGCTTCGGTCGCGCCGAGTTTGCCGTAGGCGATATTGTCGCGCAGCGTCCCGCCGAACAGAAAGACATCCTGCGAGACCAGCCCGATCTGGCTGCGCAGCGAGGCGAGGGTCATCTTGTGGACCGGCACACCGTCGATGCGGATCTCGCCGCCCGTGGGCTCGTAGAACCGTGGCAGCAGCGCCATCAGGCTCGACTTGCCCGCGCCCGAAGGCCCGACCAGCGCCACCGTCTCGCCGGGATGGATGTCGAGCGAGACATCATGCAGCACCCCGCGCGCACCGTCATAGGCAAAGCTGACCTGATCGAAGGTGATTTCGCCGCGAAATTTCGGGGCTTCCTGCGCGTCCGGTGCGTCAGCGATATCGGCCTCGGTTTCCAGCAATTCGGTGTAGCGGCGGAAGCCAGCGATGCCGCGCGGGTAGGTTTCCATCACCGCGGCGATCTTCTCCAGCGGGCGGAAGAAGACGTTGACCAGCAGCAGGAAGCCGACAAATCCGCCCTCGCTGAGCGAGCCACCAAAGACGAAGCCCGCGCCCGCCACCATCACCACCACCTGCACCAGCCGCATGCCGCCGTAATGCAGGGCGGTGAGCTTGGCCATGACACGGTACGCGTCGAGCTTGGTTTCGCGGTAGCGCCGGTTGTCCTCTTCGAAAAGCGCGCGCTCATGCGGCTCGTTCGAGAAGGCCTGCACCACGCGGATGCCGCCAAGGCTTTCTTCCAGACGCACGTTGAAGGCGCCGACCCTGCCATAGATCTCTTGCCACGCGCGGGTCATGCGCCCGCCGTAGACAGCCACCAGCCAGACCATCACCGGCACGATCACCAGCGTCATCAGCGCCAGCGGCAGATGGATCCACGCCATCAGGCCAAAGGCCCCGGCGAAGGTCATAATCGCGATAAAGAGATCCTCGGGGCCGTGGTGGGCGACCTCGCCGATCTCTTCGAGGTCGCGGGTCACCCGCGCCACCAGCTTGCCGGTCTCGGCGCGGTCGTACCAACGCCAACTGAGCTTGGTGAGATGGGCGAAGGCGCGGCTGCGCATCTCGGTCTCGATGTTGATGCCCAGCTTGTGACCCCAGTAGGTGACCACGATCATCAGCCCGGCGTTGACCAGATAGACCAGCACCAGCCCGATCGCCGCCAGAATGGTCAGCGTCCAGTCGCCCCCCGGCAGCAGATGGTCGATGAAGCCCGCGATGGCCAGCGGGAAAGCTAGCTCCAGCAGCCCCGAGGCGACGGCCGAGCCGAAGTCGAGCCAGAACAGGCGCATATGGGGGCGATAGTAGGCGAAGAACTGGCGAAGCATCCGGCTGTCTCCTGAGGCGGTATGGTCTTTCTACGGCAAAAGGCGCCGCACCTGTCGTGCGGCGCCCCGAAGTGTCAGCTGGCGCGGATCACCACTTGTAAGTCAGGCGCGCCTGCACCGTGCGACCGTCGCCATAGTAGCACCCGAAAGAGCCGCAGTTGGCCACATAGGCCTCGTCGGTCAGGTTGCTGACGTTGACCGAGACCTGCATGTCCTCGGTGATCGCATAGGCCGCCTGCAGATCGAGCAGCGTGACATCTTCCATATGGTAGGTGTTGGCCGCATCGCCGTAGCGCTCGCCGATGTAGCGCGCGCCACCGCCAACGGTCAGACCCGCCAGCACCGTATCGGGCGCAAAGCTGTAGTTGGCCCAGAGGCTGGCGTTGTGCATCGGCGCGTTCGGCAGATCGTTGCCCTCGTTGTCGCCCTCGGTCTGCTCGGCGAGGTTCCAGCTATAGGCACCGCGGAGGTTCCAGCCGTTGTCGAGATCGACCGAGCCTTCCAGTTCCAGCCCCTGCGAGCGCGCCTCGCCGATCTGATTGTAATCGCCCACGCCGTTCGCGTCGGTCGTCGCGGTCAGCAGGTTGGTCTGCTTGAGGTCATAGATCGCCGCGCTGAAGAAGCCGTTGAAGCCGAGCGGCTGGTATTTCACGCCCAGTTCCCACTGCTCGCCCTTGGTCGGCTCATAGGTGTTGCCGCTGTTGTCCGCCCCGATCTCGGGATCGAAAGAGGTGGCGTAGCTGACGTAGGGCGCAACGCCATTGGCGAAGACATAGCTCAGACCCGCGCGGCCAGTGGTGGCCTCGTCGTCCTGGTCAATTTCGGTCGCGCCGCCGAAGTTGTTCCAGTTGGTGCCTTCCTGGCTGGCCCAGTCGTGGCGCAGCGCCAGCGACGCGCGCCAGTTGCCAAAGGCCATCTCGTCCTGCGCGTAGATGCCGAATTGCTCGAGCGTCAGGTCGTTGGTCTCGACGTACCACGCATCGGAAAGGTTCGCGCCATTATAGGACGGGTTCGAGAAGCTGATGTCGTCGGCATAGGCAAAGCCGGTGGATTCCTTGATGCCGTAGCGGCGCAGGTCCATGCCGAAGAGCAGCGTATGCGCCACCGGGCCGGTGTCGACGGTGCCGGTGATCCGCGCGTCGAGGTTCTGGGTGAAGCTGTCCTCGGAGGTGATATTGGCGCCGCGGGTGATGGTGTCGCCGTCGGTCACGCCGTTGTTGACGTAAAAGCCCGTATAGTCCCAGTCGAACTTCTGGTAGCGGAAATTGACGTCCAGCTCCCAGTTCGCGCTCAGTTCCTGATTGAGCTCGAAGCCGAGGTTAAGCGTCTCGCGCTCGCTTTCATCGTCGCTGCTGTCGCCCGCGTAGAACTCGCGCAGGTCTTCATCGTCTGCATCGCCGATCAGATCATAGGGCACACCGGCCGGGGTGATCGGGCTGTCCTTCAGCCACGAGCCGAGGAACTGCAGCGAGGTGCCTTCGGTCGGCTCCCAGCGGGTGGCAAGGCCGAGGTACTTGCGGGAATTTTCCAGGTCCTCGACGTCTTCCTCGCTGTCGCGCGCCACGGCGGTGACGCGGGCGGCGAAGGTGTCGCTGAAGGCGTGGTTGTAGTCGATGAAGCCTTCGGTCGCCTTGGGATCACCGAGACCAACGCCGACCTCGCCGAAGCTGAGGAACTGCGCGCGCTTCTGGATCTGGTTGATCACGCCGCCGGGAATGCCAGCACCATAAAGCACCGAGGCCGGGCCCTTCAGCACTTCGACACGCTCCAGCGAATAGATCTCGAAGGCAGGCGCCCCGAAGTCGCGCAGCAGCCGCAGGCCGTTGAGATATTGCGCGTTGCTGCCATCAAAGCCGCGGATGGTCGGCGCATCGAAGCGCGGGTCGGTGCCATAGGGCTGCGCCAGCAGGCCCGAGGTATAGCCCAGCGTGTCGCCCAGAGTGGTGGCGCCCTGATCCTCGATCTGCTCGCCGGTGATCACCGAGATCGACTGCGGCGTCTCGAGGATCGGCGTACCGGTTTTGGTGGCGGTCTGCGCGGTGGTCGCGACATAGCCCGGCACCGGATCCGAGGGATCATATTCGCCTTCAAGAACGATCTCGCCGAGATCGAAGAGGTCTGCGGTGGATTGCGCCTGCGCCGCGCCGGCAATGGCGATCAGGCTGGCGCTGGCCATAAAGGACAGGCGGAGGGTGCTGGTCATGTCACGTCCCACGATACGGATGTCTGTTTTGATTTTCCGAGCATTTAACTCGGGAAATCATCGCTCGCTTGAACCAGACCGTCGCGATTTGACGAAATCGCGCTCAAACGCGCCCGCCGCCATGCTCCGGGCGTCACGCCATGGGCGCTGCGGAAGGCTCGGGTGAGATGCGCCTGATCGGCAAAGCCCACTTCGGCGGCGATCTCGGCAAGCGGCATGGGGCTGTCGGTCATCAGCGCCATCGCCGCCTCCAGCCGCAATTGCGTCAGCCAGCGTTGCGGCGTGGTGCCGAGGCTTTGCTTGAAGGCGCGGGTCAGCCAGCTTTCCGACAGGCCCGCCAGTTCCGCCAGTTCCGCCACCTCGATCCGGCGGTGCAGCGCCGCGACGGCATGGCTGCGCAGATCGCGGATCACATGCGGCGCAAGGCCGCCGCGGCGCGGGGCCTGCTCGGTCACGCCAAGGTCGAGCACTTCGCAAAGCAGGGCCGACAGCAGCCCGTCGAGCATCATCTCGGGCCGGGCAGGGGCCTGCACCTCATCGGCCAGCATCGCCGCCAGCGCCGCAGCGCGGGTGCCGCCGGAGAGGAAATGCGCACGCTCCATCTGCGATCCGCCCCCGGGGGCGCGCAGCCGCTGCGCCAAGGGGCCCGCCTCCAGATGCAGATCGAGATGCGCATAGTCCCGACCCTCGGTCAGTTCGCTCCAGAGCGGCATCCCCGCTGGAATGTAGAAGGCGGCGATCCCTTCCATCCACGCCGCATCCGGGCCGGTGCGCAAGCGCAGCGCGCTGTCCGGCGCGCCCAGAAATACCACCAGCCGCGGATCGGGAGAGCTGTAGAATCCGCCTCCGCCCGCCTCGCCCCGCACGTGCCAGACATCGGCGATCGCACCGCCCCAGCGCCGCCAGCGCAGGGGGCGCAGCGGGTGGATGGCTCGGGTCTGAGAGGTCATGCGAGGCATGAAGGTCATGGCGGCCTGCATCGAAGAAGGGTGGTGGCCGGGCTGGGCCGGGACCCCGCGGAGCGTCGTGGAGAGGATCCCGCACGGGCCGACAGGTCCGTAGGGTCACCCCGCCATATCCTTTCCTGAGTAGTTTGGTCAAGCAACGGACCTTCGCGCTGCCCCATCCAGCCTTTTCGCGGCTCGATTCGGCTGATCCTGTCGCACCCCGCCCTGCGGAACCGCGCGACGCGCCCGCGTTTTGCACAATTTCAATGCATCTTTTGCCCGTGGCACAGCCAAGCTCCCGCTGCGCCGTTGCGGCAACCGGCATTTTCATACCAATTGGTTTGATCACTTGCTATGAGCCGACATAGAGCAGCGCAGGCAAGCACACTGGGCAATCAGAGTGGGCAGACAGATGAAGGGGCACGCATGAAACGATACTGGGCCGATTACAGCAGCCGCGAGTTTGCCGCGCTCGACCGCGAGAAGCTGGTTGCAGTGCTACCTCTGGGCGCCATTGAACAGCACGGCCCGCATCTGCCCATGTCGGTCGACAGCTGCACGGTGAACGGCGTGGTCTCACGCCTTGCCGAGACGCTGCCGGAGACCAGCCCGGTCGTCTTCCTGCCCACGCAGACAATCACCAAGAGCAATGAGCACAGCGCCTTTCCCGGCAGCCTGACGCTTTCGGCCGAGACGTTGCTGCGCGCATGGACCGAGATCGGCGCCTGCGTCGCGCGCTCGGGCGTGCGCAAGATCGTCCTGCTCAACGGGCACGGCGGCAATATCCCCGCCATGGACATCGTCGCCCGCGAGCTGCGCGAGAAGCACCAGATGATGGCCTTTGCCCTGAGTTGGTTCGCCGCCGGGATGCCCGAGGGGGTCTATTCCGAGCGTGAGCGCCGCCACGGCATTCACGCGGGCGACATGGAAACCTCGGTGATGCTGACGCTGGACCCTGCGAACGTCGACATGTCGCAGGCCCGTGATTTCCCCTCTCAGGCAGAGGTCTGGGCGCAGGAGACCCCTTCGATCGCGCTGCCCGGACCGGCGAAACCGGCGTGGCTGACGCAGGATCTCAGTAGCGCAGGAGCCTGCGGCGAGGCACATCTCGCCAGCGCCGAAAAAGGCGAGGCGACGCTCGATCACGCGGTGACACAGCTCACACGGATCTTCGACGAGATCGACCGCGCGCCGCTGTCGCGCCTTGATGCGCATCCCGACTGGTAAGGAGCCCGCCATGCCCCTCGACACCTCCGCCACCCCCTCTGTGCAGGCCGCCGCGCAGATCGAGATGTCCCACGTCTTCAAGCGTTTCGACAATGGCACGCTGGCGCTGCAGGACATGGACCTCACCATCCGGCAAGGCGAGTTCGTCAGTCTTCTCGGGCCCTCAGGCTGCGGCAAGTCGACGGCGCTGCGGATGATCTCGGGGCTGCTGGCACCGTCCTCGGGCCAGATCACCGTCAACGGCCACGCCCCCGGAGAGGGCGTGCAGGGCGGCGATGTCAGCTTCGTCTTCCAAGAGCCGACGCTGATGCCTTGGGCCACGGTCTTCGACAATGTCTATCTGCCGCTAAAGCTGCGCGGGCTCAGCCGCCGCGAGGCTGCAGCGCAGGTGACCGAGGCGCTGGAGATGGTCGGGCTTGCGAAATTCGCCGAGAGCTACCCGCGCGAGCTGTCGGGCGGCATGAAGATGCGCGTCTCGATCGCCCGCGCCATGGTGACGAAGCCCAAGCTGCTGCTGATGGACGAGCCCTTTGCGGCGCTCGACGAGATGACCCGCTTCAAGCTCAACAACGACGTGCTGAACCTCTGGCGGCGCAACGGGCTGACGGTGATCTTCGTGACCCATTCGGTGTTCGAGAGCGTCTACCTGTCGAGCCGCGTCGTGGTGATGGCGCCGCGTCCGGGCCGCGTGGTGCACGACGTGGCGCTGCCCGATGCCTCTGCCCGCGACGCGCACTACCGCACCACGCCTGAATATGCCGAGACCTGCCGTCTCGTCTCCGATGCACTGGAAGGGACCATGGACGATGTCGACCTCAACCACTGACCCCGTGACCATGGCCCCGCAGGCCACCCCCGCAAAAGACACCGCAGAATACCCCGCGCTGCGCGCTGCGCGCCGCGAGCGGCACCTGCAAATCCTCATGCCCTGCGCCGCGCTGCTCTGCGCGCTTGGGCTGTGGGAATTCCTCGTGCGCTATAACGAGATCCCGCACTACCTGATCCCGGCGCCCAGCCTCATCGCCAAGACGCTCTGGACCGACGGGCCTTCGCTGCTGTCGAGCGCATGGTTCACCGTGAAGCTGACGCTGCTGTCGCTAGGGCTCGCGATCATCGGGGGCGTGGCGCTGGGAATGATCTTTGCGCTCTCGCGCACCGTCGAGCGCAGCCTCTTTCCCTTCGCGGTGATCCTGCAGGTGACACCGGTGGTGGCCATCGCGCCGCTGATCCTGATCTATGTGGACAGCACCTTCGCGGCGCTGCTGATCTGCGCGTGGATCGTCGCCTTCTTTCCGATCCTGTCGAACACCGCCATCGGCATGCGCAGCGCCGACCACAACCTGCGCGACCTCTTTACCCTCTACGGTGCCAGCAAATGGCAGCGCCTGCGCTACCTGCTGATCCCCTCGGCGCTGCCCTATTTCATGGCCGCGCTGAAGATCGCCGGGGGCCTCGCGCTGATCGGCGCCGTGGTGGCCGAGTTCGTCGCGGGCACCGCCGGGCAGAACACGGGGCTGGCCTCGCGCATCCTCGAAAGCAGCTTCCGGGGCGAGATCCCCCGCATGTTCGCGGCGCTTTTCTTGGTGTCGATGCTGGGCATTGTGATCTTCCTCGCCACCTCGTGGCTCTCGCGCGCCGTGCTGGGTCACTGGCACGAGAGCGAGATCAAGCGGCAGGGTTGAGATGAGCGTGACCACGTTGAACGGCGTCGCGCTGCCCGGGCGCGAGGGGCAGTGGGACGTGACGCTGGAGGGCGCACGGATCACGGCGCTCGCCCCGTCCGAAGCGCAGGGGGGCGGGCTGCTGCTGCCCTGCTTTGCCGACGCGCATGTGCATCTCGACAAGACTTTCACCGTCGCCCGCGTGCCGAGCCGGCCGAAGTCGCTGCATGACGCCATCGAGCTGATGGCCGGGGACAAGCCAAACTGGACCGCCAGCGACCTGCGCCAGCGCGCCGCGCGCGGGCTGCGCCGCGCCTTCGCCAATGGCACCAAGGCAATGCGCAGCCACGTGGACTGGACCGAGGCGGAGATGCCCGAGGCGCTGCCGGTGCTGCGCGCACTGGCCGAGGAATGGCGCGGCAGCGTCGATCTGCAGCTTGCCACGCTGACCCCGCTGGATGCCTTTGCCGATCTTGGCGCGCGGATCGCGCAGGAGATCGCCGGGACCGGCGCCGTACTGGGTGCCTTCGTCTACCGCAACGACGACATCCCCGGAAAGCTGCGCGCGGTCTTCGATCTGGCCGAAAAGCACGACCTGCAGCTTGATTTCCACGTGGACGAGGGGCTGGACCCGGAAGCGCAGGGGCTCGACGCGATCCTGCACGAGACCGAAGCGCGGGGCATGGGGGGCCGGGTGCTGGTGGGCCATTGCTGTGCGCTTTCGGTTCGTTCCGAGGGCGAGGTCGCCGATCTACTGGGACGGGCAGGGCAGGCTGAGATGGCCCTTTGCACCCTGCCGACCACCAACGCCTTTTTGCAGGACGCCACCCCCGGTCGCACGCCGCGGCTGCGCGGGCTGGCGCCGGTGCATGAGGCGCGCGCTGCCGGGATGCCGGTGATGCTGGCTTCGGACAATGTGTGCGATCCGTTCTACCCGCAGGGCGACTACGACCTCTTCGACGTCTATCGGATGGCCGTGCTCGCCGGGCACCTCGACCCGGCAGGCTGGCTGTCCAGCGTCACCGAGACCCCGGCGCAGTGGCTCGGGCATGACGTTCAGATCAAGGCCAGTGCCCCCGCCGATTTCATCCATATCGCCGCCAGCAGCCTTGACGATGCGCTGAACCGCCCGCGCGCGGTCCGCACCGTCTGGCGCGATGGCGCCCCCATCCCCGAGACCTCCGGAGACCCCGCATGACCGATACGCAACTGGCCGAACCACAGGGCCGCCACGCCGAGGCGCTCGCCGCGCTGCGACAGGAACTCGACGGGCTGCGCTTTTATGACGACGAACGTGCGCTCGAAGCGAGGTCCAAGGATTACTTCTGGTACAGCCAGATCCTTGAAGCCGAACTGAAGGACAAGCGCGCCGAACTGGTGGTGATCCCGCAAACGCAGGACGAGGTGATCCGCGTCGCCGCTGCCGCCGCGCGCCACAAGGTGCCGGTCACCCTGCGCGGCGGCGGCACCGGCAACTACGGGCAATGCGTGCCGCTCGAAGGCGGGCTGGTTGTCGACCTCACGCGGCTGAACCGGATCCTTGAGATCACCCCCGGCCACGCCCATGTGGAGGCGGGCATCCGCATGTCCAAGCTCGACGATGCGGCGCGCGAGACCGGGCAGGAGCTGACCATGTATCCCTCGACCCGCAGCCTCGCCACCATCGGCGGCTTCATCGCGGGCGGCTCGGGCGGCATTGGCTCGCTGCGCCACGGGATGCTGCGGGATGAGGGCAACCTCACCTATCTCAAGGTGCTGACGCTCGAAGAAGAGCCGCAGGTGATCGAATTGCGCGGTGCGGACGTGCAGAAGGTGCACCACGCCTATGGCACCAACGGCATCGTGCTGGAGGTCGGCCTTGCGCTCACCCCCTCGACCGACTGGCTGCACACCGCCGCGCTCTTTGATGGCTACGACAAGGCATTGCGCTTTGCCACCGCTGCGCAGGAGGACGGGCTGGATTGCTACCTGCTGACCCCGGTGGAGCGCCGCTTTGCCCCCTACTATCGTAAGTTCGAGGGCTATTTCCCCGAAGATCGCGACGCCGTCTTCGCCATGGTCGCTCCCAGCGACATGGACCGTTTCCGCGCAAGGGCCGAGGCCGAGGGCGCCACGATCTCCTTTGCCATGAGCATGGAAGAGATTCACGCCAACCGCCTGCAGCCCGCTTATGAATGCGGCTGGAACCACACCACGCTGCAGGCGCTGAAGGTGGACAAGGGCTGGACCTACCTGCAGGTCGCCTATCCGCGGCCCTTCGACATCGATCTGGTGATGCGCCAGATGGCGCGCTACGGCGACGAGATGTTCTGGCACCACGAGATGGCGCGGCAGGACGGCGAGATCCAGATCTTCGCCCTGCCGCTGGTGCGCTTCCGCGGCAAGGACGCGATGTACGCGCTGATCGCAGAGCTGGAGGCCGACGGCTGCACGATCTTCGATCCGCATGTGGTCACCATCGAGGATGGCGGCATGAAAACCATCGACACGGCGCAGATCGACTTCAAGAAACGCGCCGATCCCTACGGGTTGATGAACCCGGGCAAGACCCGGGGCTGGCGCCCCGACATGGCGCGCAGCGCATAACAAGACCCACCAACAGGACCAAAACCATGACCAAACTCGGAATTTCGCTGACGGCACTCGCCGCATCGCTGGCCGCCTCCGCCGCTTTCGCCGGTGACAAGATTGTCTTCGGCACCAACTGGCTGGCACAGGGCGGCCACGGCGGTTTCTATCAGGCGCTGGCGGACGGCACCTACGAGAAATACGGCCTTGAGGTCGAGATCCGTCAGGGCGGCCCGCAGGTGAACAACCGCCCCATGCTGATCGCGGGCAAACTCGATTTCCTGATGGCGGGCAACCTGCTGCTGTCGTTCGACAACGTGCGCAATGGCATCCCCACCACGGTCGTCGCCGCGATCTTCCAGAAGGACCCGCAGGCGCTGATCGCCCATGAAGGTGCCTATGAGAGCTGGGAAGACCTCGCCAGCGCGCCCGAGATCCTGCTCAGCAAGGACGGCCAGTTCTCCTACTGGAAGTGGATGGTGCAGGACTTTGGCTTCCGCGACGAGCAGGTGCGCCCCTATGGCTATAATCTCGCGCAGTTCCTCGGCGACGAGAAGATGGTGCAGCAGGCCTATGCCACCGCCGAGCCGCTCTACGCCGCCGCTGAGGGCGCGGATGTGGCGACCTATCTGATGGCGGACTATGGCTGGAACACCTACGCCACCACCATCGAGACCCGCCAGCAAATGATCGACGAGAACCCGGACGTGGTGCAGCGCTTTGTCGATGCCTCGATCGAAGGCTGGTACACCTTCCTCTACGGCGATCACACCGCCGGGTACGAGGCGATCATCGAGGCCAACCCCGATCTGACCGTCGAGAAACTGGACACCGAAATGGCGCAGATGGCCAAGCTCGGCATCATCGACAGCGGCGACGCGCTGGATCTGGGCATTGGCGCGCTGACCGAGGCGCGGATCGCCAAATTCTACGAGACGGCGGTGAACAGCGGCATCCTCGAAGAGGGCTCGGTTGATCTGACCAAAGTGGCCAACACCTCCTTCGTCAACCAGCGCCACGGCATGGACATCAAAGCCGCCGCCGAAGGCAACTGACCGGCAGAGGGCGGCGTCATGCGTGTGCTGATCATTTTTGCCCATCCGGGCCGCGAAAGCTATGGCGCCGCCCTCTTTGCCACCGCGCGCGAGAGCCTGCTGCGCGCCGGGCATGAGGTCGAGGTGATCGACCTCTACGCCGAAGGCTTCGATCCGGTGCTCACCGCCGAGGATTGGGCCGACTACCTGAACGATACCGACCGGCTGGTCGCCAAACTGGACCGCCATGTCTCGGCCCTGCGCCGGGCCGAGGCGCTGGTGATGGTCTATCCGACGTGGATGTACGGCCCGCCTGCCATCCTCAAGGGCTGGATGGAGCGGGTCTGGCTGCCCGGCGTCGCCTTCGATGTGGCCAGTGCCACCAAGAAGCGCGCCACCGGCAAGCTGCAGAACATCCGCCATCTGGCGGTGATCACCACCTCGGGCTCTCCTTGGTGGTGGCTGCGGCTGATCCGCGATCCCGGACGCTCTATGCTGACGCGCGGCTACCGGGTGCTGTTTCATCCGCGTTGCCGGATCACGTGGTTGCAGCTACACGACATGAACCACCGCAAGCCCAAGGACCTGAAGGCCTTTCTGGCCAAGGTCGACCGCCGCCTGTCGCGGCTTAGAGGCGAAAAGAACAGGGGTAGGGGCGATGAATGCCGCAAGTCTGAAGCGTAAGGAGATCCACGGCGCGATCCGTGAGGCCGCGCTGCGCGAGTTTGCCGCCACCGGGCTGGCGGGCACCTCGACGCAGCAATTGGCCAAGGCCGCCGGGATCACCAAGGCGCAGCTGCATTACTACATCACCTCGAAAGAGGACCTCTACCGCGAGGTGCTCGAAGGGATCATCGCGCAGTGGCGCGACATCTTCTTCGTTGAGGGTGAGCAGGATGATCCCGCCGAGGTGATCACCGGCTATGTGCGCCGCAAGCTGAAGCTCTGCCTCGATCAGCCGGAGGGCTCGCGGCTCTTTGTGCAGGAACTGCTGCGCGGCGCGCCCGAAATGGAGGATCACTGGGCCGGGCTGCGCGCCTCGGTTGACGAAGCCTCGGGCGTGATTCGCCGCTGGATCGACGAGGGCCGGATGAAGCCGGTGGATCCGGTGCTTTTCATGATGAACATCTGGGCCGTCACCCAGCATTACGCCGACTATCAGTTGCAGAGCCGCCGCGTGCTCGACGTGCCCGATGAGGGCGCGCTGGAGTTCGAGCGCATCGCGGATGAGGCGGTGCAGCTGTTCCTGATGCGCGCCGGACTGGCCTGAGCGCCAAGGAGACCCCGATGAAATCCCTGACCCCCGACACCATCGCCGCACCCTTCGGCCACTACTCGCACGGCATCTCTGCCGGGCCCATCGCCGTCACCTCGGGCCAGCTTGCGCTGCGCCCCGATGGCTCGATCCCCGAAGGCGTCGAGGCGCAGGCCGACTATTGTTTTGACGCGTTGCGCGCGATCCTCGCCGAAGACGGGCTGAATTTCTCGGATGTGCTTAAGGTCTCGGCCTATGTCACCCGGCGCGAAGACATGAAGGGCTATATGGCCGCCCGCGACCGCGCCTGTGCGGACCTGAAAGTGAAGCCTGCCTCGACTCTGATGATCGTCTCCGGCTTCACCCGTCCGGAATTCCTTGTCGAGATTGAGGCGATTGCTTTGCGCAGCCCTTCTTCTTAAGGGCGAGTGCCGCCAGCATTTAAGGCAAAGTTAGACACTTTCGTGCAACAACCCTCTCGCGCCGGTGACGCTGTGGGCGCCGTTTGGCTGCCTGACGTTGCGAAATCACAGGCTGCGTGCCAGTGCTGCCGCAACGGTCGGGTACAGCGGCCGCGCTTCCGAATGAGAGGCAGTGTGTTGTGGCAAGTTACGAAATCAGCGCCTTTTCAGTAGGCGACTATTATTACCTTTCCGAAGATGGTGTGGCTGGTGCCGGCGTCACGCCCACTTGGGAACAGAGCCAGCGGGTCACCGTCGCGGTCACCGACGATGAGGATTACCTCAGCGGTGGCGGCGCCGCGCTCGACGGCAGCCAGCAGACCGCCACGGCCACCGACGCCGACGGCACGGTCCTCGCCACGGGCAAGCTCTACGTCAGCAGCGTCAACATCGTCTACGCGCCCGATGGCACCGCCATCAACGTCTATGAGCTGGCGATCGAAGGCTACGGCGTTGTCGGCTATGCCACCGACCAGCCGATCACGCCCGGCGTCACCTACACCTACGGCGGCGCGGGCACGCTGCCCGCCGAGGGTGTCGCCTATAGCGCGCTGGATCCGCAAGCCTACGAGCGCGACGACGCCAACACCATGGAAGGCGGGAATTTTTCGGAAACCCTCGATGGCGGGGCGGGCGACGACTCCATCGAAGGCGGCGGCGGCAACGACACGATCATCTATGGCGAGGGCGCCGACACCGTCTACGGTGGGGATGGCAACGACTACATCGACGATATTTCCGGCTCGCAATATTACGGCGCGAACGAGTTGCACGGCGGCGCGGGCGACGACCTGATCTACGGCGGCTACGGCAACGACACCATCTACGGCGACGCCGGCAACGATACGATCTACGCCGAGGGCGACAACGACTCGATCGAGGGCGGCGCGGGCGACGACTATATCGATGGCGGCGACGGCAACGATACGATCGACGCGGGCAGTGGCTCGAACACCGTCTATGGCGGCGCGGGCAACGATCGTATCGACGACGAAACCGGCCCGATCCTGACCGGCGGCAACGAGTTCCACGGCGGCGACGGCGACGACACGATCTTCTCGGGCGACAGCGCGGACACGGTCTATGGCGACGCCGGGGCCGACCAGCTCAACGCCGAGGGCGGCGACGACAGCATCTGGGGCGGCAGCGGCAACGACACGGTCACCGCCGGGTCGGGCAATGACACGGTCTATGGCGACGCCGACAACGACAGCATCTCCGGCGGCACGGGTGCTGACGAGCTCTGGGGCGGGACCGGCGACGACTCGCTCCAAGGCAACGGCGGCACCGATCTTATCTACGGCGAAGATGGTGCCGACACACTCGATGGCGGCCTTGGCAGCGACACGCTCTGGGGTGGCACCGGGGCCGACACCATCTGGGGCGCGGACGGCAACGACTACCTGCTCGGCGAGGACGGCAACGACTCGATGGACGGCGCCGCTGGCGACGACCTGCTCTGGGGCGGCGCCGGCGACGACTGGCTGTGGGGCAGCACCGGCTCGGACCGTTTCTATTTCACCGACACCGAAGACTTCGACATGGTCTACGGCGGTGAGGACAGCGACGACAGCGATACAGACGCGCTCGACTTCAGCTATGCGACGGACCCGGTCTCGGTCACCTTCGACGGCTGGGAGTTCGGCAGCTACGAGGTGGGTGCCGCTGGCTCCACCGGCCAGTTCTGGGAAATCGAGCAGGTTGTCGGCGGGTCCGGCAGCGACACGATCGACGCCTCGGCCAGCGACGCCGACGCGGAGCTTTATGGTCTCGCGGGCGACGACAGCCTCACCGGTGGCAGCGGCGCGGATTCGATCAGCGGCGGAGATGGCAGCGACACGATCACCGGCGGCGAGGGCGATGACACGCTGACCGGCGGCGCGGGCAGCGACAGTTTCACCCTGACCACCGACGGCGGCGCCGACACGATCACCGACTTCGACATGACGCTGGACGGTGACAATCGCACCATCGACCAGCTCAACACCAGCGGGCTTCTCGACGACGCGGGCGAGACGGTCAACACATGGGATGTCGTGGTCAGCGACGACGGCTCGGGCAATGCCGTACTGACCTTCCCGACCGGCGAGAGCGTTGTGCTGATGGGGGTTTCCCCGGCAAGCGTCACCGCCGATCAGACGCTTTATGCCATGGGGGTGCCCTGTCTGGTGGCGGGCACACCGATTGCGACACCGGGCGGCTGGACCCCGGTCGAGGATCTGCAGTCCGGCGATCTGGTGATGACCGAAAGCGGCGCGCAACCGATCCTCTGGGCCGGGGCGCGCAGCGTGACCGGCGATGAGATCGAGGCCGACCCGATGCTTGCCCCGGTGGTGATCCAGCCCGGCGCGCTTGGCAATGCTGCCGAGCTGCGCCTGTCGCGCCAGCATTGCATCGCGGTCACCGACCCCGCCAGCGGCCAGCCCGCGCTGGCCCGCGCCGGGCATCTGGCGCAGCGCCGCGGCAGCCGCCTGCGGCTTGCGCGTGGGGTGCGCGGGGTCAGCTACCACCATCTGCTGCTGCCCAGCCACGCGCTGCTGAATGCAGGCGGTCTGCTGGTCGAAAGCCTCTGGCCCGGTCCCACGGCGCTGCGCGCGCTCGGCCCCAAGGCACAGCTTGAACTCGCCTCGGTCAAACCCGAGCTCGCGCCTGCCATCTGGGGCCTCGAGCCGGTGAGCGCCCTCTATGGTCCCGCCGTGCTGCCGGTGTTGCCCGGCGCCGATATGCGCAGCGGCGACGGCCCGCTGCTGCCGTTGCTGCCCGGGCCGGACTATGGCCTACCACGGCGCGCGAAGGCTTAAAGAAAATTAACCATAAGACAGATTACACGGGTCGTCCCGCAGCCCAGGGCACGCTCACGCTGTGACAGGAGTTGCGTGCCAGCCTTCGGCCCGCTTGCGCCAGAAGCGCGTGCGCAGGCGCTCGGTGATCTCGCCCGGCGCATCATTGCCAAGAGCGCGCCCGTCTATGCGCCGCGCACCCCAGACCCCTCCCGCTGTCGTCGCGCAGAAGATCTCATCGGCGCCGCGGAACTCCTCGGCGGGGATATCGCGCACCTCGAAGGGCAGCCTCAGATCCTCGCACAGCTCGAGCACCGAGCGGCGGGTGATCCCTTCGAGCGCGCCGCTGCGCGGGCTCAGCACCTTGCCTTGGACAACGCAGAAGACGTTGAACCCCGGCCCCTCGGTCACATGACCCGCGCCGTCGAGAAGGATCGGGAAATCGGCTCCCGCGGCTTCGGCCTCGAACAGGCCGTCGGTCAGGTCTCCCCAGTGGAAATTCTTCACCCGCGGATCGAAGCTCTCCGCCGGGATGCGCCGGACCTCGGGGATCATCAGGCTGACCCCCTTGCGCTGTTGCTCAAGGCTGGCGACCCAGACCCATGGCAGCGCCTGACACAGCAGCCACGGGCGCGCCGACGAGGGAATGCGCGGCGCACCGGGCGCGGGCGTGCCGCGCAGGCAATCCATCGACACATAGGCCGATCGCAGGCCAGAGCGGCGCACGGTCTCGATCAGGATCTCGCGGATCTCAGCGTCGCTCTCCCGTGGCTGCATGCGCAGCCGGGTCATCGAGGCCCGGAACCGCGCGATATGATCGTCGAGCCGGAAAAAGCAGCCATCCCAGACCCCAACCACGTCATAGGTGACATCCGAGCGCCGGTAGCCCCAGTCGCCCGCCGGGATCCGCGCCTCGGCAGCGGGCATGAAGGTGCCGTCGAGATAGGCGGCGCCCTTAGGCCACTGCGCGTCCTCGCGGGGCGGTGCAGGCTGCAGGTCGAGATGCGTGTCCATGTTCGGTGTCTCCTTCGGCGCTTGGCCGGACTGGGGATCAGCTGCCTTCGCTGAGCTGATCGAAATGCTGCAGGAAGCTGGAGGTGCCATTGGCGATGTCCGTCTGGATCTGCAGCTCGGCGGCGGCGCCGTCCCCCGCGGCCAATGCGGCCAGCACGGCTTCATGCACCTCGGCCCCGAAATAACGCCGCTCCGAGAGGTCGTAGAAAACGTTCAGCATCGGCCCCATGGCCACCCACAGCTGCTCGATATGGCCGATGAGCAGCGGCATCCGCGACAGCTTGTAGACACCGGCATGGAAGCGTCGGTTGAGCAATGCCGCCTCGGCGGCCTGACCGGGCGCATCCGAAGCGGCGTAGCGGTCCTGTATTTCGCGCAACTCCATCAGATCAGCGGCGGTGCAGGCGCTTGCCGCCATACGCGCGGCGAGCCCCTCAAGCTCGATGCGCATGGCGCGCACTTCGAGGTAGCGGTCCCGATCCATCCCCGGCACATGCAGGAACCGCCCCGAGCGCAATTCCAGCCCGCCCTCGCTGACCAGCCGCATCGCCGCCTCGCGGGCCGGAGTGATCGACGTGCCGAAGTGATTGGCCAGATCCTGCAGGATGAGGCGCTGGCCCGGGTGAAACGCGCCGTCGATCAGCCCCTGCCGCATGGCCTCATAGGCGCGGGCCGAAAGGCTCCCCGAGGCAATGGGCTTCATACCCGCCCCGCTGGCTGTGGAGAGGTCCCGCGTCTCAGACATTCTGCGCGCTTTTGCCCAGCGTCTGCAGAAGCGCATCGTCGGACAGGGCGGCATCCAGCGCGGTCACCAGTTCCTCGACGTTCTGCGACGAGAACGGCAGCGGCGGACGGATTTTCAGCGCCTCGCTATGGGCACCGCAACTGCCAAGAAGGATGCCGCGACGGCGCATCTCATTGGTCAGCCACGTGATCCCCTGCCCCGCCGCCTCGGGCGTGCCGCGCAGTTCGAGCGCCGCGTAGAGCCCGGTGCCGCGGACGTCGGCGACAGCCTCGGGATGCCGGGCCGCCAGATCCCGCAGCCCGCTCAGCAGCCGCGCGCCAGTTTGGGCTGCGTTCTGCATCAGCGCCTCTTCCTCGATCACGTCGAGCACCGCAAGACCCACCGCCGCAGAGACGGGATTGCCGCCGAATGTGTTGAAATACCGCGTCTTCTTGCCAAATTCTGCCAGCAGATCGGGGCGGGTGACCATGGCGGCGATCGGATGCCCCGCGCCCAGTGGTTTGCCCAGCGTGACGATATCGGGCCGCACGCCGTGGCGCTCGTAGGCCCACATGTGGCTGCCGATGCGGCCGAGCCCGGCCTGCACTTCGTCGGCGATCCACAGCCCGCCCGCGGCCCTGATCTCGGCAACCGCCCCGGCGATGCAGCCCGGCTGGTCGAGCCGCAGCCCATCCGACGCGAACGCCGTGTCGAACAGCAGAGCGCCCGCCTGAATGCCCGCCTCTTCGAGCGAGGCGATCGCCGCGCGCACATCCGCGGCAAAGCGCGTGCCCCCGTCTGCGCCGCTCGGCGGTGCGACGGTGCGCACATGCGCGCCAAGCGGGTTGTGCGCCCCCAGCGAGGGCGACATCTCGGCCAGCGCCAGCGTCACGCCGTGATAGGCGTTCGAGGTCACGATGATGCCGCTGCGCCCGGTCACCGCCCGCACCAGACGCAGCGCCAGATCGTTTGCCTCGCTGCCGGTGCAGGTGAACATGACCTGCGACAGCGCAGGATCGAAGAGCCCGGTGAGCCGCTCGCCATAGGTCACCACCGCCTCGTGCATGTAGCGCGTGTGGGTGTTGAGGATCTCTGCCTGCCGTGCCAGCGCCTCGGTCACGCGCGGGTGGCAATGGCCCACGGATGGCACGTTGTTGTAGGCGTCGAGATAGCGCCGCCCCTCGGCGTCCCAAAGCTCGACGCCCCGCCCCCGCACCGGATAGAGCGGCGCGTCATAGAAATGCCGGTAGGCGGGCCCCAGCGTGCGCGCGCGGCGGGTGGCGAGATCGGTCATGTCAGACCCCTTTCAGATCGGAACGGGAGAAGCGCAGCGGCGGATGGATCGGCCCGGATCGCGGCGGCAACAGCGGCTCGGCCAGCGCCTGCGCCGCCTCGAAATGGCGTAGAAGATAGGCACGGTTGGCCGGGAAAAGCGTGCTGCGCCACAGCGGGATGACCAGCCGCAACAGCAGCCGCGACAGCAGCGCATCCGGCAGCGCCGCCAGTTCGTCATCGCCGAGGCGGCGGTGCTCTTCATAGCCCGCGACAAAGCAGGCAAGCTGCGGCGCCAAGGGCGCTGCGGGGCGGATGAAATAGCTGGCGGCAATGGCGATATCGTTGATCAGCGGAGCCTCGACCAGATCGCCGAAGTCGAAGATCGCGGTCAGCCGCAGCGGGTCGGCGGGATCGACCAGCATGTTGCTTGGGCTCAGGTCATTGTGGATGATCGCGCTCGGCAGCGCCGCCAGCGCGTCCATCCGGCCTTCGAGGTGATCCATGGCTCGCTGCACGCGCAGCCGCAGGTCCGCATCCGCGATCAGCGCCGAAAGCTCGCGCAGCCTCAGCACGTTCATCTGGTCCCACAGCAGGACGCGCCGCGCCGCCGGATGCCGCAGCCCTGAAAGACCCGATTGCAGCGCCCCGATGCTGCGCCCGATCATCCGCATCTGCGCCTCGCTGCCATCCGGCTGCGGCGCGGTGCCCGTCATCATGTCGATCAGCGCGGCAAAGAGCGGGGTGCCTCCAACATGCTGAACCGGATGTTCCTGCGCACCCGCCAAGGTCGGGTGCAGCGCAGGGGTCGGCACCGGGCTGTGCTGGGTCAGATGCCGCATGGCGCAATGCTGCAGCTGCCGGATGTCCTCGCCGTCTTCGGGGCTGAAGACCTTGAGCACATAGCGCGCGCCCTGCTCTGTCTCGACCAACGTGTTGCTGTCCCGCTCTCCCCCAAGGTCGGTGAGCCGCCCGTCGAGGCCCCAGCCCTCAAAGAGGATGCCCGCAAGCTGTGTGAGGGGGAGCGAGGGCTTCGGCGTCGAGAATCCGACAGCGGCCGCACGCAGGAGCGGATTCTCAAACTCAAAGAGAGCGGTCTGCAGCGCGTCGATCGCCATGTAAGCCTCGCTTTTCCCGAAATTTATATTTTATAAATTGAGAGTGCGCAAGGCGGCGATATAGGCCGGAATGGCCGCGCCGCGCAGCGAAGAATGCGACTGCACAAAAGGCATGCACGCAAGCACACGCTTCGCGAAGCGATTGATTTCTAAGGGGCATCTGGAGGAGTGAGTGTGGCGGCGACCCTAGGGAGGAGGAGAAGGGTCGCCGCCGATTTCCGAGGCTCAGGGAGGAGGAGAGAGCCTCTAGAAAACTCTATCGTCGCAGCGTGGCGTCGATGGATCAAAGATGCCATTCGAAGCGCTTCGGAACAACTTCCGAAAGGGAAGACCCGCCCTGCCTCCAGCGCATAGCTTGCTATGTCACCCCTCCAAGGGCCGGAACGACACCTGCCCGAGCAGCCACTCGGAAAACGCTGCGGCCTTGTCGGCCCGCCCCTCAGGCGTGACGATATACCAAGCCAGATCAGTGCCATGCGGCACATCGAGCGCCACGGTCAGCTCGCCGCGCGCAAGCTCTGCCTCGATCAGGTAGCGCGGCAGCAGCGCAAAGCCCAGACCGGCCTTCACTGCCTCGATGCTCAGCGCGAATTCGTCGAACCAATGCCCGCCTTGGGCATCGGGCAGCGCCATGCCCTGCCGGGCGAACCAATCGCCCCACATGGTGGCGCGCGGCGTGATGTGCAGCCGGGGCTGCGCCAGCAGATCCTCCGGTGCCGTGATCGCCACCTCGCGCAGCGCCCCGCCAGCCACCGGCAGGACGATTTCGCTGCAGAGATAGCGACATTGCCCGCCGGGCCAGAGCGGTTGCCCGAAATGCAGCGCAAGATCACATTGCCGGCTGTCGAGGTCGAAAACACCGGTGCTGGTGCCCACGTCCATGCGCAGCTGCGGATGCGCCGCCAGAAACTCCGGCAGCCGCGGCATCAGCCAGCGCGTCGCGAAGGTCGGCGGGGCGTTGACCGCCAGCAGGCTCTCGCCCTGCGCCCCGGCGGTGGCATGGCGCATGGTGCTTTCGGCCATGCGCAAAAGCCGCTGCACCTCTGGCAGCAATTCGCTGCCCGCCCGCGTCAGCACCACCCGGCCCCGCAGCCGCTCGAACAGCGGCTTGCCGATCTGCTCTTCTAGCTCGCGCACATGGCGGCTCACCGCGCTCTGGGTCAGCGCCAGTTCCTCGCCAGCGCGGGTGAAATTGCCGTGCCGCGCGGCAAGCTCGAAGGTCTGCAGCACCTTCATGTCTGGAAGCAGGCGTCTTTGCAGGGGCACGGTGGGTCCTCTTGTCATGCTGCGGCGCACGATAGGCCCCGCCCCGGCCAAGGACCATGCCAAACCCGCATGAGGTCAGCCGGACTTGGCGTTATGGGTGCATGGCCCTGCGCTGATATCCTGCCCGCAAGCAACGACCGCAGATAACCCAAGCGTCCGATACCCAAGCGAAGGAGCCCCCCGATGCTGAGCAAACCGCTTCCCGTCCTCACCGCCGAAACCCTTGAGCGCTGCGGCGTCACCGCCGCGCTGGATGCCGCAGATGGACTGCAGATCGTCTCTCCGGTGACCGGCGAGAGCGTCGCGCAGCTCGCGCCTCAGTCCGCCGAGGACGCCGCCGCCGCGATCGACACCGCGCGCGCCGCCTTCCGCAGCTGGCGCATGGTGCCCGCGCCGCGCCGGGGCGAGCTGGTGCGCCTCTTCGCCGAGGAACTGCGCAAATCAAAGGACGAGCTTGCCCGCATGGTCTCGATCGAGGCCGGCAAATCGCCCTCCGAAGGGCTTGGCGAGGTGCAGGAGATGATCGACATCTGCGATTTCGCCGTCGGCCTCTCCCGCCAGCTTTACGGGCTGACCATCGCCACCGAGCGCCCCGGCCACCGGATGATGGAAACATGGCACCCGCTGGGCGTGGTGGGCATCATCACCGCCTTCAACTTCCCCTGTGCGCCGTGGTGCTGGAACGCCGCGCTGGCGCTGGTCTGCGGCGATCCGGTGATCTGGAAACCCTCCGAGAAGACCCCGCTCACCGCGCTCGCCTGCCAAGCGGTGCTCGACCGCGCCATCGCCCGTTTCGGCGACGCCCCCGAAGGGCTGAGCCAAGTGCTGGTCGGCGGCCCCGAACTGGGCGAGACGCTGGTGGAGAGCGAGAAAGTCGCGCTGATCTCGGCCACCGGATCGACTCGCATGGGCCGCATCGTCGGCCCGAAAGTGGCGGCGCGTTTCGGCAAATGCATCCTCGAATTGGGCGGCAACAACGCCGGAATCGTCTGCCCCTCCGCCGATATGGATATGGCCCTGCGCGCCATCGCCTTCGGCGCCATGGGCACGGCGGGCCAGCGCTGCACCACCATGCGCCGCCTTTTCGTGCATGAGAGCGTCTACGATCAACTGGTGCCCGCGCTGCGCCGCGCCTATGCCAGCGTCACCGTCGGCAACCCGCTGCAGACCGACGCGCTGGTCGGCCCGCTGATCGACGGCGCCGCCTTCGACGGCATGCAGACGGCCCTGATAGAAGCGGCAGACCTCGGCGGCACCGTCCATGGCGGCCAACGCGAGGCGGTCGAGGGCGAGGCGGCTTATTACGTCAAACCCGCGCTGGTGGAGATGCCCGCGCAAACCGGCCCGGTGCTGCGCGAGACCTTCGCCCCGATCCTCTACGTGATGAAATACAGCGACTTCGACGAGGTGCTGGAACTGCACAACGACGTCGGCGGCGGGCTCAGCTCGTCGATCTTCACCACCGACCTGCGCGAGATGGAGAGCTTCCTGTCGGCGCGCGGTTCCGACTGCGGCATCGCGAATGTCAACATCGGCACCTCGGGGGCTGAAATCGGCGGAGCTTTCGGCGGTGAAAAAGAGACCGGCGGCGGACGCGAGAGCGGCTCTGACGCATGGCGCGCCTATATGCGGCGGGCGACCAACACCATCAACTACTCCAGCGAGCTGCCGCTGGCGCAGGGCGTGGTGTTCGACATCGAGTGACAGAAGGGCGGGTGGCCGGAACTGGTCACCCGCCCCTACCCCAGAAGCCCCGGCTTCAGCGCATGGGTCAGCGCCGCGCCCGCCTCGTAATAGCCGCCCATGACGCGGGTGAACCGCTCCGAATAGCCCTCGACGGGCGCGATGGGCAGCGCCGCCTCAGACCCTTCCAGAAGCGCCTCGGCGGCGGCGGTGCCAAAGACCGTTCCCGGCGCGATCCCCCGCCCGGAATAGCCGAAGATCGACAGCGCCGACGACCCAAGGCGCACAATCTTCGGAACATGGTCGCGGGTCATGGCGATCTGCCCCCGCCACGCATGTTCAAAGCCGATATCCGCAAGCTCGGGGAACACCCGGCGCAGCTTGCGCCGCGCCCAATCGCCATGCAGCGCGCGCGCCGGGCCCTCGGCGTCTCCCATGCCGCCCAGGATCAGCCGCCCGGCGCGGTCGATGCGGAAGGAGGACATGACCAGCGCCGTATCCCAGCACCCCTCGCCCCCCGGAAGCACCTTCTCGCGCAGCGCCTCCGGCAGCGGCGCGGTGGCAAACTGGCTGTAGCTGACGGTGACGAAGCTGGGGCGATAGGCGGCGGGCAGCCCCTCATGATAGGCGTTGGTGGCAATCAGCAACCGCGCGCCGCGCAGGCGGTGGCCATTGCAGCGCAGCTGCCAGCCCGAACCATCCCGGCTGATCTCGCTGACCTGCGCACCCTCGAAAATGCGCGCCCCAGCCGCCGCGGCCGCGCGGGCAAGCCCCCGGCAATAGGACAGCGGCTGCACCGTGCCCGCCCGCGGGTCGAGAAGCGCGCCGTGAAATTCGCCCGAGCCGCTGCGCCGCTGCGTCTCTTCGGCGTCCAGCAGCTGCACCGGCGCACCGATGCGGTTGCCCTGCCGGAAGCGGCTCTCCAGATCGGCCACGCCGGAAGGCGCATGTGCCAGATGCAGGGTCCCGGCCCGCGTCGCCTCGCAGGCGATGTCCTCACGGTCGATCAGCGCAAAGACCCGTTCAGGCCCCTGCCCCAACTCCTCGATCAGCCGCCCGCCCGCCGCTTCGCCCATCTGCGCGATGATCTGATCCGGCGGCAGCCAGAGGCCTGCGTTCACCAGCCCCACGTTGCGCCCCGAGCCGCCGTGCCCGATCACATGCGCCTCAAGCAGCACCACGCTGGCCCCGCGCCGCGCTGCCTCCAGCGCCGCCGCGCAGCCGGTGAAGCCGCCGCCGACGATGATCAGCTCGGCACTCAAATCCTCCGCCAGAGCCGCGCCGGAAAACTGCTCCTGCGCGCTGGCGTGCCAAAGATTGCTGCGGGGAAAATCTGCCATGGCTTCCGTCCGTTAACTGCCGCCTCGGCGGGCCTGCCAAATCTTGCGACCCGCTCACGGCAACGTCCAGTGCAGATTGCGCATGAGGCAAGACCGGATGCGCATGACGGCACATCTCCCCCGGGATATTTGAGCCAAGAGGAGCGGCGGGGTGGGGCGCGGGTCCGCGCCTTCCTCTTGGCAGAAATATCCCCGCCGGAGGCAGGCCGGAGCGTGCCGCGGGCGGGGATATCGGGCAAATAGCGCCGCGTCTCAGCCCATGCGTTCCGAGCTGTAGCTGCCCGGCGAGGCGGGGAAGACCACGGTCTTGTCGCCGTTGATGAAGACCCGGCGGTGGGCATGCGCGTGGATGGCGCGGGCGAGCACCTGCGCCTCGACGTCGCGGCCCAGCGAGACGTAATCCTCGGGCGATTGCGCATGGGTGACACGCACGATGTCCTGCTCGATGATCGGGCCCTCGTCGAGGTCGGCGGTGACGTAATGCGAGGTCGCGCCGATCAGCTTCACGCCACGCTGATAGGCCTGCTTGTAGGGGTTGGCGCCCTTGAAGCTGGGCAGGAAGCTGTGGTGGATGTTGATGATCCGCCCCGACATCTTGCGGCACATCTCGTCGCTGAGGATCTGCATGTAGCGCGCCAGCACGATGAGCTCGGCGCCTGCGTCCTCGACCACCTGCATGATTGCCGCCTCGGCCTGCGGCTTGTTCTCCTTGGTGACCTTGATGCAGTGGAAGGGGATGTCGGCGTTCACCACCACCTTTTGGTAATCCATGTGATTGGAGATCACCGCAACGATCTCCACCGGCAGCGCGCCGATGCGGCAGCGGTAAAGCAAATCGTTGAGGCAATGGCCGAAGCGGCTGACCATCACCACCACTTTCATTTTCGCCGCCTCGTCGTGGAAGGCGAAATTCATGCCAAAGCTCTCGGCCACGGCGGCGAAAGCCTCTTCCAGCGCGGCGATCTCGGCGCCGGTCTCGCTGCGGAAGCTGACCCGCATGAAGAAATTCCCGGTGGCCAGATCGTCGAACTGGGCGCTGTCGGTGATATTGCAGCCCTGCTCGGCCAGAAAGCCGGAGATGGCGGCGACGATGCCGCGGGTCGAGGGGCATTGCACGGTGAGGGCGTAGGAGGACATGGGGGTCTCCGGTCGATCGGATCGGCCGCCTTGCAGCGGTATTCTGGTTTCGGCTCAGTCAGCTGTGAGGCGGGCGGCGGCACTTTCGAGCGCATGCCAAAGGCTGTCGGCGGCGGAGCGCATGCCCCAGATCAGCAGCCGTGTCTCGGAGTGCCGCAGCATATAAACCGCCATATGGTGCAACATGCTGCGCGTGGCCCGGCCCGGCGCCAATGCCTCTGGCGGCAGGTTCACGAGCCGCTCTAGAAACCGCTCGGCAGCGATGGGCGTGCGGCAGTCCATCTCGATGGCGACCCAGCCGTCGGTCTGTTCGGTGACCGAGCAGCCGGGCGCGGCGGCACAAAGCGCTGCGGCGAAATCCTCCTCTGCGCGCTCGTCCGCCATAACCATCCACTGACCCGGCCCGGTCCAGAAGGCGGCGGTTCCGCCCGAGGTCACCATGCCGCCCGGTCCCGGCAGCGCGAGGCCGAAGACCTGCGGAGCGGTGCCGCCCTTGCGCAGCGCAAGCGACGCGAGGGCAATGTCGGGGCGTTCGGTGAGGGTGAGCGCCGCAAAGCTCGCGCGGCGCGGCGCCTCGGCACCAAGCGCCGTGAGGGGGATGAGATCAGCCACGCAGACGCTCTCCTTCGGGATCAATGAAATGCGCAGGGACGACGCGCAACTCGGCGCTGTTGCCCTCGAGCGGGTTGGCGGCAAGGATCACCTCGCCGGTGCGGCTGTCCCCATCTTCGAGGAACCCCAGACCGATCGAACTGCCCACATGCGGCGAGAAACAGGCCGAGGTGACCCAGCCCTGATCATGTGCCATGTCCTGCGCCGCGCCCTTGGTGAACAGATGCGCGCCCGGCACGACCTTGGCCTCTGGGTCCACCGGCTGCAGTCCGACCAGCCGCCGTGTGTCGCCCGCGAGCCCCTTGCGCCGCGACATGACGGCACCGATGGAGTCCTTCTTCTTCGACACCATCATCCCCAGCCCGATCATCGCCGCCGTGGTCTGCCCGTTGAGTTCAGCGCCCGCCGCGTGGCCCTTCTCGATGCGCAGCACGCCGAGCGCCTCGGTGCCATAGGGGGTGACGCCCAGATCGGCGCCCTGCTCCATCAGCCGCTGCATCAGCGCATGGCCATAGCGGGCGGGCACGGCGATCTCATAGGCCAGCTCGCCGGAGAAGGAGATGCGAAAGAGCCGCGCGCGCAATCCTCCGCAGACGGTGAGGGAGGCGCAGGCCATGAAGGGGAAGGCCTCGTTCGACAGATCGAAATCATCCACGATCCGCGACAGCAGCTCGCGCGAGCGCGGCCCCGCCACGGCGATCTGCGCCCAGGCATCGGTGGTCGAGATGATCTGCACGTCGAGCTCCGGCCAGAGACACTGCCGTGCGAATTCCATGTTGCGGAAGACCAGCCCGGCGTTGCCGGTGGTCGTGGTGACCACATAGTGATCCTCGGCCATCCGTGCGCAGGTGCCGTCGTCGTAGAGATGCCCGTCCTCGCGCAGCATCAGCCCGTAGCGGACGCGGCCGACCTTCAGCGTGCCCATCATGTTGGAATAGACGCGATTGAGGAATTCCCCGGCATCGCGGCCCTGCACGTCGATCTTGCCCAGCGTGGTCACGTCGCAGAGGCCGACGGCGCTGCGCACCGCCTTCGCCTCGCGATCGACGCTTTCGCGCCAATGGGTTTCGCCGGGGCGCGGGAAATACTGCGCCCGCAGCCACGGCCCGACCTCGACGAAGGCCGCGCCCTGCGCCTCGGCCCAACGGTGGGTCGGGGTCAGGCGTGTCGGGCGGAAGTCCTTGCCCGTGTCGCCGCCGCCGAGGACCGAGAGCGAGACGCCGGTATAGGGCGGGCGGTAGATGGTGGTTCCGGTTTCGGCGACGCTCTTCCCGGTCAGCTCGGCCATCACCGCGAGCGCGGTGACATTGGCGGTCTTGCCCTGATCCGTGGCCATGCCGAGCGTGGTCCAGCGCTTCAGGTGCTCGACGGGGCGCATGTTCTCCTTGTGGGCCAGCGCGATGTCCTTGACCGTCACGTCGTTCTGGAAATCCACCCAGGCGCGCGCCTTGCCCGGCACGTGCCAAAGGGCGGTCTGGCGCAGGGGCCTGTCTTCGGCTTTGGGCAGGCGGGGGAGCGCCGCGCTGATCCCAAGCTCCGACAGGGCCGCCTGCGCCGCCCGCGCGCCATCCCCGAGCGCGGCAGAGGTCGAGCCGCGCCCGGCACAGGCACCGGCGGGAATGACGCCCTGCGGCCCGCCCTCGCCCGGCACGAAGGCCAGCAGCTGCTCGTTCCAGACCGGGCGTCCGCGGTGGTGCGAGGCAAGATGCACGTTGGGGTTCCAGCCGCCCGAGACGCCAAGTGCATGGCATTCGAGCCAGTCGGCGCGGCCGTCGCGGGTGATCTCGATCGAGCTCAATCCCAGCCGCCCGTGCGTGCCGGTGACCTGCGCCCCGGCAAAGAGCTGGTAGTCGCCGAAGCGCGGGGCATCCGCACGCGGGTCGATCACACCAAGGACGTTGGCCCCCTTCGCAATGAGGTCGAGCGCGGTGCGGTGGCCGTCGTCAGTGCTGGTGAAAATGGCAATCCGGTCCTGCGGCTTGGTCACTGGCAGCGCCGCCCAGCGGTTGGCATAGGCGCGCATGGCGCCCGCGAGCATGATGCCCGGACGGTCGTTGCTGGCGAAGGGGATATGCCGCTCGGTCGCGCCCGCCGCCAGCACGCTGCGCTTTGCAGTGATCCGCCAGAGCGTCTGGCGCACGCGCGCGCCGGGCTCGGGCAGATGGTCGGCGACCCGCTCGACCGCGCCGAAAATACCGTGGTCATAGGTGCCGAAGACGGTGGTCCGCGTCAGGATGCGCACGTTCGGCAGCGCGCGCAACTCGGCCTCGACCTCAGCCACCCAATCGCTTGCGGGTCCGCCGTCCAGCGGATCGCTCTCGGCCAGAAGGCGCCCCCCGAGGCGGAAGTCCTCATCGGCCAGCACCACCTGCGCGCCTGCCCGCCCGGCGGTCAGCGCCGCGGCAAGACCCGCCGCGCCGCCGCCGATGACCAGCAGGTCGCAATGCAGATTGGCGCGGTCGTAGGCGTCGGGATCGGCCTCGCCCGAGAGCGCGCCAAGGCCCGCGGCGCGGCGGATCATCGGCTCGTAGAGCTTCTCCCAGAAGGCGCGAGGCCACATGAAGGTCTTGTAGTAAAAGCCCGCCGCGAAGAAGGGCGACAGCAGATCGTTCACCGCCAGCGCATCGAAACCGAGCGGACCGATGTGGTTCTGGCTGCGCGCTGTCAGCCCGTCATACAGCTCGGCCACGGTGGCGCGGGTATTGGGCTCGGCGCGGGCGCCGGTCCGCAGGGTGACAAGGGCGTTGGGCTCTTCGGACCCTGCGGAGACCACGCCGCGCGGACGGTGATACTTGAAGCTGCGGCCCATGAGGCGCACGCCATTGGCCAACAGCGCCGAGGCAAGCGTGTCGCCGGGGTGGCCGGTGTAGCTTTTGCCGTTGAAGGTGAAGGTCAGTGTCTGGCTGCGGTCGATCAGGCCGCCGGGGATGCGGGTCATTCTTGGGCTCCCTTGCGCGCCAGCGCCACGTCCGAGGCCAGTTCGGCCTTGATGATTTCATGGGTCAGCGTGTTGCGGGTCACCACCAGCCAAGAGCGGTCGCCCTGCTCGTGGAACCACAGCTCGCGATGGACCCCCGCCGGGTTACCGCGCAGGAAGACATAGTCGCAAAAGGCAGCCTCCGCGCCCTCTCCGTCGGGCGAGGGGCGATCCAGCAGCGCGGCGTCGCCAAGATAGGTGAACTCCTGCGCGTCGCGCGGACCAAGAAGCGGGTGCGGGATCAGCATCGTGTCACCTCAATGCAGGTTCGGCTGGGCGCCTGCGCCCTTTTCGTCAATCAGATGGCCGCGCGCGAAACGGTCGAGGCGGAAGGCCCCGGCGGTCTCATGCGGGCGGCCCGTCGCCAGCAGATGCGCGAAGGCGTAGCCCGACGCCGGGGTCGCCTTGAAACCGCCGTAGCACCAGCCTGCGTTGAGATAGAGCCCGTCCACAGGCGTCGCGTCGATGATCGGCGAGCCGTCCATCGACATGTCCATGATGCCGCCCCAGCTGCGCAGCAGCCGCGCCCGTCCGATCATCGGCATCAGCGCCATGCCGCCCTCGGCCACATCCTCGACCACCGGCAGATTGCCGCGCTGCGCATAGGAGTTATACCCGTCGATGTCGCCGCCGAAGACCAGCCCGCCCTTGTCGGACTGGCTGATGTAGAAATGCCCGGCACCGAAGGTGATCACCGTGTCGATCAGCGGCTTCAGCCCCTCCGACACGAAGGCCTGCAGCACGTGGCTTTCGATCGGCAGGCGCATCCCGGCCATTTGCATCACCCGGCTGGACGAGCCCGCCACTGCCACGCCGACCTTGCCCGCGCCGATGTAGCCGCGGGATGTCTCGACGCCCATGACCGCGCCGCCCTCGATGCGGAACCCGGTGACCTCGCAGTTCTGGATGATGTCGACGCCGCGCATATCCGCGCCGCGCGCATAGCCCCAAGCCACGCCATCATGCCGCGCGGTCCCGGCGCGGGCCTGCAGCAGCCCACCCTTGATCGGGAAGCGCGCGTTGTCGAAGTTCAGATACGGCAGCCGCGCGCGCAGATCCTCCGGCCCCAGAAGCTCGGCGTCCGCTCCGGCCAGCCGCATAGCGTTGCCGCGCCGCCGGTAAGCATCGCGCTGCGCGTCGGAATGAAAGAGGTTGATGATCCCGCGCTGGCTGACCATCGAGTTGAAATTGGTCTCCTGCTCGAGATTTTCCCAGAGCTTCATCGAGAACTCGTAGAAGGGCTCATTGCCCGGCAGCAGGTAGTTGGAGCGGATGATCGTCGTGTTCCGCCCGATGTTGCCAGAGCCAAGCCAGCCCTTTTCCAGCACCGCCACTTTCGCCTGCCCAAAGGTCTTGGCGAGGTAGAAGGCCGTGGCCAGACCATGACCGCCGCCCCCCACGATAACGAAATCATAGGCCGCTTTCGGCTCGGGATCGCGCCAGAGCGGTTTCCAGCCTCTGTGGCCGGTGAGGGCTTCCTTGATGACGCGAAGGCCAGAGAATTTAGGGCCGGACGATCTAGAGCCGGAGAATCTCATGCGCGTACTCCTTGTTGCGTTGCAAAATGACAGGAGTGCTGCCGAAATCCGGTTCCATAGCAGCCGAATTTGTGACATTTCAGGACATACCACGACAGAAATTGGCGCCATCGTGTCCCGCAGATCCCCCGCCCGCCGCATCGGCTTTCTCTTCACCCCCGATTTTGCGCTGATGTCGGCGGCCTCGGCGGTCGAGCCGCTGCGCGCCGCCAACCTGCTGAGCGGACGGGATCTTTACGAGCTAATCTTTCTCTCGTCCGAAGGCGGATGGCTGCGCAGTTCGGTGCTGGGCGGTTTCGAGACGCGCGCCCTCAGCGAGATGCCGGGCCAGCTTGATCTGCTGTTCGTGGTCTCGGGCGGCGATCCGATGCAGGCGACCGATCCCGCCACGCTTGCCGCGCTGCGCCGTCTCGCCCGGCAAGGCGTGCCGCTGGGAGGCATCTCGGGCGGTGCCACGCTGCTTGCCGCCGCCGGGGTGATGCAGGACCGGCGCTATACCATCCACTGGATGCATGTGGACGAGATGCGCAGCCTCTATCCCGAGGCGATGATCGAGCGCCGCCTCTTCGTCATAGACCGCGACCGCTATACCTGCGCGGGCGGCATGGCGCCGCTCGACATGATGCACGCCCTGATCACCGCCGAGCATGGCGCCGAACTGGCGCGCGCGGTCAGCGACTGGTTCATCCATACCGGCATTCGCAGCGCCGAGGCCCCGCAGCAGCAAAGCCCCGCGCGGAGCCTTGGGGTCACCCACCCGGCGCTGGAGGCAATGCTCGACCTCATGAGCAGCCATATCGCCGACCCGCTGACGCTGGAGGACCTCGCCAAGCTCAGCGGGGTCAGCACACGGCAACTCGAACGGCTGTGCCGGGCGCAACTGGGGCAAAGCGTGATGGCCTTCTACCGCGGGCTGCGGCTGGACAAGGCAGATGAGATCCTGCGCCGCTCGAGCCTAGGCATCGACGCCATCGCGCAGGCCACCGGCTTTGGCGAGCGCAGCCCGTTCAGCCGCGCCTTCCGCCGCCGTTTTGGCAGCAGCCCCGCCGCGCGGCGCAAGGCTACCCGCGGTTAGCCGCCGTGCAACAGGTCGAGGAAAGCGCCGGTCACTCCCGTCCCTGCCTGCGCCTCGGGCCAGATCACCGACACGTCCAGCACCTCCGCCGCGCCCACCAGCGGCACGAAGTCGACCCCCTGCCCCGGCAGCGCGAGGCTTTCCGGCACCACGGTGAGCCCAAAGCCCGCCGCCACCAATCCGATCGCCATGGACGGCGACGAGCTGGTGCAGGCGAGCCGCGGCATGAAGCCCAGCACTTGCGCCGTAAGCCCCATGCCGTCCACATCGCCGCTGCCCGAATATCCGATGAAGGCTTCGGCGCGCAGCGCTTCGGGCGCGACCGGCCCCCGCGCCGCCAAGTCGTTGCCCTTTGGCGCTACGAGCCGCGGCGCAAACGTTGCCAGCTTTCGCGAACGCAAGCCGTCGCGCACCGGCCCCGAGAGCACCGTACTGACCGCTGCGTCCAGCTCGCCGCGCAGCAGCGCCTCGGTCAGCTCCGTCGGATGGCCCTCCACCGGCGTGATCTCGACCCTCGGGTGCGCCTCGCGCATCCGCGCCACCACATCGGACAGCACCCCCGAAAACACCGCATTCGCCGAAAACCCGAGCCGCAAGTGTCCGATTACCCCGCGCGCCGCGTCACGCGCGACCTGCGCGGCGAACTCTGCCTGCGACAGCACCCGCCGGGCCTCTGGCAGAAACTGCGCGCCTGCCGGGCTGAGCGACACCTGCCGCCGCTCGCGCAGAAAGAGCGTCGCGCCCAATTCTGCCTCCAGCGCGCGGATCTGCATCGAGAGGGCCGGCTGCACGATATTGAGCCGCGCCGCCGCGCGACCAAAATGCAGCTCTTCGGCGAGCACGGTGAAATAGCGCAGGTGACGCAGCTCCATTGATCACTCCAACTGATCATAGGGTAAAAACTCGATATTAGAACTGATCAACGGCGCGCGGTAGGTGCAACCCATAGAGAATTGATGAGGTATCGATATGGGTTTTTCACGCAGAGCCTTCTTGGGCCGCGCCGCACTTGGCGGGGCCGCCGCCGCGCTGACCGGAGACATGGTGCTTGCCGACCAGCCGCTGGGGATGCTGCCGCAGCCGGTGGCCACCGGCACGCTGCCGGGCAAGCATGAGCTTTACGCGCTGCGCGACGGCGAGGGCGAGTTCCATCTGATCGGCGGCCATGTCGCCACGCTGATCATGCGCCCCGAGGAATCCGCGGGCGATTGCACCGCCGCCATTCTCACCGGCGGCGTCGGCGCAGAGCTGCCCATGCATCGCCACGCCAAGACCGACGAGGCGATCTACGTCATGTCCGGGCGGCTGGAGCTTTACATGGATGGCAAGGCGCATCTGCTGACACAGGGTGATTACGCCTATGTCCCCGCGGGGACAGCGCATGGCTACCGCATGGCGGGATGGCGCACGCGGGTGCTGACGTGGTCGATCGGGGATGGGCTGGGTCAATTCTACCAAAGCCTCGGCACCCCCTTCAGCCGCCCGGTGCAGCCCGACCTCCCCGACCACACGATCGCTCAGGAGCGGCTCGATGCGGCCGCCGCAAGCGCCGATGTGGAATGGCTCGGCGCCCTGCCCGAGATGACGCCGGTTCTGGTCACCGCCACCGGCGTGCCGTCCGAGCGGGTGCCCTATGTGCTGCAAGACGGTGAAGGCGAGCGGCTGGTCGCCGCCGATCAGCTTTTCAGCTTCACCCAGACCGCCGCCTCGACCGATGGCGCATTTTTCGCGGTGCTCGATGAGGGCCCCGCGGGGCAGCCGATCCCATGGCACTACCACGAGCATCACACCGAGAATTTCTTCTGTCTCGAAGGGCAGATGACGCTCTGGGTGAACGGCACCGAACTGACGTTGCACCCGGGCGATTTCTGTCAGGTGACGGCGCGCACGGTACATAGCTACCGCCTAGACTCGCCCTATACCCGCTTCTACGGCTGGCTTGTGCCCGCGGTGTTCGAGCCGTTCTTCCGCACCATCGGCGATCCGACCGAGGCGCATGTCTTCCCCGTCGAGCCGCCCGCCTTCCGCTTTGATCGGGTGATGGCAAAGCTCGATGAGCTTGACCTGAACGTGCTGACCGTCAGGGACTGAGCTGCCAACTGACCGGCCAGCAGCGCGATCCCGCCTTCGGGCGGGATCGGACCTCTGGCGCTCAGAACCCCAAAAGCCCGGCCAGCGGCAGCAGCGCGAGCATCATGCCAAAGCTGCCCCAGCCGCCCGCATCGCCCTCCTCTTCCTCCGGCTCAGGTGCGTCCTCCTCCACCAGCGTCTCCGGCAGCAACATGTCGAGGGAGACCGCCGCTTCGATCTCCTCCGCCGCGCTCCCGTCGATCTCGGCCAGCACGGGCGCGAAGGCCTCGCTCGGTTGCAGGTCGCGGATCACCACCTGCATGATCTCGCGCGGGTCCAGATCGACCTCCAGCACGCCGTCCGCATAGACCTCTTCGGCATTGAGGCTCTGCACATCGGGCACAGAGCCGGTGTCTCCAACAGCCTCCCCCTCGGCCACGCCAAGCACGGTAATTTCCATCGCGCCGAAACCGCTCACCAGCCCCGACAGATCGAGATCCGACACGCTTGCCGCATCGCTTTGCGACATCAGATAGAGCACCATCTCGCCCGATCCGGCAAAGGCATGCACTGTCACCGCCCCAGCTTCGGCGTCGGTGTCGTCATCGCCGGCGACAAAATCCAACAAGGTCTTACCGGGCAGCGCGCTGGCCATCATTGCAAACATCTCGCCGGGCACCGTGGCGGCCTCGAAGGTAAACCCGGTCGACAGGGCGTTCGCGGTGTTCTGGATCAGCGGCCAGACATGCGCCTGATCGACCCCGGCGAGGATGAACTCCTCGACGATCTGCAGCATCTCCTGCGCCTGAAACAGCCCGTAGTCGCTTGCACGGTCGAGACCCTGTGTCGACTTGAAGTTCCACTCTGTGACATGGATCTCGAGGTGCTCGAACCCCGCGTGCTCGAGCCAAGTGTTCTGGATGGTCTCGAGCGCATAGGATCGGCTGGCCTCTGTCCCTCGGGCGTAGACATGGGTGACGATCCCGTCGAGCGCATCGCGCTCTGCCTCGGTCTCGAACCCCATCTGCACCAAGGCGTTGGTCACCTCGGACCAATTGACCTCGCCGCTGCCGCGGATATTGGCCTCGCTCAGCCCGGCATTGGGGTAGAGCGCTGTCAGATCGGCGATGACCTCCTCGGCGTCCCATCCCTCGTAGCTTTCGGAAAGGTTCGAGAACCCGTAGTTCTGCCCCATCTGCGCCAAGACGCGGATGCCCGAAGTGTCGATCCCCTGCACCTCGGCCACCAGCGCCAGTTCGTCGGCGATGATCTCGGCCATGTCCGTGGCGAGGCGACCGTATTCCACCGCCGTCATCTCGCCCGAGCCCCAGTATTCGTTGCCGATCTCCAGCGCCGCGATCTCTGCCGCGCCGTAGCCACCCGACGCGAGATCATGCACGAAGTCGCGCAGCACCTCCTCGTCGATATCCGGCAGGCGGTTGCCGGTCTCGTCGCGCACATCCGAAAGCTGGTCGCGTGTCGGCAGCACGATGGTCACCGCGTGGCCGGTCTGGGCGGCGTAGCCCATGAACTCCGACAGCGGAATGAAGGTGGTTTCCGCGCCGGTCATCGCATGGCTTGCCAGCGTCGCATCGGGATCGGCCAGATCGAAATAATACTCGGTCAGCGACCCGCCGGGATAGCGCAGGCCCGTGACCCCAAGCTGCGAGACCGCTTCGGCATAAGACCCCGTGCCGGTCATCTCGCCGCGCGGCGCGAGGATATTGCCTCCGAACAGCGCTGCGCCGACGGGCGCGCCGGTGGCCGCAAGGGCAAGGGGCAGACTATCGACCATGGCATTCTCCGGGCAAGTCGCCACGCAGGCAGGCCCGCAGCGGCACCAAGGTGCCGCAGGCCGCGCACGCTCAGCGAAGATCAGGAAAACCGGGGAAAACTCGCTCGAACCGATCAGCCAGCGAGGCCGCGGATCGGACACAGGCCCGGCAGGCGGGCAAAAAGACGGGCGGGTACGCCGAAAGCGCCGGTCCCCGCGTCAGAGGGAGGCCGAATGGTCGCTCGTTTTGCGTGTATGCGTAGAGAGGCCGCAAAATCTGCGGCACCGTCGTGATTTGGAAAAGCTATTTTCTACTAGGCTGAAAGGCGCAAAACCCCACGGCGCCCTGCAATCTAGGGTAGTGTGTCCGATGCGGTCCTGCAAGCGCGATTGTGCCAGGATCACCGCATGCGCAGGTCTCTGCCAGCCCGCGCCTATGGCACGGGCTGCCGTCCGAGTTTGCAGCGGGTGGCGTCAGGCCGCGGCACTGACCCCAATGGCATCGAGCATCTGCCCGGTCGAGGTGACGCCGCCGCAGGTGGCGGCGATCCACTGCATGGCCATGTCGTGTTTCGCGCGGTCGAAATCGGCCTGCGCGTCGGCCACGGCAAAAGGTTCGATATCGCGCTGGAAGGCCTCGGTCGCGGTGCACAGACAGCCGATATGGGCGTAGATCCCAGTGATCATCAGCTGGTCTCGGCCCCGCGCGCGCAGCAGCGTCTCGAGGTTGGAGCGCTGGAAGGCGCTGTAGCGGTGCTTGACCAGAACGTTGTCTTCCGGCGCGGGCGCAAGATCGGGAAGGATCGCTTCATGCTCGGGTTTTGCCGCCATGCCCGGCCCCCAGAGATCGGCTTGCAGACCCCGGTCGGGCCGGAACTGATTGCCCTTTTGCGCGGTGTAGAACACCGGGATACCCGCCGCGCGCGCCCCCGCGATCAGCCGGGCGATATTGGCCACCGCCGGCCGCAGCGGCGCATCGTCGGGGTATGGCGCGCAGAAATACCGCTGCATGTCGTGTACCAGCAGGGCGAGGCGATCACGCTCCGGCGCAAAAGGCGCGCGGGCCGCGGGCAGTTCGGCGGCGGTGGGAAGCGGATAGGGAGCAATTCCGGGCAGGGCCATCGTGGTCAGTCTTTCAGTGTCAGGTCAGGTTGAGGGCGGCATCCGGCGCGAGGCCGAAAGCGCTCAGCATGGCGCCGAACTTGGCGCCGGTCTCACGGGTTTCGCTGTCGGGGTCCGAGCCGGGCACGATGCCGGCCCCGGCGTAGAGCCGCGCGTGCGTCCCCTGCAGTTCGGCGCAGCGGATTGCCACATGCCACGCCCCATCGCCGCGGGCGTCGCACCAGCCCACAGCCCCGGCGTAGAAGTCACGCTGCACCGGCTCAAGCTGGCGGATCAGCTCGGCCGCGGGATCGCGCGGCAAGCCGCAGACCGCGGGGGTCGGATGCAGACAGGCGGCCAGCACGGGGGCGGGCTGATCCTTTTCGCGCAGCTGTCCCGCGATGCGCGTACCAAGATGCCACATGCTGCCCGTCGAGGTGATGCAAGTGCCCTCGGGCGCGCCAAGGGTGCGGCAGAGCGGTGCCAGCGTGTCGAGGATGAACTCGACCACCAGCGCATGTTCGCGCTGGTCCTTCTCGGATCCTGCGAGCGCCTCGGCGGCGGCACGGTCCTCGCGGGCATCGGTGCTGCGGCGCGCCGACCCTGCCAGCGGATGCGAGAGGATCTCCGCGCCGCGCTTGTCCAGCAGCAGCTCGGGCGTGCCCCCCACGAGGTGCCGCCCGCCGGGCAGCGCCACGTCAAAGGCGGTGACCGCGGGGTCAGCGGCGAGCCGGGCGAGCAATCCGGCGCGGTCGATGGGACGCGTGCTTTCAAGCCTCAGGGTCCGGGCCAGCACCACTTTTTCGAGCGCGGGGTTGGCCTGCATCTCGGCCAGCGCGGCGGCGACCGCCGCAGCATAGTCCCGCGCCTGCGGCTCCGGAGTCAGGCGCAGCTGGCCCGTTGGCGCGGGCGCGCCCACAGGCAGGTGCCCGCCCTGCGCCTCGGCGCTCCAGAGGCAATCCTCCGCCGCCCGGTCGAACGGCAGGGCGCCGCCGATCATCCCGCCCTGCGGCAGAGCCGCCAGCGCCGGTGCCAGCCGCGCGCCGAGACTCGCCGCATCGCCGCGCGGCACGGGCTGCAGGGGGCCGCGCGCGATGCGTGTGTCGCGACCGTTCAGAAAGGCAAGGCCCGGGCCGGGCAACTCGGGACGGGTGTCGAAATGCGTGAGAGGGCGCGTCATCAGTCCTCCTCCATCATGACCGTTACGGATCTGGGTGGCTTGGAGGCTGACCGACTCGAAGAGAGCCGCTTGGCTGCCGGGGGCGTGGTACGCAATCAGGAGGGGAGTAGGCAAGTAAATAAGTCGGGAATTACCGTGCCTGCGCGACATTCCGCAATCCGGTCTTACGCCCGCCCCATTCGGGACACGCCGCGCGACATGAAAAGGCCCCCCGCGATCACGCGCGAGGCCTTTGGTTCGGCACTGAACGCGGGGTCAGGCGATACGCTCGCCGGTGCCCGGATTGAAGTAGGAGACCTTGCCCAGATCGAAGGCGAAGGTATGGGCGCTGCCCGGCTTGGCCTCGGTCTCGGCATGCAGGCGTGCGGTCACCTGTTTGCCGCCCAGCGTGGTCATCACGTAGGTGTCGGCGCCCGCGGGCTCGACGATTTCGACTTGGCATTCGGCCTGCTGCACCGCCGTGCCGCTGCGGAAGCCCGGCTCCGAAATGTCCTCGGGGCGCAGGCCGAGGATCACATCCTCGGGCAGACCCGCCGCGCCGGGATCGGTCAGCACGATGGGCGCCGCGCCGTCGCGGGCGATCTCGATCTGCGTGCCATTGCCGCCCGCCTGCGCCTTGGCCGGGATCAGGTTCATCGCGGGCGAGCCCATAAAATCGGCGACAAACAGGTTGGCGGGCTGGTTGTAGATCTCCGCCGGGGTGCCGATCTGCTGAATGATGCCGCCCTTCATGACGACGATCTTGGTGGCCAGCGTCATCGCCTCGATCTGGTCGTGCGTCACATAGACCATCGACGCGCCGAGACGCTGGTGCAGCGATTTGATCTCGGTGCGCATCTCGACCCGCAGCTTGGCGTCGAGGTTCGACAGCGGCTCGTCGAAGAGGAACAGCTTGGGATCGCGCACCAGCGCCCGGCCCATGGCCACACGCTGTCGCTGGCCGCCCGAAAGCTGGCCGGGACGGCGCTTGAGCAGCGGCTCGATCTGCAGCTGGCGGGCCACCTCGGCGAGCTTCTTCTCTTGCGTGGCCTGATCGACGCCGCGCACCTTCATGCCGAAGGTGATGTTCTTGGCGACGCTCATCGTCGGGTAAAGCGCGTAGGACTGGAACACCATGGCGATGTCGCGGTCCTTGGGCGAGACATGGGTCATGTCCTCGCCGCCGATCTTCAGCGTGCCGCCCGAGATCGGCTCGAGCCCGGCGATGCAGTTCAGCAGCGTGGACTTGCCGCAGCCCGAGGGGCCGACGAGCACGAGGAAATCGCCCGGTTCGATCGACACGTTGATGTCCTTGAGGACCTCGGTCGCGCCGTAGTTCTTATAGAGGTTCTGGATGTCGAGAATGGGAGCCATGGGGATCATCCTTTGACGGATCCGGCGGTCAGGCCGCGGATGAAATATTTGCCGGCAACGACATAGACGAGGAGCGTCGGCAGCGCGGCGATGATCGCGGCAGCCATGTCGACGTTGTATTCCTTCACGCCGGTGGTCGAATTGACGATGTTGTTGAGCGCCACGGTCACCGGCTGGGTGCCGGCCGAGCTAAAGGACACACCGAACAGGAAGTCATTCCAGATCTGGGTGAACTGCCAGATCACACTGACCACGACGATGGGCACGCTGAGCGGCAGGAAGATCGACCAGAAGATGCGCAGGAAGCCCGCGCCATCGACCTTGGCCGCCTTCACCAGCTCTTGCGGGATCGTGACGTAGTAGTTGCGGAAGAACAGCGTGGTGAACCCGAGCCCGTAGATCACGTGCACGAAGATCAGCCCCGGAATGGTGCCGGCGATGCCGAGCAGACCCAGCAGCCGCGCCATGGGCAGCAGCACCACCTGGAACGGGATAAAGCAGCCAAAGAGCATCAGCGCAAAGATGATGTTGGCGCCCTTGAAGCGCCATTGCGCGATCACATAGCCGTTCACCGCCCCCAGCAGGGTCGAGATCAGCACGCCCGGCACCGCGATCAGCACCGAGTTCCAGAAGTAGGGCCGCACGCCTTCGCATTGGATGCCGGTGCAGGCGCCGGACCATGCCTTGGCCCATGCGTCAAAGGTGACCTCCCGCGGTAGCGCCACGAGATCGCCGGTGCGGATCTCCTCGAGGCTTTTGAGCGAGGTGGTCAGCATCACGAAGAGCGGCATCAGGTAGTAGATCGCGAAGAGCCCGAGGATGACATAGAGGCCCCAGCGCAGCGCGGTCTTCATGCCCGCGCCCTGTCGGCGGGCCGCGCCTGCGGCGGGCGTTGTCGAGACATCAGTCATTTTTCGCCCTCAGTTCGGAGTAGAGATAGGGCACCACGATGATGAAGATCACCATCATCATGATCATCGCCGAGCTTGCCGCCTGCCCCACGTCGCCGCGCGAGAACGCCATGGCGTACATGTAGGTGGCCGGAAGATCGGTGGCATAGCCGGGGCCGCCGCCGGTCAGTGCGATGACGAGGTCAAAGCTCTTGATGGCGAGGTGCGCCAGCACGATGAAGGCCGACAGAAAGATCGGCGCCATCGAGGGAATGATAATCGCGGTATAGACGCGCCACGTCGGGATGCCGTCGATCTGCGCGGCGCGGATGATCTCGGTGTCGACCGAGCGCAGCCCCGCGAGGAAGAGCGCCATGACGAAGCCCGAGCTTTGCCAGATCGCCGCCATCACCACCGTGTAGATGGCCATGTCGGGGTTCACCAGCCAGTCGAACTTGAAGTTCTCGAAGCCCCAGCCCTGCACCATGGCCTGCACCCCGAGACCGGGGTTGAGGATCCATTTCCACGCGGTACCGGTGACGATCATCGAAAGCGCCATCGGGTAGAGGTAGATAGTGCGGATCGCGCCCTCGACGCGGATCTGCTGGTCGAGCAGGATCGCGAGGATCAGCCCCAGCAGCATCGAGATCACGATGAACATGCCCCCGAAGATGTAGAGGTTGTCCATCGCCGTATCCCAGCGCGGCGAGGCGAAAAGCCGTTCGTATTGGATGAAGCCGTCGATTTCGTATTTGGGCAGCAGCTTGGAGCGGGTGAGCGACACCCATGCGGTCCAGCCGATAAAACCGTAGACGAAAATCAGGACCGCGATGAAGCTGGGCGCCAGCACGATCTTCGGCAAATGGGTTTCGAACCATTTGGCCATGGTGTTCTCCTATGACGGGCCCGCCCCGGATCGGAGACGGGCCCGCGTGAGTTTGGTCAGAGACGTTAAGCCCGAGACCGGGGACGGTTACATGGAGTTCGCGACAGCGTCGGAGAGCATCTGCACCGCGTCCTCGGAGCTCATGTCCGAGTTGAAATGCGCCGTCACCACATCGGTGATCGCGCCGGACTGCGCACCGCGCAGCGCCATGCCATGGGCGTAGGACGGCAGCAGCGCGCCATTTTCAGCAGCGGCGTTCATGTCCTCGGAGGATTTCACCGCGCATTCGTCGAACTCGTCGAGCGACACGTCGGTGCGCACCGGGATCGAGCCTTTGTTGAGGTTGAACACCTTCTGGAAGTTGGGGCCGACGATCAGCTCTGCCAGCAGGTTCTGACCGGCTTTCTTGGCGTCGCCGTCCACTTCGAACATGGCGAAGCTGTCGACGTTGTAGAGGAAGCCATCGCCCGGCGTGGAGGCGCAGAGGAAGTCCTCGCCCGGCACTTTGCCCGCGGCCAGGAACTCGCCCTTGGCCCAGTCACCCATGATCTGGAAGGCGGCTTCGCCGTTCATCACCATGGCAGTGGCGAGGTTCCAGTCACGGCCCGAGAAGTTGTCATCCACAAAGCCGCGCAGGGTGCGCATCTGGTCAAACACCTGCACCATCGTGTCCGAGGTCAGCGCGTCCTGATCGAGATCGACCAGCGCCTTCTGGAAGAACTCGGGGCCGCCAAGGCCAAGAACGACGGTCTCGAACACGGTCGCGTCCTGCCAGGACTGGCCGCCGTGCGCCAGCGGGATCACGCCCGCCGCCTGCAGCTTCTCGGCCGCGGCGTTGAACTCGTCCCAGGTGGTCGGCATCTCGATGCCATTGTCTTCGAGCACGGATTTATTGGCCCAGATCCAGTCGACGCGGTGCACGTTGACCGGCGCCGCGCACCAGCTGCCTTCGCACTTCATATGCTCGGCGATCTGCGCGGGCAGCACGTCGGCCCAGCCCTGTTCTTCGGCCACCGACGAGATATCCGCCAGCACACCTTCTTCGTACCATTCCTGGATCGCCGGGCCTTTCAGCTGCACGGCGGTGGGCGCATTGCCCGACAGCACGCGGGCGCGCAGCGCGGTCATCGCGGCATCGCCGCCGCCGCCCGCGACCGGCATGTCGGTCCAGGTGCCGCCCTGGTCCGAGAATTCCTGCTGCAGCACGGCCACGGCCTTGGCCTCGCCGCCCGCGGTCCACCAGTGCAGAACTTCGGCCTGCGGCTCGGCATAGGCTGCGCCCGCAATCGACAGGGCAGCGGCAGAGATTGCCGCCTTAGCGGTGAATTTCATCAGGTAGTCCTCCCGTTGGTCTTGCCCCTCCCCGGGGCAGATGTGGCATAAATCCTGCGCTGCTGGCCGCCGCCTTCGCAAGGGTGTAGACCCACCGCCAGAACGCTGGTGGCGCTAAAATAGCGGCGATCTGTTACAGGCTGTTACAGGGCGGCGGAAATCGCTGCGCTGCGGCGAAAAATCCGGTCTGGCCGGGCACTTGCGACGGAGGGTCAAGTGAGCATCTTCAGACTACTGGTCGTCGACGACGATTCCGAGATGCGCATGATGATGACCCAGTTCCTGCAAAAGCAGGGCTTCATCGCGCTTGGCGCGCAGTCCATGGCCGAGATCGCCACCGCGATGGACGCGGGCCGGATCGATCTCATCTTGCTCGACGTGATGCTCGGCGACGAAAGCGGCATCGAGATCTGCGCGCGCCTGCGCCGCGAGCAGGATGTGCCGATCATCATGGTCTCGGCGCTGTCGGCGGATCACCAGCGCATGGCAGGCTATGAGGTCGGCGCCGACGATTATATCGCCAAACCGTTCAACCCCGAGCTGCTGGTCGCCCGCGTGCGCGCCGTGCTGGCGCGCGCCCGGCGCTCGGCCTCGCTGGTGCACCGGCGGCGCACCCAGACCTTCCGCTTTGCGGGTTGGCGCTATGACGCAAAGCGGGACGAGGTGATCTCGCCCGAGGGGTTCCAAGTGGCGCTGTCGCGGCGCGAGACGATGCTGCTGCAGGCGCTTCTGGCCAATCCCTTCATCCCGCTCACCCGCGACGAGATCGCCGCCGCGCTCGACGTCACCGGCGAGGGGGCCGAAGAGACGCAGGGCCGCGCCATCGACGTTCTGGTGGGGCGCCTGCGTTCGAAGATCGAGAAGTCGCCCAAAGACCCGCAGATGCTGCGCACCGAACGCGGTGTCGGCTATGTCTTCGCGGTCGACGTGACGACGGAAGAGACGTGAGCCGCCGCAGCCTCTCTCTGCGCGTCTCGGGCCTCGTCTTGATGATCGGCGCGGCGCTGGCGGGCATGGTGATCACCGGCATGTGGAGCCTGTCGCAGACCCGCTGGACCAGCCATCTCGACCACGCCGAGCGGGCCGGGATCCTGCTCCACCACACGCTGACCCGCGGCGCGGCCCCGCCCGAGGGCGTTACCGTCACGCCGCTGGCCGAGATCGACGCCAATGCCGCCGCGGTCGGTAATTTCTCACTGGTCTCGGGCCTGCCCAAACCGCGCTATGTGACGCTCGCCCCGATCCTGCCCGACGGCACTGGCGGCGAGGGGATCGAACTGGCGGTGATTTCGGACGGGCTGCAATACCGCGTCGCCGATCTGCCCTCGCGTCCCGGCCAGCGCCCCGAAGAGACGCTGGGCCAGCTCACCCGGTTGATGGCGCGTTACTGCTCGCACCCGCAGATCATCGCCCGCTCGGGCGAAAGCGGCTGGCAGCGCGTCGAGGCGCCCGGCGTCTGGGGCTGCGAGGCGGCGCCGCGCGATTTGCGTCTGCCCGCCATCGCGCTGGCACTGATCACCCTTGGCGTGTTCTTCACCCGCGTTACCGGCACCGCTGCGCAATTCTCGGACTTCGCGCAGGCGCTGGCCACGCGGCGGCGGCTCGGCGGGCCGGAAAGCTATGAGACCGAAGGCCCCGCCGAACTGCGCGCCATCGTCGACGCGGTGAACGCCTATCTCGAAGACGAGCGCGAGCAACTGGCGAAACGCGCCGTGGTGCTGTCGGGGGTGAGCCATGACCTCGGCACCCCGGCCACTCGCCTGCGGCTGCGCAGCGCGCTGATCGAGGACGAGGCGCTGCGCGGCAAATTCGAGGCCGACATCGATAAGATGACCGCGATCATCGAAAGCGCGCTGACCTACACCCGCGCCGAGCTCAGCGTCGAAGACCCGCGCCAGCTGTCGCTTTCGGCGCTCGTCGAGGCGCTGGTCGACGACTATCAGGACATGGGCCATCCGGTGACCCTCGCCCGTGTCGAACCGATGGTGCTGCGCGGCGGGCGCTCGCTGTTCTCGGCGCGGCGCGGCGCACAGGTGATCGAGGGCGCGCATCGCATCCTCGTCACCGCCCGGCCCGTGTCGATCCAGCGCGCGATTTCGAACCTCGTGGACAATGCGCTGAAATACGGGCGCCGGGCAGAGCTGCACCTCGAGGCCACCGCCGACACCGCGACGATCATCGTCGAGGATGAAAGCGGCCTGCGCTCCACCGAACAGATCGAGGCGCTCATGGCCCCCTTCCGGCGCGGTGCCAATGCGCGCTCCAGCGACGGCACCGGGCTCGGCCTCAGCATCGTGTCGACCATCGCCATGCTGCACGGGGGCACGCTGCGTTTCGAAACCGCGCCCAAAGGGCTGCGCGCGGTGCTGACCATCCAGCGCGCCTGAGCCGCGAAGGCGGGCACCGACGCCGCTCATATGCGCATTCCCGCAGGCAAAGCCGCGATACTTCTGGCTTGCTGCCTCAGTCTTGCCTAACCTGATTGTGCGGAATCAGCGGTTTATTGCCCGCCCGCCCCGGAATTTTCTCTCCGGAGTATACGATAAGTATTTGAATGCATTTGTTTTACGGTTGGCCGCAGCATGTCGGGCAACCTTGTGAGGTTTAGAAAGGATATTTTACATGTCAATTTCCCTCACCCTGCGCCGGCTTGCGATCCTTGGGATTCCGGCGCTCGTGATCGCCTTTTCGTTCCTGCTCTTCGAGGGAAAGACCCAACAGATCGTGCTGGGCATGATGTCCGGCGCGCAGAGCCTTGCGGGGCTGTCCGCCCTCATCGTGGGGGCACTGGCGCTTGATGTGGCGCTGCCGGTCCCCTCGAGCGTGGTCAATGTCACCGCTGGCACCGTTCTGGGGGTTGCGGGCGGCACGCTGACCTGCTGGCTTGGCATGACGCTGAGCTGTCTGCTGGGCTATTGGATCGGCGCCACCGGCGGCACCAGCGCGCTGCGCAGGCTGCTCGGCGCCGAGGAACTGGCCCGCTCGACCCGCATGTCGAACCGCTTCGCCTTTGGCTCGCTGCTGCTGCTGCGCGCGGTGCCGGTGCTGGCCGAGACCTCGACCATCGCCGCCGGGATCGCCCGGCTGCCGCTGCGCCGTTTCCTTGGTGTGGTGGCGCTGGCCAACCTCGGCATCGCCGCCGCCTACGCCACGTTGGGCGCCATGGCCGTCGAGGCCGACTCCTTCCTGCTCGCGTTCTGCGCCGCGCTGGCCCTGCCGGTGGCGGGCCTCGGCGGGCGGTTGATCTACGCGCAGATGCGCCCCGAGAGCCAGCCGCTCAGCGGCACGCTCGCCATGGCCGAAGCACCCGATCCCACGCCGATCACCCGTCCGGCGCTGCGCCCCACCGCGCCGCCTCAGGGCACCTCGGTGCTGCAGCGCTTCAGCGTCGATTACAGCTATCGCGTGGTCTTCACCCGCGGCCTCTTTGCGCCGGGCAACGACACGCTGGGCGAGGTCTTTCGCGAGGCCTCCGATGGCCGGGCGCAACGCTGCCTCGTCTTCGTCGATGCCGACATGCTGCGCCAGCGCCCCGCGCTGGCAGATGAGATCACCGCCTGTTTCGACCGTCTCGGCACAGAGGCCACGCTGGCCACCGCGCCGCGTCCGATTACCGGCGGCGAGGATATCAAGGCGGGCTTCGAACAGGTCTTCGAGATCTACCGCCTGATCCTGCGCCACCGCATCGACCGGCACTGCTACGTGATGGCGATCGGCGGCGGCGCAGTGCTCGACGCGGTGGGCATGGCCACCGCCACCGCTCACCGGGGCATCCGCCACATCCGCGTGCCCACCACCGTGCTGTCGCAGAACGACAGCGGCGTGGGGGTGAAGAACGCGGTGAACTTCGAGGGCTCGAAGAATTTCGCCGGCAGCTTCGCGCCGCCTTGGGCGGTGCTCAACGATTTCGACATGCTCGAAACTCTCCCGCCCGCCATCCGCCGCGCCGGTATCTCCGAGGCGGTGAAAGTGGCGCTGATCCGCGATCCCGAGTTCTTCCTATGGCTGGAGACGAACGCCGAGGCGCTGCGCCGCTTCGAGCCCGCCGCCGAAGAGTATATGATCCGGCGCTCGGCAGAGCTGCACATGCATCAGATCGCCCATGGCGGCGATCCGTTCGAGCGCGGCTCGGCCCGGCCCTTGGACTTCGGTCACTGGTCGGCGCACAAGCTCGAGGGGCTGACGCACTACGCGGTCAGTCACGGCGACGCGGTGGCCATGGGCATCGCCCTCGACACCCGCTACTCGGTTCTGGCCGGGCTGCTGCCCGAAGGCGGAGAAGAGCGCGTGCTGGCGCTGCTGCAGGCGCTTGATCTGCCGGTCTGGCATCCGGCACTGGAACAGCGTGATGCGGGCGGCCAGTTGGAGATTCTCAACGGCCTTGAGGAATTCCGCGAGCATCTGGGCGGCGAGCTGACCGTCACGCTGCTGCTCGGGCTCGGCACGGGCGTCGAGATGCACGAGATGAAGCCGGAACTGGTGGCCGAAGCGCTCGGCTGGCTGGCGGCGCAGGGACAGGACTGATGCAGCTCGGCAACGGGCTGGGCAGCCTGACGTACTGCCTCAACATCCATCCCACAGAGACTTGGGAGGAATGTTCCGCCGCGCTCACCGGTCCGCTGCTGGCGGTAAAGGAAGAGCTGAGCCCCGACGCGCCCTTCGCCGTGGGTCTGCGCCTTTCGGCCAAGGCCTTGGAAGGGTTGGACAAGGGCGGACGGCGTGCCGCGCTGCGCGAGTTTCTGACCCGCCACGACCTGATCCCGCTGACGATGAACGGCTTTCCCTATGGCCCCTTCCACGGCACCCGCGTGAAGGAGCAGGTCTATCAGCCCGACTGGCGGACCGAAGAGCGGCTGGCCTACACCAACCGGCTGACCGAACTGATGGCCGAACTGGCCGAGCCGGGTGCCAACGTCAGCCTCAGCACCGTGCCGGGCACCTTCCGTACCCTCGCTGGCGGTGCTGAGGCCGAGATGGCCGAGCACTATCTGCGCGCCGCGGCGCATTGCCTCTCGGTGCGCGAACACACCGGGGTGGCGGTCGCGCTGGCGATCGAGCCCGAGCCTTTCTGCTTTCTGGAGACCATCGCCGGCAGCGTCGATTTCTTTGAAAACTGGCTCTACTCCTCCGCCGCTGTCGCCCGCTTTGCAGAGCTTACCGGGCTGAAGGGCGAGACCGCCGAAGAGGCACTGCGCCGCCATCTGGGCCTGTGCTACGACGTCTGCCACGCGGCGGTGGAATATGAGGATGCGGCAGGCAGCCTCGATGCGCTGAAAACCGCGGGCATTCCGATCCATAAGTTGCAGCTCAGCTCGGCGCTGCGGGCAGCCGAGGTCTCGCCCAAGGTGCGCGAGGCGTTGCAACCCTTCTCGGAACCCACCTACCTGCATCAGGTGCTGACACGGCGCGGCGACGGGCCGATCACCGCCTATTCCGATCTGCCAGAGGCACTGGCGCGCGGCGCCGAGGCGGATGGCGAGGAGTGGCGCATCCACTTCCATGTACCGGTGTTTCTGGCCTCGCTTGGGCTCTTCGACAGCACACAGGAGTTTCTGAAGGAAATCCTCGACCTGCACCGCGCCGCGCCGATCTCGCCGCATCTCGAGGTCGAGACCTACACTTGGGACGTTCTGCCGCCCGAGTTGCGCACCTCCAGCGTCGATGCCGCCATTGCGCGAGAGTTGCGCTGGGTTCTGGAAAGGCTGGGCCAATGATCCGCACCGCTCTGGAACTGGGCCGCGTGTCCAACCTGCCGACGGTCTGGACAAATGCCATGGCGGGGGCGCTGCTGGCGCTCTCGGCGGCCCCGGGCACGGCGTTCTGGCCAATCGTGCTGAGCGCACTGGCGCTGACCCTCTTTTACGTGGGCGGCATGTGGCTCAACGATGCTTTCGACGCCGAGCATGACCGCACGCAAAAGGCCGACCGCCCCATCCCCCGCGGCGACATCCGTCAGGGCGATGTTTTCGTCGGCGGTTTCGTCATGCTGGGCACCGGCATTTTGCTGACCCTGCTGCTCGGAGGCTGGGCGCTGGTCTCGGCGGTGCTGCTGAGCATCAGCATCTTCCTCTACGACTGGCTGCACAAACGCACTGCGCTGGCGCCGGTGATCATGGGGGTCACCCGGTTCTTTTGCTATGCGCTGGCTGCCTTCGGCGCGACGGGCAGCTTTCCGGGCGTGGCGATCTGGGGCGCGCTGGGGCTGCTGGCCTATGTGGTCGGCCTCACCTACGCCGCCAAACAAGAGGCCTACGACCGGATCGAGCGCGCGTGGCCGCTGGCGGTGATGGCTTTTCCCTGCCTGCTGGTGCTGATCTTCAGCTGGGGCAGCGCGCTGGCGCTGCTGATTGCGCTGGGGTTCTTCGCCGCCACCGGGCTGGCGCTGCACTATCTCTTTCGCCGGGCAAAGGGCGACGTGCCGAAGGCCGTCACCCTGCTGATTGCCGCCATCTCGCTCTATGACGCCGCGCTGATCGCCGGGGTCCACGGAGGATGGATCCCGGCGCTGCTGACGGTTCTCGGCTTTGGCCTCACCCGCGCGCTGCAGCGGGTCATTGCGGGGACTTAGTCGAAGATATGGCTCAGCGTCAGCGCCTTGAAATCCACCGCCCGGACCGATCCTTCCGGCAGCAGGCCCGCCTCGGAGGAGATCACCAGCGGCCCGTCGCCGGGATCATCGGTGAGCCGCCCGTGGCTGCCCTTCACCAGATCGGTCCGCGAGGGAGAGATCACGTCGAGAAGCTGCCGAAAGCCCATCTTGCGCTTGGCCAGTTTCCAGCCCGCCGCCAGCTTGGGAAACCGCAGGTTGGGATCGAGGAACAGCTCGACCGGGTCATAGCCGGGCTTGCGGTGAATATCGACGGTGGGGGCAAAGTCCGGGGCCTTGTCGTCGTCCAGCCAGTAGTAATAGCTGAACCAGCGGTCGGGCTTCGAGACGGCCACAAGCTCGCCCGAGCGCGGATGGTCGAGGCCATTCTGGCGCTTGCCGTCCTCGTCCCAGACCGTCTCGACCCCATCGAGCCCCTCGACCAGCGCCTTCACCTCGGCCAGACGCGCAGCGTCATTGACGTAGATATGCGCAAGCTGGTGGTCCGACAGAGCAAAGGCCGCCGAAGCGCCTGCGTCGAGAATCTCGCGCCCATGTTCCTCGGGGCGCACGGCGATCAGCCCGGCTTTGCGCAGGGCGCGGTTGATGTGGATCGCCTCGCTGACCGGGGTGATGCCGTACTCCGACACGACCAGCACCCGGCGTCCCTCGGCATCCGCCGCGGCGACCAGTTTGCCGACCAGCGCATCGATGTCCTTGAGGGAGCTCTGCACCTCGGGATGCGCCAGATCGGGGCCGAACTTCTGCAGGTCGTAATCCAGATGCGGCAGATAGGTCAGGGTCAGCGTGGGCTGCCGCGTCTGCATCACATGCAGCGTCGCCTCGGTGATCCACGCCGAGGAGGTGATATCCGCCGTCGGCCCCCAGAAGGTGAAAAGCGGGAAGCGCCCCAGTTTGGCATCCAACTCGTCATGCAGCTCGGGCGGATAGGCGTAATGGTCGGGGATCTTGCGCCCGTCCGCCGGATACATCGGGCGCGGCGTCGCCGAGTAATCGGCGGTGGCGTACATGTTGTACCACCAGAACATCTTGGCGCAGGTAAAACCCGGATCGCGCGCCTTCCCCGCGTCCCAGATTTTCTCTCCCTCGATCAGCGAGTTGGGCTGCCGCCACAGCAGCACCTCCTTGAGATCACGGAACAGCCAGCCATTGGCCACGGCTCCATGGCCCGAGGGCGGCAAGCCGGTCGCCAGCGTTGCCTGCACGGTGCAGGTGACCGCCGGTGTGACCGTCTCCAGCGGGCGCATTCCGCCGCGTTCGGCAAGGGCTGCAAGGTGGGGGGTATGAGCTCCGACAAGTTTGGGTGTCAGGCCGACGACAAGAATAACAAGGGTCGGTTTCATGCTGTGAACCAAAATCCATTCGAAAAAACAAGAAGAATATGGGCGCAACTATGACGCGCCGCCATCCCCTCAGTCCAGTGTTTCATTGATTATTCGGGAGAGAGTTTGATGACCGATCCGAAAGACCTTTTGTATGGATGGATACGTGAGCGCGCCGGGGACGAAAGGCCTTGGCTCGACGCGCAATTGGCGCAGCTCGCCGCGCCGGACGCGACCGAGCGCGACCTGCATATGTACCTCGGCTTTGCGCCGCGCAGGCTCGGCAAGGCCGATCTCGCGCTGACGCCGGACGATCTGGCGCAGGCCGATGCCGCGCGCTCTGGCTGGGACCCCTCGGGCTGGAGCATCGACGGTGCCGCGCGCATTCTGGGGCTGCTGACCTACAGCGGCACCCGTCCCTTCGCCGAGACCTTCAAGGACCTGCGCCGCACGTCGGACGCTGCCGAGATGATCGCGCTCTATCGCGGCCTGCCGCTCTACCCCGCGCCCGAGAGCCTGCATTTCGAGGTTGGCGAGGGGCTGCGCTCGAACCTCAAGCCGGTGTTCGAGGCGATCGCCCACAACAACCCCTACCCGCGAGATCATTTCGACGAGCACCGCTGGAACCACATGGTCCTGAAGGCGCTGTTCATCGGGGCCGAGCTTGGCCCGATCACCGGGCTTGCGGCCCGCGCCAACCCCGAACTGGCGCGCATCCTCGTGCAATATGCGCGCGAACGCTGGGCCGCCGGACGGCCCGTCATGCCCGAGCTCTGGCCGCTCGTGGCGCCCTTTGCCGAAACCCCTGAAATCCGTGCCGAGCTCGACCGGGCCCGCGCCGAAGGCCGTACATTTGAGGATCTTGTATCATGATGCTGATTGACCCCCACGCCCATATGATCTCGCGCACCACCGACGACTATCAGGCGATGGCCGCCGCCGGTGTCGTGGCGCTCATCGAGCCCGCCTTCTGGGTTGGCCAGCCGCGCACTTTCGTGGGCACCTACGTAGATTACCTCTCGACCATCGTCGGCTGGGAGCGGTTCCGCGCCGGGCAGTTCGGCATCCGCCACTATTGCACCATCGGGCTCAACTCGAAGGAGGCCAACAACGAGGAACTGGCCGAGGGCGTGATGGAATGGCTGCCGCGCTTCGCCCTCAAGGAAGGCGTCGTGGCGATCGGCGAGATCGGCTATGACGAGCAGACCGAGCTCGAGGACAAATACTTCCGCCTGCAACTGTCGCTGGCCAAGGAACTGGACCTGCCGGTGATGGTGCACACGCCGCACCGCGACAAGAAGCAGGGCACCACCCGCTCCATGGATGTCTGCGAAGAGATGGGGCTCGACCCGTCGATGGTGATCATCGACCACAACAACGAGGAAACCGTCGGCGAGGTGCTGCAGCGCGGCTATTGGGCGGGCTTCTCGATCTACCCCTCGACCAAGATGGGCAACGCGCGGATGGTCGAACTGCTCAAGCAATACGGGTCCGAACGCATCATCGTCGACAGCGCCTGCGACTGGGGCATTTCCGACTGCCTCGGCGTCGCCAAAACCGCGCAGCTTGCGCTGCAGAGCGGCGTTCCCGAAAGCACCGTGCGCGCGGTCTGCTATGGCAATGCGCTGGCGGCCTATGGCCAAAGCGGGCAGATGAAGGAAAGCGACTGGCTCGAACCTCCGGCGATCGACCAGCGCACGCTTTACGAAGGCAATTCGATCCTGCGCGGCGGTCGCGAGCCGGTGATCGAAGAGCCGGGCGCGCAGCGCCGTGCCGGACTGACCATCGAGTAACGCCCCTCCTGCGCCTGCCCTCGGGCGGGCGCAGACCTCACAAATTCCACACGAAAATTTGCCCGTTCGCTCGCGCGCACTACTCCTTGTTGTGACGCGGTCGCGAGCTTCCCGCAGCGCGGCCCGCCGCGAAATTGAACGGGAACACTCTCATGCCCTATCGAACCGGCCTGACCGTCATAATGGTCTCGGCACTGGTCGCCATCGGATGCGGCCTTTACGCCTATTTCGTCCCGCTCACCGGTGTCACCGGTGTCTGGGGTCCCCTCGCCGCCGCCTTCGGTGCGCTCTGCCTGCTGATCGGCGGTGCGCTGATGGTCAAGGCGCGCAGCCGCGGCGCACGGGTCATTCTGATGCTGCTGCTGGCCATCGGAATCGTGCTGACCGCCTTCGCCGCCTTCCTGATGCACCAGTGGGTGATGCTGGCCGCGCTCGGCGTCTGCGCCTTGGGCTGGATCGCGGCACTCTCCGGTCCCGAAGAAGGAGCTTACGCATGACCCATCTGCTCCGCAGCACCGCCCTTCTTGCCCTGCTTGCCGGGCCTGCCCTCGCGCAGCAGGCCGACACGCCGACCCCGCCTGCCGCGCCCGAAAGCGCTGCGCCGGAGACCGACGCCCCTGAAACCCCGCCCCCCGGCGCAACCGCCACTGAGGGCGGCGAAACACCCGCCGAAGTCGAAGAGCCGGAAAGCTCTGAAGACACCGCCTCGCAGGACGACAGCGAGCCCGAACCCAACGCCGAAACGGCGGTGGTCGAAGTGCCCGCCGCGCGCCCCTCGTCGGATGCCAAAGTGCCTAGCCCCGGCACCGGCTGGCCCAGCTTCCACGGTCAGGTCTCTGGCGCGAAATATTCGCCGCTGACCCAGATCACCCCCGAGAACGTCGGCGACATGGAACTGGCATGGCGGGTCGAGACCGGCGACGTCTCGGACGGCTCGGGCGATCTGCCTGCCACCGTCTGGTCGGCCACGCCGATCTACGCCAACGACATGCTCTACATCGGCACGCCCTTTTATCGCGTGCTGGCGCTCGACCCGGCGACCGGCGAAGAGATCTGGTCCTACGACACCCAATCCACGCTCGAGGCGCTCACCCAGCCCGCCCTGAAAAACCGCGGCGTGGCCTATTGGGAAGCCGCGAACCCCACCGAGGGCGAGGCGTGCCAAAAGATCGTCTATCTCGGCACGATGGACGCGCGGCTCTTTGCCATGGACGCCGACACCGGCGCGCTCTGCGAGGATTTCGCCGATGGCGGCGTGCTCGACGTCAACCAGTGGAACACGGTCAACGACCGCTGGCCGCTGTCGCTGCTGCAGCCGCCGACCATCGTCGGCGATCACGTGATCATCGGCTGGGCCGGCAACGACTGGGACTGGGCCGAAGCGCCTCCGGGCTCGGTCTTCTCGGTGAACGCGCAGACCGGCGAGCTTGAGTGGACCTTCGACACCATCCCCGAGGAGATCCGCGAAAAGACCGGCACCGCCAACGTCTGGACCGCGATGAGCGCCGACGAGGAACGCGGCATCGTCTATCTGCCCGTGGCCTCGCCCTCGCCCAACTACTGGGGCGGCAACCGCACCGAGGACATCCCCTATGCCACCTCGACCACCGCGCTCGACGTGGACACCGGCGAGGTGATCTGGTCGCGGCAATGGGTGCATCACGACATCTGGGACTATGACATCAACTCCGCCCCCACCCTGATGGACATCACGGTGAACGGGCAAGAAATCCCGGCGCTGATGCAGGCCACCAAGATGGGCTTTCTCTTCGTGGTGAACCGCGAGACCGGCGAGGACATCTGGCCGATCGAAGAACGCCCTGTCCCCGCGGGGACAATCGAGAGCGAGCGTTACGCGCCGACCCAGCCCTTCCCCACGACGCCCGCGCCGCTGCTCGACCAGTCGAAGATGCCCGACGTGTGGAACATCGCCGACATCGCCTCTTTCGGGGAATGCTCGGACCTGTGGAGCAAGCTGATCTACGACGGCATGTATACCGCGCCCACCACCGAGGGCGAAGGCGCAGGCGCCTATCCGAACTCGGCGGGCGTCGTGCAATGGGGCGGCGTCGGCTATGACCCCGAAAATCAGATCGCCGTGGTGAACCTGTCGCATGTGGTGCAGTACATTCAGCTCTACGAGCGCGAGGAATACGACGAGATCAACGGCGAGGCCGGGGTCGGCGAAAGCGGCTTCCACCCGCAGACCGGCGCGCCCTACGGCATGTCGCTGAAGACCGCGATGAACCGCTGGGGCATGCCCTGCTGGGAGCCTCCGTTCGGCGAGATCATGGCGATCGACATGACCACCGGCGAGCCGCTCTGGCGCAAACCCTTCGGCATGTCGCAGCGCTACGGCTTCTACATGCCCGAAGCATGGGGCTCGCCCACCATCGGCGGCCCGGCGATCACCGCGGGCGGGCTGATCTTCATCGGCGCCACGATGGACGGCATGGTCCGCGCCTATGACCTCAAAAGCGGCGAAGAGCTGTGGAGCGACCTGACAGAGGCGCCCTCGGTGTCGAACCCGGCGATCTACGAGCATGACGGCGCCGAATATGTGGCCTTTGTCTCGGGCGGCAACTCGATCCTGAAGCCCTCGGTCGGCGACATGGTCTCGGTCTACCGCCTGCCGCGCTGATCCAAGCCCCGTTCAAGCCCCGCCCGGAGCCACATCCGGGCGGGGCGCATCCTGCGACGACACCCCGAGGGACACGCGCCCCGATGCCCCAGCCCTTCGCGATCTCCTGCCATTGCGGCCGCTTCCGCGCCGAGGTGCATGCCGAGCCCGATGATATCCTCGAGTGCAATTGCTCGACCTGCGCCCGCACCGGCTTCCTGCGCTGGCTTCTGCCTCTCGAGGCCGTGACACTGAAAACCGAAAGCATACGGCTGAGCACCTACCTCTGGCGCGATGCCCATGGCGGCTACCACTTCTGCCCCGATTGCGGCGTCGCCGTGCTGCGCACCGGCTGGGGAGACCGGATCGCGGTCAACGCCCGCTGCATCGAGGGGATCGATGTGTTCACGCTGAGATCGCGGCGCTACGACGGGCGCTGCGACATGCCGCCCGGCCCCACCCGCTGAGCCTTCGGCATGGTGCCGCCGACCACCGGATCCGCCCGCTGGATGCGAATCCCCCACCGCGATATGCTGCAGCGCAGAATTTCTCCTCAACCGGGAGGCTTTTTGCATTTCGATGACCAATTCCTCTGACAAGATCATCCTCGACGTGGCGCTGCAGGGCGGCGGCGCGCATGGGGCCTTCACCTGGGGCGTGCTCGACGCGCTTTTGGAAGACGACCGGCTGCACATCGGCGCTCTGTCGGGGGCCAGCGCCGGGGCGATGAACGCCATCGTCGTCGCCTCCGGTCTCGCCACCGGCGGCTCGGAAGGCGGGCGCGATGCGCTGCGGCGGTTCTGGACCGCGGTGAACGCCGCCGCGCGCGAGGCCACCCCGGCCTTCCATATGCTCGAGAGCTTTCCCGGCCTCTTCATCGCCTCCTCGGCATGGTGGCAGTTGGTGAGCGCCGGGCAGGTGACCATCTCGGCGCGGCCATGGCAGGGGCGGCGCGCACAGATGATGCTGCGCGACATCCTTGCCGAACAGGTGGATTTCGAGGCGCTGCAACGGCCCGGCGCGCCGGAACTCTTCATCTCGGCCACCGATGCGCGCACCGGCGGGAGCCGCATCTTCCGCAACCATGAGATGAGCCCAGATGTGGCCATTGCCTCGGCCTGTCTGCCGATGAGCTTCCCGCCGGTGAACATCGACGGGGTCGACTATTGGGACGGCGGCTACAGCGCCAACCCTCCGATCACCTCGCTGGTGCGCTTCACGCCGCACGCCGATCTGCTGCTGGTCACGATCAACCCGGCGAAACGCAGCTTCACCGCCCGCGCCCCCGAAGAGATCACCGAGCGGGTCAGCGAGATGGTGTTCAACCAAGCTCTGGTGACCGAATTGCGGGGGCTGTCGATCATCCACGAGGCGCTGTCGGAGCAGGATCTGTCCGACGCCCCGGCCTTGCTGAAACAGCTGCGCGATCTGCGCATCCACGAGATTCACGATCAGGCCTCCATGTCCGAGCTCGATCCCAGTTCCAAGATGTACCCGGCGTGGGAGATGCTGGTTGATCTGCACGAAACCGGGCGCGGTGCGGCGCTGAGCTGGCTTGAGGAGAATTACGCGCAACTGGGCAAGAGCAGCACCGCCAAGCTGATGGAGCGCTATCTCGAAGGGATGCTGCCGAGCCAGTGATAGGCGCGTGCGGCCTCCCAAGGTAAGTCTCGACGCAGGCGGTTCGTTTCGGCTAGGCTGAGGGAAAGCGACGGCAAATCCCCGTCGCGGAAGGGAAGTCTTCGGCCCGCCCCATTACGGGGGCATTCTGCAGATCCCGGACGCGCGGGGCCGAATTTTGTAGGTGCGTCCAATGCGGTTTCTGCAAGGCCTTCTGGTCCTCGTCCTTCTGCTGGTGTGTTTCGTCTTCGGCATGAAGCTGGCCTTCCCCCTGCCGCAAAGCAACTACGCCGAGAAACAGCAAAGTCTCGCGCCCGATTGGGAAGGGCCGCTCGGGCTCACGGTCCGCGCCGCGCTTGAGGAGCATGACGGGCAGAGCGGCGTGCGCCCGCTGTCCGATGGGCGCGACGCGCTTGCCGCGCGGGTGCTGCTGGCGCGGCTCGCCAAGACCAGCATCGACGCGCAATATTACATCTGGCAGGATGACACGACCGGGATGATCCTGCTCGACGAGCTGCGCGCTGCCGCCGAGCGTGGCGTGCGTGTGCGGCTCTTGGTGGATGACAACGGCATCCCCGGCCTCGACGCCCTGCTGGCCGAGCTTGACGCCATGCCGACCGCCGATGTGCGCATCTTCAACCCGTTCACCCTGCGCGAACCGAAGCTGGCCTCTTATCTCTTCGACTTCAGCCGTCTGAACCGGCGGATGCACAACAAATCCATGACCGTGGACGGTGTCGCCACCGTGGTCGGCGGGCGCAACATCGGTGACATCTATTTCGCATACGGCGAGGGCACGCATTATTTCGACGTTGATGCGCTGGCGCTTGGCCCCATCGTGAGCGACGTCTCAGGCGCGTTCGACCGCTACTGGAACAGCGCCTCGTCCTATGATGCCGATCTGATCCTCGACCCGTTGCCAGAGGGCGAAACAGAGCCCGCCGCCCCGTTGATCGCCGCGGCGGGCAAGACGGCGCGCGGCTCGTCGATCGGCACCGGTTACATGAAGGAAATCGCCGAAGGACAGCTGGTCAAGGCGCTGCAAGAAGGTCGCCCGCTTGGTCTGGAATGGGGCGAGGCCGAACTGATCGTCGACGACCCGGCCAAGGGGCTCGGCAATGTGGCGCCCGAGCATAAGATCGTCGAGCGGCTGTTCGATCTGGTGGCGGGCGCGGAAACCTCGGCGGACCTCGTCTCGGCCTATTTCATTCCCGGTGATCGCGGCACCGAGTTGCTGACCGATCTGGCCGAAAAAGGCGTCCGGGTGCGCGTTCTGACCAATGCGCTGGAATCGACCGACGTGATGCCGGTCAACGCCGCATATATGAAGTACCGCCCTGCCCTGCTGGAAAGCGGCGTCACGCTCTATGAACTGCGCGCCATGCGCGAAGAGCATGTGAAACGCTCGCTGCCCGAGGTGCTGTCGGGCTCGGCCTCGGGTCTGCACGCCAAAGTCTTCGGCCTCGACGGCACGCGCGCCTTCATCGGCTCGTTCAACCTCGATCCACGTTCGGCGCAGATCAACACCGAGATGGGCCTGCTGATCGACAGCCCGACCATCGCCGCCACGCTCTCGGAGCAGCTCGACAAGCCAAGCTATGCCTATCACGTCACCCTGGACGAGAGCGGCGATCTGCAATGGGTCTCGGACCCGGCGGACGGCCCTGCCGAGACCTTCCACAGCGAGCCCAACACCGGCCTGCTGAAACGCGCGCTGGTCCGGGTGATCAGCTGGCTGCCGGTGGAATGGATGCTCTGAGCGCGGCCTTTGGTTGCGGCGCGCGCGGGGTTGCGACATCCTCTTGCCATTCGCCGCGCCACGCGTGGCCCTGACGACACGGAGCTTCCGCCATGACCCAGCCCTGCATCATCTGCGTTGCCATCACCGGCTCGCTGCCCACCAAGGCCGACAATCCAGCCGTGCCGATCACCGTGGCCGAGCAGGTCGAGTCCACGCAGGAAGCCTTTGAGGCCGGGGCCACCATCGCCCACTGCCACGTGCGCGACGACGAGGGCAAACCCACCTCGGACCCCGAGCGCTTTGCCGCGCTGAAGGAGGGGATCGAGACCCATTGCCCCGGCATGATCGTGCAGCTTTCGACCGGCGGCCGCTCTGGCGCAGGTCAGGCGCGCGGCGGGATGCTGCCGCTGAAGCCGGATATGGCCTCGCTTTCGGTGGGCTCGAACAACTTCCCCACCCGCGTCTACGAGAACCCGCCGCAACTGGTGGAATGGCTCGCCTCCGAGATGAAGACCTACGGCGTGAAGCCCGAGATCGAGGCCTTTGACCTCTCGCACATCTATCAAGCCAAGGCGATGGCCGACCGCGGCGAGCTTGTGGGCACACCCTATGTGCAATTCGTCATGGGGGTGCAGAACGCGATGCCCGCGGTGAAACGGGTGTTCGACTACTATGTGGAGACGGTGAAAATGCTGTTCGGCGAAGACGCGCCGTGGTGCGCCGCCGGGATCGGGCGGCACCAGCTGGAGCTGAACGAATGGGCCGCCGCCGCGGGCGGGCACCTGCGCACCGGGCTCGAGGACAACATCCGCCTCGACAAAAGCACGCTGGCCCCCTCGAACGCCGCGCTGGTGCAGCGCGCCGCAGAGGTGGCGCAAAAGCACGGGCGCAGCATCGCCACGCCCGCCGAGGCCCGCGCGCTGCTGGGTCTGCGCGCGGCCTGATTTTTCCGGGCTTACTCGGCCGGGCTGCCCTCGGGCCGTAGCCCGCCCGAGGTGCTTTCCTCGCTCGCCGGGCCGTGACCGAACTCTTCGAGCGCGGGCCTTGTGCCGATGTTGATGTGCTCGATATCCTCGGCGGCAAAGCCCCGGATGATCGAGGGGATCATCATGCTCACGAGGATGAAGATCGGCAGGCCGACCACGGTGATCACCTGCTGCAGCGCGGTGAGGCCCGCCTCGCCCGCCAGCACGATCAACATGGCGGCCACCACGCCCTCGGCAGCGCCCCAGAACACCCGCTGGTGCACCGGGCCGGGCGTCGCCGTGCCGGTGCAGAGCATGTCCACCACCAGCGAGGCCGAGTCCGAGGAGGTGGCGAAGAAGATCGCCACGATGATCACCGCAAAGCCTTGGATGAATGTGGTGAAGGGGAAGTGCTCGAAGAAGGCGAACATCGCCAGCGGCACGCTGTCCGCCACGGCGCGGCTGATCTCGCCGGCGCTGTCGCCCATCGCTTCGCGTGCGGCAAGGCCCAGCCCGTCGAAATCCATCGCCTGCCAGCCGAAGATGGCGAACCAGATCAGCGTGAAGAGCGACGGTGCCAGCAGCACGCCAAAGACGAACTCACGCACCGTGCGCCCGCGCGAGATGCGCGCCACGAAAAGCCCGATGAAGGGCGACCACGTCACGGTCCACGCCCAGTAAAACACCGTCCAGCTGCCCTGCCAGCCCCAGCCATCGGTGTTGGGGTTCTCATTGGCCAGCATGTCGTTCCAGAACGCCAGCCGCGGCAGGTTCGAGAAATAGAGCCCGAAGGTCTCGACGATGCCGCGCAGCAGGAACAGCGTCGAGCCGCAGACCAGCACGAAGATCATCAGCGCCACGGCCATGCCGATGTTGAGGTTCGAGAGCATTTTCACGCCCTTGTCGAGCCCGGCGACGATCGAGCCCACGGCGACCACCGTCAGCACCACAAGGATCATCACCTTGACGAAAGCGCCGGTCCCGGTACCGAAGAGCGCATCGAGCCCCGCCGCGATCTGGCTGGAGCCGAGACCGAGCGACACGGCAACGCCGAACAGCGTGCCGAGGATCGAGGCGATGTCGATCGCCTTGCCGATGGGGCCGTGGATGCCCTCGCCCAGAAGCGGATAGAACACCGAGCTGACGCGCACCGGCAGATCATAGCGGTTGATGAAATAGGCAAAGGCCAGACCCGGCAGCGTGAAGATCGTCCAAGTGTGCAGGCCAAGGTGATAAATGGCGATGGAAATGGCGTCCTTGGCCGCCTCATCGGTATAAGGCTCGACCCCCGGCAAAGGCGGGTTCGAGAAGTGGCTGATCGGCTCGGCCACACCCCAGAACATCAGCACCGTGCCGATACCGCCCGCGAACAGCATGGTGAACCACGACAGGTTCGAATAGACCGGCCGCTCTCCCTTACGCCCGAGCCTAATATGACCGTGGCGCGACATGGCGGCCCAGATCAGAAAGCCCAGCCAGACGTTCACGCCGAGGACAAAGAACCATCCGAGGTTGGTGACGATCCAATTTCGTCCCACCGCGAAGGCGTCTCCAATGGCTTCGGGGAAAAGGACCAGAGCCAGCACGAAAATGATCGTGAAGGCGGCCGAAATGAAGAAAATCGTCGGATCGGTTCGTAGGCCGAGGCGGCGTGCAAGCTGTTCCAAGGATCAAATCCGTGTTTTGGGGCAAATCTCCTGACCCAACGGACCCACCCCCGGCAGGGTTCCACACAATCTTCACGGGAATTGATATTTTCGGCACACCCCCTTTTCGCGGGCACGCCAAGCGACAGCCAGACCCGCGTCCAGAGAGGCGGGCCTACCTTTCAGTGTGACCTCACAGGTCGATCAGCACCGACTTGGTCCGGCGGTTGGCGAGATAGGCCTCGCGGCCCAGATCCTTGCCCAGCCCCGAGGCCTTCCAGCCCCCGGTCGGCAGGATGTGGTCGCGGGTGCGGCCATAGCGGTTGACCCAGACCGTGCCCGCTTCGAGATCGCGGGTCAGGCGCATGGCGCGCGACAGGTCACGGGTGAAGAGACCAGCTGCCAGCCCATAGGTCGGGTGGCTGGCAAGCGCCATGGCCTGCTCTTCGGTCTCGAAGGTCTGGAAGGTGGCGACCGGGCCAAAGATCTCTTCGCGCACGGCGGGGTTGGTCTCGTCGACGCCGCCGATCAGCGTCGGGCGATAGAAGGCCCCGGCGTGATCGAACCGCCCGCCGCCGCAGATCAGCTCGGCACCCTCGTCCTGCGCGGCGCGGACGATGCTGTCGATCCGCGCCAGTTGCTTTTCGGAAATGATCGGCGAGAACCCGGCCTCGGCGCTATGGGTCTCCGACGGGGTGATCTTGGCAAAGCGCTCCGACAGTTTCGCCGCCAGCTCATCCGCGACGCTCGCCTCGACGATCATCCGCGAGCCCGCGACGCAGAATTGCCCGGCGTTCGGGATGATGCCGGTGGTCAGCGCGTCGGCGGTGACGTCGAGGTCGGCATCGGCGAAAACCACCATCGGGCTCTTGCCGCCAAGCTCCAGCGTCATCGGCTTGATGCCGCAGCGGGCGATGTTTTCCATGATCGCCGCCCCGGCGCGGGTGGAGCCGGTGAAAGACACTTTGTCGATGCCCGGATGGCCGGTGATCGCGGCGCCGGTGGTCGGCCCGTCGCCCAGCACGATGTTGATGAGCCCGGCGGGAATGCCCGCTTTCACCGACAGTTCGGCAAGGTAGAGCGTGGTGTAGGGGGTCATCTCCGAAGGCTTCAGCACCACCGCATTGCCTGCCGCGAGCGCCGGGCCCAGCTTCCACGCGGCCATGGAGATCGGGAAGTTCCACGGGGTGATCGCCCCGATGACACCGTAAGGATGATCCGAGATGAAACCGAACTGGGCGTCCGAGGTCGGCACCAGCGTGCCCGCCTCCTTGTCGGCGAACTCAGCGAAAAAGCGGATCTGCTCGGCGGTCACCATGACGTCACCCGCCAGCGCCCCGGCATAGGGGCGCGAAGAGCAGACCGCTTCGAGCATCGCCAGCGTTTCGGCCTCCTGCTCGATGAGATCGGCCCATGCGTGCAGGGCGCGCAGACGGGCGCGCGGCTGCAGCCCGGCCCAGCCCGAGGTGCGCAGCGCGTTGCGCGCGCTCATCACGGCGCGGTCCACAAGCGCGGCGTCGGCGCAGGGAATGGCCCCAAGGCGCTGACCGGTCGAGGGCGAGACAAGCTCGATCGCCTCATCGCCGGACACATATTCGCCTCCGATAAAATGCCGGTTCGGCAGTGGCAGCCGGGCGGGATCGAAAGCGAACGTCATGGGGTACCTCATTCAGGTCTTGGGGCCAGCCTGCCGCAACAGGCGCAGTGAACGCTGCCGAATGCCCAGAAAGCGCAGTATATTTCGCTGCGTCCTCCGGACATGGACGACAGATTGTGCGCTAGTCTTAGCGAGCGGATTTTCGGCTGGCCAGAGCCGCCAAGTCCGGCGGGACGAAACTGAGCCATGTTGGCCGGGGATTGTTCTTTTGCGGGCAGCGCGAAATCGGGCGGCTTCGCGAATTGTCCGACGGCCGGGAGAGCGATGCCGTCCCTTCCAGCTGGGTCCCGTCGCGCATAGGCCAGCCCAATCCTTCGGCATCGCTGTCGGAAAAGGCGAGTGCCAGCACGGATTTTCTAGCCGCGTCGTCGCGCCCTTCCTAGCCTGAATCAGGCGGGTGCGCATCCCGCCGAAACGGAGGCTGGGAAGATGATGATCTACAATCTTCAGGTTCTGCGTGCGGTAGCAGCGGCGATGGTCGTCCTGCACCACTTACGGGAAGCGTTGGCAGAAGCTTTTCCTTCAGTGGTCGAGATCGAAGTCGGCGCGGCAGGTGTGGACATTTTCTTCGTCCTCTCCGGCGTGGTCATCACCTTAACAGAGGAGGGGCGCAACGACGGTGCATTCGCTTTTCTAAAACGACGGGCTCTTCGCATCGTACCTATGTATTGGCTAACGCTCTGGCTCATCGGGCTGGCGCTGTTCGCAGGCCTTTCGCCGATTGGCGTTCAACCTGAGGATGGCACCGTCGGCAAAATGCTCCTTTCTATGTTCTTCATCCCGTTCGAGCGGGAGCATGGAGCCATCATGCCATTGCTCGGGGTTGGCTGGACACTCAACTATGAGGCATTTTTCTACGTGGTCGTCGCCATCCTGTTGGTCTTGCCGGGGCGTTTCCGATCCGGCGCGTTGGTGGTGGTAATGCTCTTGCTGTCTCTGGCCGGCGTGCTGCTGCAACCCGATAGCGTCGCCGGACAGTTCTATCTCAATCCAATTTTGCTAGAATTCGCGGCGGGCGTCGTGCTCGCGCAGCTCTGGCTGAATTGGACGGGCGTGGTGCAAAGCGGAGCAGTGGTCGGCACTGCGCTTCTCTGTGTCGGGATCGCTCTGTTCGCCTTCGCAGCGCGACCCGAGGAGTTTACCTTCCTGATGCGAGACCGCGTGCTTTGGTTCGGCATACCGGCAGTCTGCTGCGTGGCGGGAGCGCTCCTCCTCGAGCGCTCGGGTCATTCTCTGCGCACCGGGTGGCTGCAATGGCTGGGCGCTGCGAGCTACGTCCTCTATCTCAGCCACGCCATAGTTATCCAAGTGGCGGAGAAAGCGTTCGCAAGACTGAACTTGGCGCTGGATGAGACCATCGCTGCGCTAAGCTTCGCCGCAACCGTCTTTGTGGCAGCACATCTCGTCGGGGTCGCCCTACATCTGTATCTTGAAAGACCGATCACACTTAAACTGAAATCCAAACGAGCCCCGGCGCAACGCGAACGCGCGGCAGCCGGGCGCTAGCGCCAGATCGCTTCGAGGCCCTTGCCGACAGAGCGGATCAGAAAGCGCTCTCCGGTACCAAAGCGCGATCGGTCAGACGCATGTTGAGGGCGTATCTCGATGTCATCGCGGTTGAACCGATCCGGGTTTCCCAGCACCGAATGATAGGTCGCCGCAGGCCGCACTCGCGCCTCGCCTTGCCAGTCGAGACTGTCGACAAGCCCCGGAAGAACTTCATCCAGCGCGGCGTGCAGGGTCGCGCGAGGTGCCGAAGAGAACGCGTGATAGTCTATCCGCCGCAGCATCGCGACGCGCGACAGGGCATGAGCCGCCTGTTCGACCTTGACCCAATCCAAAGCCGCCTCGCGGATAGGCGGTTTCTTCATCGGACTGCCGGTAGAGGGTTCGAATTTCGGCCGCCGCCATGAGGAAATCACGTCTTCTGCACCGCGATAGGCGTGTAAAAAGATCGGGTCGAGGCCAGCAGCTAGCACGTAAGCGCGAGGCCCGGCTTTGGAGCTGTCGAGCACGATGTCGGCCCCGGAAGCCATCCGCGCGCCCTCAAAGAGCCGCTTCTGCAGCTCGATAAACTCGGCCAATCGGTCGTCGTTGCGGATGCGCGAAAGATCGTAGCGCAGCTTTAGCAGGTATTTGTTGCGCACGACGCTGTTCTCGAGAACGGCTAGGCGTGCTAGATCGTCGGGGCCGATCTTTGCATGTTCCATTGCCTCGCTCCAGAAGGAGCAGTCTGGCACCCGTTGCCCGCAGGAACACAATAGCTCTGCAGCATTAAGACGCCAGAGCGCGTGAACCTCGCCGACCCCGCAGACTCTTGGCGCGGAGTTCAGAACCCGCTCAATGACGGTGGAACCGCTACGGCCGGAACCGATGATGTAAATGAGATTGCTCACTTAACGCTCCCTGCCGATTGAATTGGTAGAAAGCAGAGCAAGTCGCAATCCGTTCCGCAACCCAAATCCGGCCTGAGAGTGCGCTGCCGCGCGCCACCCGCGATGTTCTTTCACACCTGCGGCAATATCGGGCAAATACAGCATAGACCGCACACCCGAAGCGCCACGGATGTGTTTTTCGGCATCGCTCTACTTAACAGTGAGCACGCTTATCGGACTCTCTAATCCTACCCAGTCACCCCAGCCGCCGCCTCACTTTGCCTCGGGCATCCCAATGCGGTCGATCTTGCTCACCAACGCGGTCGCCGTGGCCAGTGCGGAAGCGGTGGCCTGCGCCATCTGCGGCAGGATCATCCACTCCAGCGCCCAAGCCGCGCCCGAGCGTTCCTGTTCGTGGATCATCGCCTGATGCATCCCCGACAGCTGCACCGCGTTGAACCGCGCCAGCGTCACCAGCAGTTCGGCGCTCACCGGGTTCTGCTTGTGCGGCATCGCGGAAGAGCCGCCGCCGCCCGAGAGTTTGATCTCGTCCAGCCCCTGCTGCGCCATCAGGCAGATGTCCTGCCCGATCTTGCCCAAGCTTCCGGTGATCAGCGACAGAAGCCCGGCATATTCCGCAACGCCGCCGCGCATCGCGTGCCACGCGCTGTCCGCGCTGGCCAGATCGAGCGCTGCGGCGACGTGATCCACCACCGCCTGCGCGTCGGTGCCAAGCGCCTTGCGGTCGCCCGAGGCACCGCCGATCTGCACCCGCTCGACCCGCGGCGCCAGCTGCGCCAGCCGGTCCAGATGCGCCGCAAGCGGCTGATGCCAGGGGCGCAGCCGATCCGAGACGGTGATCTCGGTCGCCGCCTGCATCCGCGTGCGCCCCATCAGCGGCGTCGTGCCGCGGCGCGCGTCAAGCTCGATCAGCGCCGCTTCCAGCGTGGCCAACCGCTCTGCCAGCAGCGCGCTGCTCTCCTTGAGGGTCAGCGCCAGCGCGCTGTCCACCACATCCTGCGAGGTCGCCCCCTTGTGCACCGCCACCGCCAGATCGCAGCCGACGATCTCCTTCAGCTGCGCCACCAGCCGCGGCACCGGCACGCCGTCGCGCGCCATGCCCGCGCGGATGTCAGACAGATCGATCTTCGCCGCCGCGATCTTTGCCGCCGCCGCCTCGGCCAGCGCCGCATCGGCCCGCCCGCAGGCGCCAAGCGCCCGGCTCCACGCCGCCTCGAAGGCCAGCATATGCGCCATCTGCCGGTCCGCAGACCAGATCGCCGCCATCTCGGGGTCGGCAAAGAGCCCGCCCAGCCAAGGGTGATCGAAAACGCTCGCGCTCATAGGTCCTGTCCCTTCACATGCCGAAGGGGCGGCCCGCACAGCCGCCCCGTCGCATCGTTCTAATCTCCGCGCCTCAGATGTCGAGGAAGACCGTCTCACCCTCGCCCTGCAGGCGGATGTCGAAACGGTATTTACCCTCGCCGGTCTTCTTGGCGATCAGCGTCTCGACGCGCGGGCGCTGCTCGATGCGCGCCAAGAGCGGGTCCGAGGCATTGTCTTCGTCTTCGAAGTAGATGCGCGTCTGAAGGCCCATATTGATGCCGCGCGCCACGACCCAGAGCGAGATATGCGGCGCGCTCTCCACGCCGCCCCGGCCCTTCACCTTGCCCGGTTTGACCGTGCGCAGGGTGAACTCGCCGGTCTCGGCGTCGGCGGCAAAGCGGCAATGACCCGAAACCTTGGGGTCCGCACCCTCTTGCCCGGCAAAGACGCCCTTGGCGTCGGGCTGCCAGCTTTCGATCAGCGCGTCGCGCATCGCCCAGCCGGTGCCGTCATAGACAGAGCCGGTGATCTCGATGATCTCGCCGTCGCAGCCCTCTTCGATGGGGCTGACGCCGATCTCTTCGTCGTAGTAGCCCGCGTTGCCCGCATAGGTGGGCATCAGACCGATGTGGACGTAGGGGCCAGCGGTCTGCGAGGCGGTTTCCACGAGGGTGTCGAGTTTCTGCACCATGATCACATGCCCTCCAGCTTGTTCTCGAACATCGACTGACGGCGACCGCGCAGCACGATGTCGAACTTATAGGCGAGGTAGTCGAGCGGGCGCGAATGCGCCAGATCGAGCGGGGCGACCAGCGCATCAAGCTGGGCGCGGTTCTTGATCGTCGCGGCGATCGGGCAGTGGTCGATCAGCGGATCGCCCTCGAAATACATCTGGGTGATCAGGCGCTGGCCGAAGCTGTGACCGAAGACCGAGATATGGATGTGCATCGGGCGCCAGTCGTTGCCGCGGTTCGGCCAAGGGTAGGCGCCGGGACGCACGGTGAGGAACTGGTAATAGCCGTTCTCATCGGTGAGCGTGCGCCCGCAGCCGCCGAAGTTCGGGTCGAGCGGCGCAAGATAGGTGTCCTTCTTGTGGCGGTAGCGCCCGCCCGCGTTGGCCTGCCAGATCTCGATCAGCGTGTTCGGCACCGGCTTGGCGTTTTCGTCGAGCACCCGGCCATGCATCAGGATGCGCTCGCCGACCGCCGGCGCCGCGCCCTTGGTCCAGTTCAGCACGAGGTTGTTGTCGAGCGCGCCCAGCTTGCCGTGGCCGAAGGTCGGGCCGGTCTCTTCCGAGGGCGAGCTTTCCATCGACAGCAGCGGCAGGTTCGGGGACCGGGTGACGCTGGTCTTATAGCCGGGATCATAGGCCACGGGATGCGCGTCGCGGTTGCGCGGGATCAGCGGGCCCTTATCTGTGGTGATGAAGTTGCTCATTCGGCTGCCGCCTCCATTTCGGCATAGGTCGCCTTGGCCAGTTTCAGCGCGTGGTTGGCGCGCGGAACCCCGGCGTAGATCGCCACGTGCTGGAAAGCCTCCAGCACGTCCTGCTTACTGGCCCCGGTGCGCGCGGTGGCGCGGATGTGCATCGGGATCTCTTCGAAGTTGCCGGTCGCCGCCAGCAGCGCCAGCGTCAGCATCGAGCGCTCGCGATGGCTGATCGCGTCAGAACTCCAGACCGTGCCCCATGCGCTGCGGGTGATCAGCGTCTGGAACGCCTCGTCGAGCGGCGTCTTGGCGGCCTCGGCGCGGTCCACATGCGCGTCGCCCAGCACCGCGCGGCGGGTCTTCATGCCCTGTTCGTAAAGCTCGTCCATTCAGGCGGTCCTCCTCAGAAAGTCAGTGATCAGGCGGGCGGTCTCTTCGGGCTGTTCGACGCAGGGGATGTGCCCCGCCCCGTCGATCAACGCGAACTCCGCGCCGCAAAGCTCGGCCGTGCCGCGCACCAACTCGGGCGGCGTCGAGCCATCCTCGGCCCCCGCCATCGCCAGCACCGGCAGGCTCAGCGCGCGGGTGCTCTCGGTCAGATCGGCGCCCGCGATGGCGGCGCAGCAGCCCACGTAGCCCTCGAGCGGGGTGCGCTCGAGCATGTTCTTCCACAGCGCGAACTGCGGGTCGCTCTCGCGGAAGCCCGGCGTGAACCAGCGCTCAAGAATGGCGTCCGCCAGCGAGGCCACACCGTTTGCGCGAATGCCGTCGATCCGGGTCTGCCACATCTCGGGCGTGCCGATCTTGGCCGCCGTATCCATCAGCACCAGCGCGCGGATGAGATCCGGGCGCTTGACCGCCAGCCCCTGCCCGATGAGCCCGCCGATCGACAGGCCGACAAAGGTGATATCCTTCAGATCGAGCGCCGTGCAGACCGCCTCGGCGTCCGCCACCAGCGTCTCCATCGCATAGGGCGCTTCGGGCGCATCCGACAGACCATGCCCACGCTTGTCGAAACGCACCACGCGCAGCCCCTCGGGCAGCAGCGGCAGCAGCGCGTCCCAGACCCGCAGGTCGGTGCCCAGAGAGTTGGCCAGCATCAGCACGCGGCCATCTTTCGGGCCTTCGTCGCGGATGTGCAGGGTCACCCCTGCGGCGTCGATTGTCTGCATGTGTCCTCCTCGGGCCGGGTCGGGCCTGGCGCTCTTCTGCCATGGCAAACCGCCCGTGAAAAATATAAGTAGAGGCATCACTCATAACTGATGGGTTATAGATGCTCCACCCTCACCTGCGCATGCGTCACCTTAGGGTGTTTCTCGAGACCGCCCGCCTCGGCAGCCTCAGCGCCGCCGCCGAGGCGCTGCACGTCAGCCAGCCCGCCGCCTCGAAGACAGTGCGCGAGCTTGAAGAGATCCTGAACGCCCAGCTGTTCGACCGCAGCGGGCGGCGGCTGGCGCTGAGCCGGGCGGGCAAAATCTTTCAACAATACGCGGGCACGGCGCTGGCCGATCTCGAACGCGGCGAGCGCCTGCTGCGCGAACTGCCGCAAAACCAGCACAAGCTTGCCGTGGGCGTGCTGCCCACCGCCGCCACCGGGCTTTTCCCCGACGCCGCCGCGCGCTTTCGCGACAACTACCCTGACTGCACGCTGCGCGTCTCAACCGGGCCGAACTGGCTGCTGCTGTCGCAATTGCGCGAGGGCGCGCTTGATCTGGTGGTCGGGCGCATGCCCGCCACTGGCACTGGCGAGGGGCTCAGCTTCCGCCAGCTCTACTGGGAGCGCGTGGTGCCGGTGATCCGCCCCGGCCATCCGCTTGCCGGGCAGGCTTGGGAGCCGTCGGACCTGATCCGCTTTCCGCTCATGCTGCCGCCCGCGGGCGCGGTGATTTCGGGCTCGGTGCGGGCGTTCCTGCAATCTCTGGGGCTGGGCGAGCCGGTTCCCGCATATGAGAATGTCTCCCACGCCTTCGGGCGGCGGGTCGTGGCGCGGTCCGACACCATCTGGTTCATCTCCGCGGGCGTGGTGCGCGCCGAGCTCGACAGCGGCGAGCTGACCGTGCTTCCGGTGCAGAACGAACTGCTGGGCGGCCCGGTCGGCATCTCGCTGCGCGACGGAACGCTGCCGGACCCGGCGCTGCAGGGTCTGGTCGACGCGCTCGTCGCCGTGGCCGCAGAGCATCCGGCGCAGGCGGTGTGAGAGCGCCCTTGCCCCCTACCCCGCCGTCGCCAGCGCTTTCATCTCCGGCACCGGGCTCACCAGATCCACGCCGCTGGTGAAGGCGGCGATATTCTCGCGGATGAGATCGGCGGCCATCTCCTGAACCTCCGGCGCATTGCCCGCCATATGCGGCGTCAGCACCACGTTCTCGAGCGCGATCAGCGCCTCGGGCACCTCGGGCTCGGTCTCATAGACGTCGAGCCCCGCCCCGGCGATCCCGCCCGACTGCAGCGCCGCGATCAGCGCCTCGGTGTCGACCACCGAGCCGCGCCCCACGTTGATCAGATAGCCCTTCGGCCCCAGCGCCTGCAGCACCTCCGCGTTCACCGCGTGCTGCGTCGCCGGACCGCCCGGCACGCAGGCGACGAGGTAATCGCAGCGCTCCGCCAGTTCCAGCAGCGAGGGGACATAGGCATAGGGCAGATCGGCTTTCGGCGTGCGGCTGTGGTAGAGCACCTCCAGATCGAAGCCCGTCGCGCGCCGCGCCACCGCCGCGCCAATGCCGCCCATGCCGTAAAGGCCGATCTTGCGGCGCGAGAACAGCGGCCGCGGCGTCTCGCCGTAATTCCACGCGCCAGTGCGGGTCAGACGGTCCTGATGCGGAATCCGCCGCACCACCGAAAGCAGCAGCGCCATCGTGTGATCGGCCACCGCGCCGGCGTTCACGCCAGCCCCATGCGAGACCTTGATGCCGCGCGCGATCGCCGCCGGAACGTCGATCCCCTCATAGCCGGTGCCGACGCAGCAGATCAGCCCGAGGTTCGGCAGCGCGTCCATCTCGGGGCCCTTGGCGCCCTTGAACCCGGCGGTGACCAGAACGCGGATTTCCGCGCGCTCTTCCTCGCTCAGATGGCCGTAGCCTTCGGTGCAATCATGCAGCGTGTAATGCGCCCCCAGCAGAGTGTGATAGGCACGGGTTTTGATGTTGATGGCGACATGCTGCGGCATCGGGCGGCTCTCCGGTCTGGCACCCCGCAGGGCGGGATGGGTCTTCAATCGGCGCCGCCCCTCCCCCGCGCGGCGCAACTCGCGCCCATCTGCGCCGAGCACCGCGGGGGTTACAAGCGCCGAAGCCCGAACTATCGCCGGTAGCGGCCCGGATAGGGCTCCATCGGCGGTAAATTCAGCGCCGCCTCCCATTCGCCGAGGGTCATATCGGCCAGATCGCCCGCGCTGCGCCCCGGCGGGATCGCGGCGGGTGGCAGCGCCACATAGGGCACGCAGGCCAGCGCGCAGCCGACCATGTCCGGGGTGATCCGCAGCGTCTTGGTGCCGATGAAGATCTCGCGGTATTTGACGCCCTGATCGGCGCCGCAGCGCAGGATCGACTTGGCAATATTCGCCTCGATGTCCTGCAGCGGCGCCTCGCCGGTGCTTTCCGTGTCCGACGCATCCTCGATGAAGAGGTTCGCCGTGGTCATCCGGTCCTCGGCGATGGCCAGCGCCAGCGCGCACCAGATCGTCGTTTCAGCCTTGGGGCGAATGGTCTGGGATTTATTCGCGCAGACCACCATGGCCCCCGGCAACGGCGCGAACCGCCGCTCGTGGCGCGAGCCGAACAGCCGGTAGGCGGCGTCGAGCAGCGGCTCCATCGGCAGCACCGGCACCTCGGCGCCATCATGGCGCGGCAGCACCATCTTCGGCGCCACACGGCCCTGCGCCAGATCATCGGCACGGGCAAGGTCATAGCCCCAGACCGCGCCGTTCACGCCGCAAAAGCTCGAGACGGTGATCATGTTGATCTGCCCGATATAGGCGTCCTCGCATTCCGCCCGGTCGTAAGAAACGATGCCCTCCAGCCCCTCGTCCATATCCGCCGCGACCGTGCCGATCGACAGCTTCAGCGCCGCCACATAGCCCCAGCCGCTTGATGGGGGATTGCCGTAACCGGCGCAATTGCCCGGAAAAGGGCCGATGGCGTTCTCGGCCACCTCGCGGAAATGCTCACTCATCAGATCACTCACCTATGAATTACTCCCGGTCCAGCCGCAGATGCGCGCGCACCCATGCGCCGGGGTCTCTGGCGCTGCCGCCCGGATCCACAGGCGTGACGATCAGCATGGCGCCGCCCAGCATCACCCGGTGCGGCGTGTTGTCGATCCCCGCGCTGCGCACCTGCTGCAGATCACCGGGCGCAAAGCCAAGCTCCGCGCAAAGCTCGGCCAGCGTGGTGCCGGGATGGGCAAAGACGCCGCCCGTCTGCGGCGCAAAGCCAGCGGCCAAAAGCGCGCTGGAGGTGGGGGTGGCGGTGCCGCCCTTGGGCGTCGTGGGCTCAGCCATGGCAGCCTCGATATCGGCCGGGATCTGCAGCAACCGCCGCTGGGTGAAACGCACCTCGGTGGCGGGATCGTCGATCACATGCGGCGCGCAGTCGTGGTAATAGGCGTTGACCAGCGAGGCGCGCAGATTGGTCTCGCTCAGCCAGCTCGCGCCCATGCCCGAGTAATGCCGCGTGCCAAGCGCATCCATCCCCATGTACATGGCGTTGAGCCCGGTCCAGAACCCTTCGGGCGCCCAATGCAGGTAGTCGTCCTTGTTCTTGAAATAGAGGTAATCGCCGGGCACCGGCGGCGCGTCGAGCGGCGCCGAGATCATAAAGAGCGTCGCCGGATTGGGCGTTTCCGCCTCACCGATGCGCCACGGCCCGATATACATGCGCTGCCATTTGGCGGCCATCTCATCAAAGCGCGCCGCACCCAAACCATTCAGCAGCCCCAGATAGACCGCCATCTGAAAGCCCCCGGCACACTCCCCGCGGAACGGCAGCAGCGCCCCCGTCACCGGCGCCATCGCCTGCGCCGCTGGCGTATCCGGCGCCTGCGCAAACTGCGCCTCGCTTGCCCCGTCGGGACCGAAAAACTGCCAGAAGCGCGACAAGAGCGCCGGTCCGGCGCTGCCGAGCCGCGGCACCAAATGGATGTCGGGATTGAAGTAATCCACGTCATAGGCGCCGGTGTTGAAGCGGCTCATCGCCGCGATCGCGGCAAGGCGAAAGCGGATCTCGTCAAGCGCATCCGCAAGGCTGGCAAACGCGTGTCCCCGCGGGGACAGCTGCCACGCCTCGACGATCTGCCGCGCCAAGGGCAGCTCGAGCGCGCGGAGCGCCTGCGCGTCGCTGCCGCCGAAAGCCGCCTCGGACTGGCGCGCTGCGGGCACCGTCAGATGTTTGACCACCTCGTGCAGGGCGGCCTCGGAATCATCCACCGGCTGGCCGGCGATGGTCAGGCCGTTGAAGGGTGTTTGCGGTATCGTCACGCGGCTCTCCTTGCCCCAATTCGTAAGCCAGCCCGACATGCGCAAGTGCCCGCGCTTTGCCCGGATCATCACATCCCGCGCGGAAACTGTTGCAATCATTTCGGGAAACGCTTGCAATTTCTCTATGTAACGTTGAACGTCCTTCCCCATGGTAAAGACGCATTTTTAGTATCGACTTAATACCCTAGGGTTCTACGGGCTGCGCAAAACTACCGCAAAAAGTGTATCGCCACCCAGAACCGCAGCAAGGCTAGGCACGACACCAGCTTGCGCCGGGCACCGCCCGCTGGGGACCGGGGGAGTGACGTAAGTGACGCAGGCCGTGTTGAGGTTGCTTGGGGGCTACGAGTTGCAGCTCGCAGACGGCACGCCTCTGCGGCTCACCTCGCGCAAATCCTTTGCCCTGCTCGCCATCCTCGCCCAGAGAGCCGACCGCGCCGTGCCGCGTGAAGAGATCGCCACCCTGCTTTGGGGCGACCGGGGCGAAGAACAGGCCCGCGCCAGCCTTCGGCAAGAGCTTTCGGTGCTGCGCCGCGCCCTGTCGCGCTATGGACTCGAATGCATCGAGGCCAGCAAGGAAGCGGTGCTGCTCGACTCGCGGCGCATCGAGATCGACACCCAAACCGCCGAGGCGCTGATCGCCAAGGCCACGCCCGCAGCCGCCGCCGAGCTTGCAGAGGTCTATCAGGGCGACTTTCTCTCCGGGCTCGACATCCGGTCGGAAGCCTTCGAGGACTGGCGCCGCCTCTACCGCGAACAGCTGCGCGACCGGGTGCTCGACACGCTGCATGAGGCGCTGCTCGACGATCCCGCCGAGCCCGACATCGCCCGCGCCCTGCTGCGCATCGACGAGACCCACGAAGAGGCGCACCGCGCGCTCATGCGGCACTTCTGGCAGACCGGGCGGCGCGGCGAGGCGCTGCAGCAGTACCAGCGCTGCCTCGACGCGCTGCGCCGCGAGCTCGACGCCGAGCCCGACCCCGACACGATCGATCTCTTCGAGGAGATCCGCGACACCACCGCCCCACCCGTCACCGGGCGCAGCACCGGCCCGCTGCGCCCCGGCGGCAGCGCCGTCCCCGAGCGGCGGCAACTGACCGTCGCGGTGCTGGGCTTTGCCCTGCCCGAAGACCTCGACCGCGACCCCGAGAGCCTGTCGGCGCTTCTGGCCGATTTCGCCGCGCATTGCCGCGATCACATCGGCGCCTATGGCGGCAAGATCATCGATCAGGCCGACGGCCGGATGATCGCGCTGTTTGGCCACCCTCGCGCGCATGAGGCGGATGCCGAGCGCGCGGTGATGGCCGCCCTTGGCCTGCTGGAACAGCCCTTTCGCGATGCGCGCCGGCAGGCGCTGGCGCTGCGCGCCGGGCTTGCCATGGGCGAGACGCTGGTCGGTCAACAAGGCACCGAGGGCGCGGTGGTCTCGGTCGCCGGGCCTGCGGTGATGACCGCCTCGCGCATCGAACTGCAGGCCGGTCCGGGGGAGACCCGCATCGCCGGGGCGATGCAGCACGCGCTGCGCGGGCAGTTCCGCCTGTCCCCGGTGGGCGATGCGGTCAGCGGCTCTCAGGTGCAACGAGTGCTGGGCGAAAGCCACCATGCAGACCGTTTCTTCATCTCGGGCGCCACCCGGCAGTTGTCTCGGCTCACCGGGCGCGAGGAGGAATTGCACGAGATGCTGCGCCGCTGGCGCGCCGCGACCGAAGGCGAGACGCAGGTTATCGTGCTGCGCGGCGAGTCCGGCATCGGCAAATCCCGCCTGCTGTCGGACTTCAAGAAACGCGCGCTGACCGACGCGCCGCGCCTGCTGCAATTCTCCGGCTCGCCGCACCACCAGAAAAGCGTGCTCTTTCCGCTGGTTCAGCACCTGCAAGAGATGCTGGGCTTCGCCGATCTGCCCGACGACAGCAGCCGCCGCGCCCGCCTTCGGCACTGGCTCGAAAGGCGCCCCGGCCTTGATCTTGGGCAGGTCGAGCAGGTGCTTTCGACGCTTTTGGGCCTCTCTTCGGTGCCCGACGAGCGGCTGCGCGATCAGGACGCGCTGCTTTCGGCGATCACCGCGCTGCTGCGGCTGGCCGCCACCGAAGGCCGCCCGCTGCTGCTCATCGTGGAAGACATGCACTGGCTCGATCCCACCTCGCAGCTGCTGCTCGTCCGGCTTGCGCGCGAGCTAGAGGATCTGCCGCTGATGATGCTGGGCACCTCGCGTCAGGCCGAGGGCGTCGCCGTGCCAAAGCCGCCACGGATGCACAGCATCACGCTCGCCCGGCTCACCCCGCGCGAGGCGACCGCGCTGGTCCGTGACATCTGCCCCGAGACATGGCCCGAAAGCCGCATCGCCGAGATCGTCGCCCGTTCCGACGGTATCCCGCTTTATCTCGAGGAACTGGTCCACACCGCCGCCACCGGCGCCGACGGCAGCATCCCCGACAGCCTGCAGGCCTCGCTCACCGCACGGATCGACCGGCTCGACGGCGCGCGGCTGCTGTTGCAGCAGGCGGCGGTGATCGGACGGGTCTTTGACCGCGAGACGCTGGCCGCCCTCGCCGGACGCCGGGCCGAGGATCTCGACCCCACGCTGCGCGAGTTGCAAAAGCTTGATCTGGTCTACCGGCTCGGGCGCGCCGCCGACGTGCGCTATGAGTTCAAACACGCGCTGGTGCAGGAGCAGGCGCATCAGACCATTCTTCTGGCCGAGCGCGCGGCGCTGCACAGCCGCCTTGGCGATATCCTCGCCGCCGCCCCAGTGCCCGTCCCCGCCGAGCGCATCGCCCGGCATTTCGAACAGGGCGGCCGCCCGCGCGACGCCATCCCGCTGCTGGAAACCGCCGGCAAACAGGCGCTGCGCGTCGCCGCCCATACCGAGGCCGACGCCCATTTCGCGCGCGCCGCAGAGCTTGCCAGCAGCCTGCCCGCCTCCGAAGACGCCACCGCGCTGGAGCTGAAGCACCTGCTGCTGCGCGGCCCGCAACTGCTGGCCCTGCACGGCTTCGGTGCCCCCGCGATCGAGGCCAATTACGCCCGCGCCCTGAAGCTCGCCGACAGCACGCGCGAACGCGGTGAACTGGCGCATGTCTACTGGGGTCTATGGAGCTACTACGTCGTGCGCGCCGACATCGCCACGGCGACCCGCATCGCCGAAAGCTACCTGACGCTCTGCCGCGAGCTTGGCGATACGGTGGGCGAGGTGGCGGCGAATTATGCGCTGGGGGTCACGCAATATTACGCGGGCGACCTGCCCGAGGCGCTCGCCGCCTTCCGCGAGGCCGTCGCGCAGCACCGGCCCGGCCTGCATGAGGCGCAGATCGAGCGCTATGGGCTCGACCTTTCGGTCTGCGCCCGCAGTTATGAGTGCTGGCTGCACGCGCTCTGCGCCGCGCCCGAGGCCGCGCGGCAGGCCAGCGCCGGGGCGATCGCCGCCGCCGAAGCCCATGCGCATGATTTCTCGATGGCCTTCGCCCATGTCTTCACCGGGGTGATGCATCACTTCCTGCAGGCTCCGGGCCCCGCACTGCATCACGGCCAGATCGCCGAGCGACTCGCCGACCGGCACGGCTATGCGCAATGGCGCGCACAGGCCGAGATGGTGATCGGCTACGCCCGCGACCAGCAGGGCGATCCCACCGGCGCGGCGCTGCTGACCAAGGGCACCGAGGCCTATCTGGCCACCGGCGCCCGCCTCGCCCTGCCCTACGCCCGCGCGTGGCAGGCCGAGATCGCGCTGCGCGGCGGCGACCGCGAGACGGCACAAAGCCTTCTGCAGCAGGCGCGCGAGATCACCGCTGCCAATGGCGAGCTTTATTTCGAGGCCGAGCTTTTGCGGCTGTCGGCGCGCTGCGGCGGCTATCCAGAACGTCTGCTCACCGGCGCGCTGACGGCCGCCCGCGACTCGGGCGCAGGGCTTTTGGAACTGCGCGCCGCCCGCGACATGGCCGCGCGTGGATTTGGCGATGCCGCTTTGCGCCGGGCGCTGCACGAACTTCCGGAACAAACAGCCGCGGGCGAGATCGCCGAAGCACAGCAGATACTGGCGACGCAGGACGCCGCCGAGCCCTAGCCTACGGCCCCGCTAAGTCTGCGCTTAGTGGCCTTCCTGACGGATGTCGCGGATGGTCAGCACCGGCGAGGCGTCGATCTCATGCGCGTCCAGCATCGCCGCGACCCGCTCGAGCGACGCGACCAGCTGCGCCTGCTCCCAGTCCTGCAGCCCCTCGAAGCTTTTGACAAAGCGCTGCTGCAGCGCATCGGGCGACTGGCTCACCGCCTCGCGGCCCTTGTCCGAGATCACCACATCGGTCTGCCGCCGGTCCTTCACCGAGCGCTCGCGCCCAACCATGGCGCGTGCGACCAGCTTGTCGACCAGCGCCGTCACCGTCGCCTGACTGACGCCCATCTGGGTCGCCAGCGCCTTAGGCGTGGCCGCGCCATGGTCCTTCTTGGCAAGGATCTGCAGCACCCGCAGCTGCGCTGGGGTCAGGCCAGCGGCCTGCGCGAGCTTGCGCTCGTACAGTTCGGTCGCGCGCAGGATTCGGCGCAGGGCGATCAGGCTCTGATCGGTTCGGTCGGGAACGGGGTCGGACATGGCAATCTTTTGGCAGCTTTCTGCCGAAGCTTCAATCTACGAAGCACTTGCCAGGGTCATTCGAAAGACTAAGGGGATTTGCTTCATAAAAACTTAGTACTTCAGAGGCTAAATGGCCTCAAAAGCCGCTATAAGCGTAAAAACTGCTTCGGTGGTTGAAACTTTATCGCTGTTCGATTAGTTAGATTGACGAACGAACCAGAGGACCCTGATCAATGCCGAAAGACATGACACAGCCTGAAACGCGCACTCCCGTGCTGCGTAAGCCCGAAGCAACGGACGGGGCTGCGATCTGGGATCTCGTGCGCGCGTGCAAGCCGCTGGACGAGAATTCGATGTACTGCAATCTCGTTCAGGCAGAGCACTTCCGCGATACCTGCGTGCTGGCCGAACTCGACGGCGAGCCGGTGGGTTGGATTTCGGGTCACATGATCCCGAACCAAGACGCCTTCTTCGTCTGGCAGGTCGCCGTGAGCCCCAAGGCCCGCGGTCTCGGCCTTGGCCGCAAGATGCTGACGCATCTGATCGAGCGTGAGGAATGCGCGGACGCAACTGAACTGAAGACGACGATCACCCGCGACAATGATGCGTCGTGGGGGCTGTTCCGCAGCTTCGCCCGCTCTATCGGCGGCGAGCTTTCGGACGAGCCGCACTACACGCGCGACGAGCACTTCGACGGCATGCACGCGACCGAACACATGGTCACGATCGAACTGCCGGAAGAGGAAGAGGCGCTGCGCGCCGCGGCCTGATCGCACCCCCTTACATCGCTACATCCTTATCTTTTCAAAGTTCCTAGAAAGGACTTCTGATATGCCGAAAGACACGTCTAACGGCCCGACTATTTACGCTCGCCGCGAATCCGAGGCACGTTCCTACTGCCGCTCCTTCCCGGTGAGCTTCACCTCTGCCAAGGGCTCGGAACTGACCGACGCCAACGGCAAGACCTACATCGACTTTCTGGCTGGCTGTTCCTCGCTGAACTACGGCCACAATGACGCCGACATGAAGGCGGCTCTGGTCGAGCACATCATGAGCGATGGCATTGCCCATGGCCTTGATATGCACACCGAGACCAAGGAAGCCTTCCTTGAGACCTTCGAGCGCCTGATCCTCGAGCCGCGTGGCATGGACCACAAGGTGATGATGGTCGGCCCGACCGGCACCAACGCCGTCGAGGCGGCGATGAAGCTCGCCCGCAAGGTCACCGGCCGCACCAACATCGTGGCCTTCACCAACGGCTTCCACGGCATGACCGTGGGCGCGCTGGCGGCGACCGGCAACAAGGGCAAGCGCAACGGTGGCGGCATGCCGCTGCAGGGCGTGACCCATCTGCCCTATGAGGGCGCCTTCGGCCCCGATGTCGATACGCTGAAGCAGATCGAGATGATGCTCGAGAACCCCTCGTCGGGTCTCGACGCCCCCGCCGCCTTCCTCGTGGAGCCGGTGCAGGGTGAGGGTGGCCTCAACGCCGCCTCCGCCGAATGGCTGCGCGGCATCGCCCGCCTTGCCAAAAAGCACGGCGCGCTGCTCATCGCAGACGACATTCAGGCGGGCATCGGCCGCACCGGCACATTCTTCTCCTTCGAGGAGATGGGCATCGAGCCGGACCTCATTCCGATGGCGAAATCGCTCTCGGGCTTCGGTCTGCCCTTTGCCGCGCTGCTGATGAAGCCGGAGCTGGACGTCTGGAAACCGGCCGAGCACAACGGCACGTTCCGGGGCAACACCCATGCCTTCGTGACCGCCCGCGTGGCGCTCGAGAAGTTCTGGGCCGATGGCAAGTTCCAAGCGGAACTGGCGACCAAGGCCAAGCTGATCGAAGACGAGCTGAACACCATCGCCGACATGATCCCCGGCGCGTACCTCAAGGGTCGCGGTCTGATGCGGGGCGTCGACGTCGGCTCGGGCGACCTGGCCGGTGACATCTGCGCCGAAGCCTTCAAGCGCGGTCTCATCATCGAGACCTCGGGCGCCGACGACGAAGTCGTCAAAGTGCTCGCGCCGCTGACCACCTCGGAAGAGACCTTCCGCAAGGGCTTCGAGATCCTACGCGACAGCACCGCCGCCTGCCTGAACAACCACAAGATTGCCGCGGAGTAACACCATGATTGTACGCGATTTCAACGAACTGAAGAAAACCGACAAGCACATTGCCGACGCGCGCTGGACCTCCACGCGCATGCTGCTGGCAGATGACGGCATGGGCTTTTCGTTCCACATCACCGTGCTCGAAGCAGGCTCGGAACACACGTTCCACTACAAGCACCACTTCGAAAGCGTCTACTGCATGAAGGGCAAGGGCTCGATCACCGATATCGCCACCGGCGAGACCCATGAGATCAAGCCCGGCGTCATGTACGCTCTGAACCTGCACGACAAGCACATCCTGCGTGCGACCGAAGAGCTGCACATGGCCTGCTGCTTCAACCCGCCCGTCACCGGCACCGAGGTGCACCGCGAAGACGGGTCCTACGCACCGGCTGAGGAGACGGCGTAAGCCATGACCCATACCGTTGAGAAAATCGGCGGGACGAGCATGTCCCGCCTGAACGAACTGCGCGACACGCTGCTGATCGGCGGCCGCGAGGGCGAAGATCTCTACGGTCGCATCTTCGTGGTCTCCGCCTTCGGCGGCATCACCGACCTGCTGCTCGAACACAAGAAGTCGGGGCAACCCGGCGTCTACGGGCAGTTCGCCAACGCCCATTCCGGCCACGGCTGGCACGACGCGCTGACCGAAGTGTCGAAGGCGATGATCGAGGCCCATGAAGCGGTTCTCGATCACCCCGGCGACGTCGAACAGGCGACCGATTTTGTGCGCAACCGTATCGAAGGCGCGCGCAATTGCCTGATCGACCTGCAGCGGCTGTGCTCCTACGGGCACTTCCAGCTGTCCGAGCATATGTTGCAGATCCGCGAGCTGCTGTCGGGCCTCGGCGAGGCGCATTCAGCCTATGTCACCGTGCTGATGCTCCAGCGCGCCGGTGTGAACGCCCGCAACGTCGATCTTTCGGGATGGCGCGATGATGGCCACTACACCCTCGAAGAGCGCATCACCAAGGCGCTCGAAGGGGTCGATCCGGCCAGCGAAATGCCCATCGTCACCGGCTATGCCCAGTGCACCGAAGGGCTGATGCGCGAGTTCGACCGTGGCTATTCCGAGGTGACCTTCTCGAAGCTGGCGGCACTGACGTCGGCGCGCGAGGCGATCATCCACAAGGAATTCCACCTCAGCTCGGCTGACCCCAAGCTGGTGGGCGCGGAAAATGTCCGCAAGCTGGGCCGCACCAACTACGACGTGGCCGACCAGCTGTCGAACATGGGCATGGAGGCGATCCACCCCAAGGCGGCGAAAACTCTGCGTCAGGCGCAGGTGCCGCTGCGCGTCACCAACGCGTTCGAGCCGGGCGATCCGGGCACGCTGATCGACGACCAGCCGGCCGAAGAAGCCGCGGTCGAGATCGTCACCGGCCTCGATATCGTTGCGCTGGAGGTGTTCGAACAGGACATGGTTGGCGTGAAAGGCTATGACGCCGCGATCCTCGACGTGCTGACCCGTCACGATGTGCGCATCGTGTCGAAAGTGTCGAACGCCAATACGATCACCCACTATCTGGACAGCTCGCTGAAGACGATGCGCCGGGTGGAAAAGGATCTGGCGGAGCTCTATCCGCAGGCAAAGATCAGCTCGCGCACGCTTGCGATGGCCTCGGTCATCGGTCGCGACCTGAAGGGCCTGTCGGTGTTGACCCGCGGCCTGCAGGCGATCGCCGAAGCCGGCTACGAGTCGATCGGCGCCACGCAGGGCCCGCGCAACGTCGACGTGCAGTACATCCTTGAACGCGACGACCTCGACCCGGTCATCGCCGCGCTGCACGGCGCCTTCGTGACACCGCAGGCGAAGAAGCTGAAATCGGCCGCCTGAGCCTGCGCGGTCCGACAGGGACCATTCGACCAACTGAGGGCGGCCTTCGGGCTGCCCTTTTTTACCCCAAGCCCCGACGTCCTCGACCGTGGCCCCGACCGCGCGCCAGACCGCAAACCAGACCGCGCCCCAAGTCTCTTACGAAGAGACTTGCAAAAGTCTTCCAAGACTTTTGCCGCCGCGCTCCCATGCCGTCATCCCCCTGCCATATGCCGCAGGGCATTGTTCTCGCCAGATTTGCACTATAGTGGGACGGGTTCTTGCCGTTTCTTCCCCGTGTTTCGCTGTCCGGAGGTGACCAGATGCAGACGCCCTATTACCTGATCGACAAGTCGCGGCTGCTGCCCAACATGGAAAAGATCGCGCATCTGCGCGAGACCTCGGGCGCCAAGGCGCTGCTGGCGCTGAAGTGCTTCGCCACGTGGTCGGTCTTCGACATGATGAGCGAGTATATGGACGGCACCACCTCCTCCTCGCTGTTCGAGGTGAAGCTGGGCCGGGAAAAATTCCCCGGCGAGACCCACGCCTATTCCGTGGCATGGGCCGATCACGAGATCGACGAGGTTCTGGCAAGCTCCGACAAGGTGATCTTCAACACCGCCGCGCAGCTGCAGCGTTTCGAAGAGGTCAGCCGCGGCCACACCCGCGGGCTGCGGGTCAATCCGGGCGTCTCGACCTCGGGCTTCGATCTTGCTGACCCCGCCCGCCCCTTCTCGCGCCTCGGCGAGCATGACCCTGCGGATATCGAGCCGGTGCTCGAGCAGGTCAGCGGCTTCATGTTCCACAACAACTGCGAGAACGACGATTTCGAGCGCTTCGACAACATGCTCGGCTCCATCGAGCAGCGCTTCGGCCATCTCATCCGCCAGATGAAATGGATCAGCCTCGGCGGCGGCATCCATTTCACCGGCGAGGGCTACCCGCTCGACCGTCTCGCCGAGCGTCTCAGGCGTTTCGCTGGCGAAAACGAGGTTCAAGTCTATCTTGAACCGGGAGAAGCCTCGATCACCAATTCGACCACGCTGGAGGTCACCGTGCTCGACACGCTCTTCAACGACAAGAACCTCGCGATCGTCGACAGCTCGATCGAGGCGCATATGCTCGACCTGCTGATCTACCGCGAAAGCGCCAAGATGGACGAAAGCGGCGATCAGCCGTGGATGGTCTGCGGCAAATCCTGCCTCGCGGGCGATATCTTCGGCGAGTTCAACTTCCCCGCCCCGCTCAAACCCGGTGACCGGCTCTCGATCCAGGATGCCGCCGGTTACACGATGGTCAAAAAGAACTGGTTCAACGGGGTGCAGATGCCCGCCATCGCCATCCGCGAGCTCGACGGCAGCGAGCGGCTGGTGCGCGGCTTCACCTATGAAGACTTCCGCGACGCGCTCTCCTGAGCGCCGCGCGGATCAAACGGACAAAATGGAGGTCCTTTGAGTTGAAAAAAGACGTTCTCATCATCGGCGCAGGCGGCGTCGCTCAGGTCGTGGCGCATAAATGCGCTCAGAACAACGATGTGCTTGGCGCGATCCATATCGCCAGCCGGACGCTTTCGAAGTGCGAGGCGATCCTTGAGTCGGTGCGCGAAAAGGGTGCCATGAAAACCGAGGGCGTTCTTGAGGCTCATCAGGTCGACGCGATGGACAGCGCCGCCGTGGCCGATCTCATCCGCAAGACCGGCGCGCAGATCGTGATCAACGTGGGCTCGGCCTTCGTCAACATGTATGTGCTCGACGCCTGCATCGAGACCGGCGCCGCCTATATCGACACCGCCATCCACGAAGACCCGGCGAAGATCTGCGAGACCCCGCCGTGGTACGCCAACTACGAGTGGAAAAAGCGCGACCTCTGCGCAGAAAAAGGCGTCACCGCGATCCTCGGTGCCGGCTTCGATCCGGGCGTGGTCAACGCCTTCGCGCGTTTCGCCATCGACCAGATGGACGAGGTCAAAAGCATCGACATCGTCGACATCAACGCTGGCAGCCACGGCAAGTATTTCGCCACGAACTTCGACCCGGAGATCAACTTCCGCGAGTTCACCGGCACCGTCTACTATTGGGAAGACCAGCAGTGGAAGGAAACCTCGATGTTCGCCTCGGGCCGTGACTGGGATCTGCCCGTCGTCGGCACCCAGCGCGCCTATCAGTCGGGCCACGACGAGGTGCATTCGCTCTCGGCCAACTATCCGCAGGCCGACGTGCGCTTCTGGATGGGCTTTGGCGAGCATTACATCAACGTCTTCACCGTGCTGCAATCGCTCGGCCTGCTGTCCGAACAGCCGGTAAAAACCGCCGAAGGCCTCGAAGTGGTGCCGCTCAAAGTGGTCAAGGCCGTGCTGCCCGATCCGTCGTCGCTGGCGCCTGACTACACCGGCAAGACCTGCATCGGCGATCTGGTGAAAGGCGTGAAGGACGGCGAAGAGGTCGAGATGTTCGTCTACAATGTCGCCGACCACAAGGACGCCTACAATGAGGTCGGCAGCCAGGGCATTTCCTACACCGCCGGCGTGCCGCCGGTCGCCGCCGCGATGCTGGTCGCCACCGGTGAGTGGGACGCCAAGACGATGAAGAACGTCGAAGAGCTCGACCCCAAGCCCTTCTTCACCATCCTCGACGACATCGGCCTGCCGACCCGCGTCAAGGATGCCAAGGGCGACCGCGCCTGGAACGCATAAGCGTCTGACCAAACAGTAAAATCCCAAAATTCGCGCCCCGGAAGCCAAGCTTTCGGGGCGTTCTTCGTTTCAGCCCCAGCCGGCACAACCGCGCCGCCATCCCCGCTTCTTCTCTTTAAAAATACGCCGGGGGTGAATTGGCCTCCGGCCAAGAGGGGGCAGCGCCCCCTTTCCGCCCCCGGCAATTGCGCCCCAAAGCCCGCTCCGGCACAGTGCGCCTTCCGAGACCATAGAATAAAGGCCGCCCGCATGAGCCCCGCGTCCCCCTCCCCTGCCCCGCCCGCCGCCGCCGGTCGCTGGCCGATGCTCGCGGTGATCTGCCTCGGCGTCGTCGGCGTTCTGACCACATGGTTCTCGGCCACCGCCATCGTGCCCGAGCTGATCACCGAATGGCGCCTCAGCCCGGCGCAGGCGGCTTGGCTCACCAATGCGGTGCAACTGGGGTTCGTGGTTGGCGCGGTCGGGTCCTCGCTCGTGAACCTGCCGGACATATTGCCGATGAAGCGCCTGATGACCGCCGCCGCGCTGCTTGCGGCGCTGGCCAATCTGGCGCTGCTGTTCACCGGCCCCAGCGGCGCCATCGCCGCGCGCTTTGTCACCGGCGTCGCGCTGGCCGGGGTCTACCCCCCTGCCCTCAAGCTCATGGCCACATGGTTCGTGCGGGGGCGCGGTCTGGCGCTCGGCTTTCTGATCGGCGCGCTGACCCTCGGCTCGTCGATGCCGCACCTCATCCGCGCCCTGACCGAGGGCATCGACTGGCACAGCGTGGTCTGGGGCACCTCCGGCGCGGCGCTGGTCTCTGCCATCCTGTTCGCGGGTACCTTACGCGAAGGGCCGCATGGCTTCGGCCGCGCCACCTTCGACCCAAGGCAGTCGCTCGCCGTGTTTACCAACCGTCCACTTCTGCTCGCCAACCTAGGCTACTTCGGTCACATGTGGGAGCTTTACGCAATGTGGGCATGGTTTCTCGCCTTCGCCGCCGCCGCGCAATCGGGCGGCCTCGCGCCCTTCCCCTTCGGCACGGCCTCGATGCTCAGCTTCGTGGTGGTCGCCAGCGGCGCGCTCGGCTGCCTGCTCGGCGGCTGGCTGTCGGACCGGATCGGACGTTGCTTCACCTGCGCCGGGATGATGCTGGTCTCGGGCGGCTGCGCGGCGCTGATCGGCTTTGCCTTCGACGGCCCGCCGCTGCTCTTGGCGCTGCTGGCGCTGGTCTGGGGCATCAGCGTCATCGGCGACAGCGCGCAATTCTCCGCCGCGGTCACCGAACTGGCCGAGCCGCATTTTGTCGGCACCGCGCTGGCGCTGCAGATGGGCCTCGGCTTTGCGCTCACCGTCGTGGCGATCTGGCTGCTGCCGCTTTTCGCCGCCGCCATCGGCGGCTGGCAATGGGCCTTCCTCTTCCTGCTGCCCGGTCCGGTGATCGGCACCGCCGCCATGCTGATCCTGCGCCGCCGTCCCGAAGCGGCGAAGCTGGCCCATGGCGCGCGCTGAGGCCCCTCGGGCTGACCGCCGTGGTCAGCCCTTTTCGCTCTCAGCCTCGATATCCTCGAAGGCACCGGGCGACAGCTCTTCCCAGAACGCCACGATCGCCTCGGCATTCAGCGCCGACATCCAGCCATGGCGCTCGAAATCGTCGCGCGCCGCGCCCGACAGCCGCCCCATGAACAAAAGCTTGTCCGCATCCCGCTGCGTCGGTTTGCGGCTCGCGGCCAGATCGCGGATGCGCTCCAGCCGCCGCGCGCGCAGCGTTGACGGTTTCGGAGGGTTTCGCCGCGAAACCTCCGCCGCGCCGTAATCCTCGCGCAGCGCCTTGGTGAGATAACCCACCGCGTTCTTCACGCCTTCGCGGCCGGTCACGAAATCCAGCTTCTCGGCCACATATTTCTCGCCATGCTCGCCCAGCCACTGCCGCGCCAGCCGGTCCGAAACGCCAAGCTCGCGCAGCTGCGCATAGAGGTCCGAGTTTCGCAGCCCCTCGCCATCGTCGAGATCGAGGATCGCCAGCTGCGGGTTCTCGGAGATCAGAAAGCGGATGTCGGTCACCGTCCGGCCCATCTTGCGGGTCTCCGGGGTCAGCATGATGTTCGAGGTCTTGTTCACCTCGGCCACCGCGGGCTTGATGATCTTAGCGTTAAGCTGCTTGTAGACCTCGTAATAGGGACTGTCCGAGACCCCCATGAGCCGCCGGAACAGATCGAGCGACCACCAGCCGGTGGAGCCTGTGCGCACGAAACGGTAGCAGTTCTCGTAAAGCGCCAGCGCGTGGCCCGATGTGAAGCGGCGCTGGATGTTCAGGTTGATCAGCGCAAAGACCTTTGGATCGTGCAGCTTCTCGGCCAGCGCCGGGGAATAGGCGTACTCGCAGATGCCGCCCTTGAGCTTGGCGTAGCTGAGCAGCGAGCTGACGCCCCATTCCTGCTGACCCTTCTCGTCGAGCATGTCCCATTCCGCCACCGTCTCGGCGAGCCCGCGCAGAGACTGTTTCAGCGTCTCCATGTCGTTCGAATTGTAGCCGATCATCAGGCACAGCGTGCGCGCGTCGATCTGGTGACGACTCTGCGAGGTCAGCGTGTCGTAAGCGTTAAGCAGCAGCACGTTCGACAGCTTGCGCTGCAACAGCGTCAGCTTGCCCGAGACGTGGATCGCCGCCACGTGTTTCTTGACCGCGCCGCGGCGCAGGGGGCCGCTCAGCCGCTCGCGGGGAATGTCGTCCATTCTGCTCTCGCTTTCCGGGCCGTCGGGCCCCAGTGTCGATCCTCAAGGCTCCGGGCGCGTGGAGGCGAGTCGCCATGGTCCGGTTGCAGCTATGATCGGCCAAAAGGTATCCACGGGCAAGTGGCTCTCTGGCACCTCAGGGCAATCCCGGAAACGGGCACCCATGGTTTTGACGGGGTGAGGAAAGGTATCCATTTGCAGGATCCCTCGGATCCGGCGGCGGGCAGGGCGAGTCCGATTCGTGGCGAAAAGACCCTAAGACGGGGAAAATCGACACTGATTAAGGCTCTGGGACTCGGGAACCCGAGAATCGGGGCCCTTGATCCCGGAAATGGGTGCCTTTGGTCCCGGAATCGGATGCCCTTTAACCCGGACGCAGGCACCCTAAGACCCGTAAGTGACTGTAAATACGTATTTTCTACAGCGTAAAGATTCAAAAGAAGATCCAAATACTCTCAAACATCTGGTGCCGATGTGCCAGAATGATCCATATTTAGAGGACTTAGGGTCTCAAGCTGGTTAACTTCGCCCAACCCATGTGCCATAGTTTCGTGGATATCGCGGCAAACAGCGAACGTGGTGAGGCGACATGGCACATAAACCGGGCAGTTCCCCGAAGGCTGATCTTCCCCCTTATTTCAATATCGACCCGGCGGAGGCGGCTGCCAAGCTCTCTGATCCGATCGACACCGCGCGTTTTGCGAAGGCCGCCGCCTTTGCCATGCGCGGGCGCGACGATCTGGCCCGGCGCGGCTATGCCCCCGATGGCGCCAAGCGTCTGCGGCGGTTCTCCACATGGGAAGTCTGCCGCTACCTGATCCCGGTGAACGCCGCGCATCTGCGCCGCGTGCTGCGCCAGAACCCGGACCTGCCGCAGGGCGAAGGCGAGGGCGGTTCGAAGTGGTTCACCCTCGAAGAGGTGCTGCGGCTGCGCGACCATTTCGCCGAGGAAGGTGCCAAGGACCGCGAGTATCGCGCGTGGCGTCCCGAGGGACAGCCCGCCAAGGTGGTCTCTGTGGCCAACTTCAAAGGCGGTGTCGGCAAGACCTCGACCTGCGCGCATCTGGCGATGTCGGCGGCGCTTGATGGCTACAAGGTGCTGGTGATCGATCTCGACAGCCAAGGCTCGATGACCTCGATCATGGGCGGCAAGGTCGAGGACGAATGGCAGACCGTGTTCCCCATGCTGGCGCGCGATTACGCGCAACACCTGCAGCAAGAGAACAAGGTACGCGAGGCCTCGGGCCAGAAACCTTTCCCCTTTGATGAGACACTGACCGCAGCGTTAGAGGTTTCGCCGCGAAACCTCGTGCAGAAAACCCACTGGCCAAACATCGACCTCATTGGCGCGCAGTTGAACCTTTACTGGGCGGAGTTTCAGGTGCCGGTGTGGCGCATGCAGATGCTGAGCTGGCCGCTGTGGGATGCGCTGACCAATGCCCTGCAGGACGGCGGGATGCTGGATGAGTATGACATTATCCTGCTCGATACGCCGCCGGCGCTTGGCTATCTGACGATCAATGCGCTGTCGGCGGCGGACATCCTGCTGGTGCCGCTGGGGGCGAGCTTTCTGGAGTTCGACTCCACCGGGCGCTTCTTTGACATGATCTACTCGACCTTCGCCTCGATCGAAGAGGGCGAGAACCGGGTGCGGCGGCAGGGCGGCCTGCCGGAGATGCGCTTTGAATGGGACGCGGTGCGGGCGCTGGTCACGCGGTTCGACGCGGCGCAGCAGACCGATCTGGCGAATGTGATCCAAGCCTATTTCGGGGATTTCATGACCACCTACCGGCAGGAATTGACGGCAATGGTGGGGCAGGCGGGCGAGCAGGTCTCTGGCATCTACGAGACCGATTACCGCGACTTCAACCGTGACACCTATGTGCGCGGGCGCGAGACCTTCGACCGGACCTGGGCCGAGGTGAAGGAAGTGATCCTCGGCACCTGGTGGCGGGACGTGCAGATGGAAAATGCTGAACGGGAGGCAATCTGATGGCCAAGAGACGCAAGCTCGAAGCGCCTTCGGCAGAGGACCTGAGCCGCTACGAAGAGGAGTTTCGCCGCGAGACCGCCGGGCGCGGGCCGCTCTCGGCGCCGATCGCGCAGGTGGCCGCCGAGGCCGCGACGCTGCATGATCCGCGCCCGCCCGAGCGCCGCGCCGAGGATGCCAAGGACCGGGTGGATGCCGAGCGGATGCGCGACGCCGAAGGGCGTGGGCTGCTCATGCTGGAGCTGGCGGTGGAGGACATCAACGCCGACGCGCTGGTGCGCGACCGGGTGGTGCTGGACGTCGAGGAGATGGAGGAACTGAAGGCCTCGATCGCCAAGGGCGGGCTGCGGCTGCCGGTGGAGGTGTTTGCCACGCCCGATGATGCGCAGGGCTTCGGCTATGGGCTGCTGTCGGGCTACCGCCGTCTGAAGGCGGTGCGCGATCTTTACGCGCTCACCAAGGATGCGCGCTACGCCAAGATCAAGGCGGTGATCCGCGATCCGGAGGCGATGGGCGGCACCTTTGCGGCGATGATCGAAGAGAACGAGATCCGCGCCAACCTGAGCCATTACGAGCGCGGGCGCATCGCGGTGATCGCGGCGCAGCAGGGGGCCTTCGTCAATGCCGAGGAGGCGGTGAACGCGCTCTTTCCCATGGCCTCGAAGGCGAAGCGCTCGAAGATCCGCTCGTTCGCGCTGATCTTCGAAGAGCTGGGCGACATGCTGACCTTCCCCGATCTGCTCAAGGAGAAGGACGGGCTGCGCATCGCCGCGGCGCTGCGCGACGGCGCCGAGGTACGGCTGCGCGAGGCGCTGGCCGAGAAGGTGCCGGAGACGCCCGCCGAGGAGGCCGAGCAGATCGCCGCGGCGCTGGACGGGTTGGAGCGGAAGCTGGACCCGGCCCGGGGCGGACGTCCGAAGAAGGCGGCCAAACCGGCGCCCGCCAAGGCGCTGTCGTCGGGGCTGACGCTGCAACTGGGCGAAGACACGCAGGGCTGGTACATCCGCGTCGGCGGCAAGCGGGTCGGGCGCGAGCTGATGGAGGCGGCGATGTTCGAGCTGGAGCGGCTGCTGGAGGCGCCGGGGAAGTAGCGGGGGTTTAGAGTTAGAAGCGAACTCTAAGCTAATGATTTAATTATCTAATCCCCGGCCGAGGGGCTCTCAACCGGGGAAATCGATCATCCTTTGGCTGCCTCGTCTGCCTTGACGGCCTCGGGCTTGGCCTCGGCGTCCTGCGCGTTTGCCTCAGGCTCAGGAGTGGGCTTGAGATCGGGTTTGGCGAGCGCCTTGGCGACCTCGGGGGCTTCGCCGAGGATGTCATTGAGGTCGAGCCCGCGGCGGGTGGCGCTGTCGCGCACCGCTTCGCGCAGCCGGGCGCTGCGTTTGAGCAGGCGCTTGAAGCGGGTCTCATCCAGTTCGAGCAGGGTCGAGGGGGTGATCGCCACCAGCTCCGAGCGGCGGCGGCGCGGCATGAGCAGCGCCAGCTGGCCGCACATATCGCCGCGGCCCAAGCGATAGGTGTGCCCGGCGACGCGCTGTTCGACCGCGCCCGAGGCGATGAAATAGACGCTGCGCGCGGTGCTGTCGCGGCGGCTGATCACATCGCCGGGGGCGACGTAGCGGGTGCGCAGGCCGCGGGCGAGGGGGCGGATTTCCTTTTCCTCGAGATCGGCAAAGAGCGGGAAGCGGCGCACCAGTTCGGCGCGCTGCACCGACAGATCGAGCGGCGGGCGCTCGTCGGCCTGCGCGCGGCGGCGGGCGAGGTCTTGGCTGAGCGCGGTATAAAGCTCGTCTCCGATCAGCCCGTCTTCGTGCATCGTGTCGTATTCGCCCTCTTCGAGGCGCAGCGCGGTGCGGCGGATGAAGCGGCGTTCCAGTTCCTCGGCATAGCCCGGATACTGCAGGCGCAGACCCTCGAGCGCGCGTTCGGTGGCCTCGCGGCGGCGGGTCAGCAGATCGCGCAGCAACTCGGCGACGCGGCGGCCATGAATGCGGCGGATGCGCCCGTCGATGAAGCCTTCGAGATCGCGCAGGATCTGCCGTTTCGACAGCAAGAGGTCGAAACGGTCGGCGGTGAGCCGGGCGAGGGGGCCGGAGATATGCAGGCGGTTGTGGGCAAAGAGCGCCGCGCGGAAGACGTTGCCGTAGCGCACATTGGCCTTGGCCGCGCGCTGGTAGCCGACGCGACCATCGCTGCGCGCGCCTTCGATCAGCCGGTCGCAATCGGACAGCGCCTTTTGCGCGAGCCGCAGCGAGATGGTGCGTTCGCGGATGCCAACGGTGGTGGCGTCGCGCTCGGCGCCGCCAAGCGCGATGAGGCCCAGCGTGACGCGGTCGCGGTCTTGGATCTCGTCGCCTTCCTCGGCGGTCTTCACCGCGGCGTCGAGGCGCTTGCCGAAACGTTTCGCCTCGGAGCGGACGATCTCGCGGTCGAGGCCGTAGGTGTCTGTGGTCGTCGAGACCTGCTCGCGCACGGTTTGCAGGGCGACGGCGACCACCTGATTGCTGAGCGCCTGATCAAGCGGGCCGAGGCGGTCGAGGCCGAGCTTCTTGATCACCCATGTGAGCGTGGTGCCCTGCACCAGCAGCGTCCAGAGGGTGAAGCCGGTGGCGAGGATGCCGACGACGCGTTTCACCTCGATCGGCACGCGGAAGCTTTCGGTCACCGCGAGCGCCAGCGCGAGAGTCAGCGCGCCGCGCAGCCCGCCCCAGAGGATCGCGACGCGGTAAGGCCGCTCGATCCGTGGCGAGAGCCGCAACATGCGCAGGATCGGCAGCAGCCCCGAGAGGATCGCGCCCCGCGCGGCGATGGCGGCGGCGGTGACCACGAGGATCAGGAGGAAATCGCCAAAGTGCACGTCCTCGAGCAGCCGTGGGATCAGCAGCGCGGCGAGGATAAAGATCAGCGCCCCGGCCCAATGCGAGAGGATGTCCCAGACGTCGTTGAGATTGGCCCAAGCGGTGGGAGGGATCTTGCCCGGGCCAACGAGGTTGAGGGTGATCCCGGCGGTGACAACGGCGATGACGCCGGACGCGCCAAAGAGTTGCTCGGCGCCGATATAGGCCAGATAGGGCAGGGCGATAGAGACCGAAAGCTGCGCCTTTTCATAGCGCGCCAGCAGCGCCATGGCGCCGATCGCGCCCTGCGCCACCAGCCAGCCAGCCAGCGCGCCGCCGCCCAGAAGCATGGGAAACTGTGCCAGCGCGCCGCCGAGCGTGGGGTCGGGCACGCCCTCCATCACGAAGCCCATGAAGAGGCTGAAAAGCGCGATGGCGGCGGCGTCGTTGAGCAGGCTTTCGCCTTCGATGATCCGAACGAGCCGGCGTGGCGCGGCGATCGAGCGGAAGATGCTGACCACCGCCGAAGGGTCGGTGGTCGAGACAATGGCACCCACGAGGAAACAGGCGGCCAGCGGCAGCGAGCTTGTCCACGACAGCGCAAAGCCGACAAACACCGTGGCGGCGACCACCGCGACGATGGCGAGCACAAGGATCGGCACCCAATCGTCGAGCATCCGCCTGAGGTTCATGCCCAAGGTCGCCTGAAACAGCAGTGTTGGCAGGAAGACATAGAGGAAGACGTTGGATCTTATCGGGAAATTTATGATCGCCGCGGCCACGGGATTGAGCGCATCGGTCAGATCGGTGCGCAGAAAGAAGATCGCCGCCGCGCCGATGAGCGTGCCCAAGAGCGCGAGGATCGCGCTGTAGGGCAGGCGGAGACGGGCCGCCAGCGGCTCGGCCGCGGCGATGACGAGAAAGAGCGACGCGATGACCGCGGTGACAAGAACGACATCCATGCGCCTCAGATAGACCGAGTTTGACGCTGGGAGAACTGGCGATTGGCAAAAATCTTCGTGGGGTGGCGCGCGCGGGCCGGACAAGTGGTTGGGCAGGGGGTTGGGTTTCAGCCTCGATATCGGGCGGATGGGGGCGCTTTGCGGCTCGGGTCGCCGTTGGTTCTTGAGAACTGGGGTCTGCGGCTGTATCTGCGGGGCCAAATGGGGGGCGGACGCGGATTCTACAATGAGGCATGACATGCAATTGGATCGCAGACATTTCATTGGCGCGGGTGCTGCGCTGACCCTGACGGCGCTGCTGCCGCGCGGCGCCTTTGCCGCCTTCTCGCCGAAGCCCGCCGACTGGCGCCGCTTTGCGCTGACCACCAAGATCGACATCCCTGCGGACGGCAAGCCGGTGCAGGCGTGGATCCCCGTGCCTTCGGTCAACGAAGAGGGATGGATGCGGGCCGAGGCGCCGGCGTTCAGCGGCAATGCCGACAGCGCCGAGCTGAAGACCGATGCCGAGAGCGGTGCGAAATACGTGCACGCGGTGTGGTCCTCGGGTCAGGCGCAGGCCGAGTTGGAGATCACCGCCGAGGTCGAGACCCGCGACCGGTTTGTCGATCTGGGCGAACCGGGGCAGGGGGCGAGCCTTTCGGACGAAGAGCGCGCGCTCTACACCGCGCCGACGCGGCTCATCCCCACCGACGGCATCGTCAAGGCGACCTCGGACATGATCACCGAGAACATGAGCGGCGATCTGCAGAAGGCGCGGGCGATCTATGAATGGGTTGTCGAGAGCACCGAGCGCAACCCCGAGACCCGCGGCTGCGGCATCGGCGATGTGGCCTCGATGCTGGAGATGGGCGATCTGACCGGCAAATGCGCCGACCTCAACGCGCTTTACGTCGGGCTGGCGCGCGCCGCGGGCCTGCCTGCGCGCGATGTCTATGGTCTGCGCGTGGCGCCGTCGAAATTCGGCTACAAGAGCCTTGGCGCCAGTTCCGAGAACGTCAGCAAGGCGCAGCACTGCCGCGCCGAAGTGTTCCTTGAGGACTATGGCTGGGTCGCGGTCGATCCGGCGGATGTGCGCAAGGTGATGCTGGAAGAGCCGCCGAAGAACCTCGACCTCGACGATCCCAAGGTGCGCGCCGTGCGTGCGGGGCTGTTCGGGTCGTGGGAAGGCAATTGGGTCGGCTATAACTTCGCCCATGACGTGGCGCTGCCCGGCTCGGAGCGCGACAGCGTCGGCTTCCTGATGTACCCGCAGGCCGAGATTGACGGCGTGGAGCAGGACGAGCTGGACCCGTCGAGCTTTGCCTATGAGATCACCGTGCGTGAGGAGGGTGCCTGAGTGTGAGGGTAGGTTTGGGCGGCCCATGCATGCAGGCCGCCCGAATTTGACCCGATCAGAAGATCAGAAGACCGTGGTCCTGAAGTGCGTCGAAGCCGTCGGCGTCGAGATGCTTCAGCAGGGCGATATCTGTCAGCCCGTCCTCTTGGGTCTGCACAGCGACCTCAAGACCACGCCCCGTTTCGGTTACCACGAGGTCGCTGTAGCTGATGTCCAGCGCCGAGAAATCGAGACGATCCCCTTCGGCTTCGCGCCGGAAGACAACGGTGTCGACGCCGCCATCTGGTGTGAACACAAAGACATCGGCCCCGGCTCCACCCCAGAGCGTGTCATCACCATCGTAGCCGGTAAGGGTGTCATCTCCGGAAGTCCCGAACAGTTGCGAGTCCTGTCCCGGCGCGTCTGCGACCAATTCACCCCTGTTGGGTTCAGCCGCCGAGGCCTCAGTAACGGTCACCAAACTGTCGGACTCGCTCGAAACAAGGTTCAGGGATTGTATGCCTCCGGCTCCTGCATCGATGCTCTGGTTTGACGTGTAGTCGAGGACGACTTCTGCTTCGAGCGTCTCGTTCCCCTCGATCACATCTGCCCCGAGGTGATCGGAGAGAAACTGTTCGGTGCTGAGCGAACTGTCGGATTCAAAGAGGCGGATGTGCCGGGTGGTAAAGTCGCCTTTGGGCGTGTCTCCGTCATGGACGATGAAGTCGATCTCGTCGCCTACCGAAACCTCAAGGGCACGCACCACAATCGCGAAGTCGCCGGTCACTGTCTGGGTGGAGAGTGTCTCGCCGTTCAGCCGGACCTCGACGATTATCCCGTCGACGCTGTTCTCAGAGACCGACCAACTGCCGACGATATCGATCGGGCCATCGCTTTCGGCAGTGAATTTTTCAAGCGTGGCGCGATCGTTCGTTCCTTGGTTGCCGAAGGCGGCCGGGGCCATCGTGTCTGCCGTCATAAAGAAGGGCCGAGACCAGTTGTTGCCGAGATAAGGGTTCCAGCTTTCGGACATATATGTCTGACCTTCGAGCACCTGAAGGGCGATCTCGGTTTCGGTGCCATTGACCACCTTGAGCAGGTGATAGCTCCACGGACCTTCTGGATCGGACGCGAGGTCCCAATCGTAGAAGCTGTCAGTGATCAAAGCGCCTGGGCCTTCGACGGGGGTCACCGAAAGGTCGGAGCCTTGCACATAGACAGGGGTATCTCCGATGCGATCTGGAGCATCGATGATCGCGCCCCCAGCATCACGGATGACAAGATTGGTGCCTGAAAACGAGATGTCCTGAGCCGAGCCCCAGACTAGCCAAGTGCCATTTCCGAAATCATAGGCTTCGATGCCGGGGCCAAGGTCGAGAGCGACGGAGTCTTGTGCGCCTGCGAGTATGGATTCAACAAAGCGGAACCCATCCAGCATCTCGTTTTCGGTGGTCGGTTTGTCGTAAAGGCCCATGTCGGGGGAGCCGCTCCAGTCTTCATCGAGAAGTGCGTACCAAGACGCTTCTGTCACGCCATTGGCCGACATGACAGCGACGGCCTTTGCGAGATAGGAAGCGTTCGAAAGCGGATCATCAGTCACCGCGCTGCGCCCAAACTCGGTGATCACGATGCTCGGCTGTTGCTCTTCGAGGAGCGTGGCCAGTATCGAGTTCAGATGGGCGAGCGCCACCCCCAGTTCAGACGGTTCAAGACCGTAGGGGTGAATGTCCAGCGAATCCATGTATTCGAAAGCGCCGGCGTCGATGAGTGCCTTTACATAACCTGTCGCGACAGAGTGCAGGGCTCCACCACCGATTTCGACATCGGGGTAGCTCTCGGAGACCGTGTCCGAAACGCCCTTGAGAATTTCGGTGTAGATCGCAGCCCGTTCGGGGATGGACCGGGTGGTCGCGGCGCCGCTGGTGAAACGCCCGTCCAATCCATTGAACTCGTTTCCGATGACGATGCGCTTTATTTCGGGAAATTCGGCGAGCAATGCCTCTACGAAACGCGCGAACGCGGCGATGCCTTCTTCCGAGGTAACCGTCTCACCATCGTCGTACAGCGGGTTTCCATGGGGCATCAGGGTTAGCGTGATGTCGAGGTCATACCCGTCGACCAAAGGCATGTAGCTGGTGCGAAAATCGGAGAAGTCATAAACGCCCGGCTCTGTCTCGATCAGCCGCCAGCTCACGCCGTCGCGGATCCCTGTCGCTCCGCTGTCGTCAACGAGTTCTAGGAGTTGCTCGGCTTTCAATTCGCCGTAGTCCTGACCTTGCCCGAAATGGGTCGCGACACTCAAATCCATCCGTTTCCCCTTTTACCGACTTCTGTCGTTTGTCTGCCCGTTCTTCTCGAGAGGAGGCTCTTGGCACCTCCGCTTGCGGAACTTGCCAGGCACCTTTTGTGCACTTGGCAGGCATGAGAGATTTGAATGGTCGGAATGTGGCTCGTTTGAGCCAGCGATGGGGCGATTGGGCTGATGTCGCGTGTTCGACACGGTGACCAAGTTAAATGGCCTCGAAATCCAGCACTCGCAGGATTTGTTTGCCCCGACGCTGCATCGCAGCACGTTAAAGATTGCTTAACGTCTGATCGCTCTACATCTTAAAGCTGAGGGTGTTCCACGCGTTTTGGAGCGCAGTATGAAAGACTTTGAAATTGACGTTCAGGATGGCCGCCGTGTTGCGATCATCCATTATTGGCTGGTTGGAATGCGTGGCGGCGAGAAGGTCATAGAGGCCCTCTGCCGGATGTTCCCCGACGCAGATATCTACACGCATGTGGCGGACCCGTCGAAGCTCTCGGCGGTGCTGACAAAGCACCGTATCGTGGAGACACGTATCGGTCGTCTGCCGCTCGCCAAGAAGCTTTACCAGAAGTATCTGCCGTTGATGCCGCGCGCGCTCGAGGAGATTGATCTGTCGGGCTATGACCTCGTGATCTCGTCGGAGTCGGGCCCGGCCAAGGGGGTGATCGCGCCGCCGGATGCGCCGCATCTGTGCTACTGTCATTCGCCCATGCGCTACCTGTGGGACCAATATCACGTGTATCGCGGCGGCGCGGGGCTGATGACGCGGCTGATGATGCCGCAACTGGCGCACGGGTTGCGCAACTGGGATGTGAATAGTGCCGCACGAGTGGATGGCTTCGCCGCCAACTCAAACTTCGTCGCCAGCCGGATCCGAAAGTACTGGCGCCGCGAGTCGGATGTTGTCGCGCCGCCAGTGGCAATCGAAGATTTCTCGCCCGTGCCAAAGGACGAGCTTGGGGATTTCTACCTTTGGTGCGGTGAACTTGCGCCCTACAAGCGGCCCGATCTCGCGATCGAGGCGTTTCGTCGGCTCGACCTGCCGCTGGTGGTCATCGGCGGTCCAGATGACGCGGTGAACAAGCTGAAGGCGAAGGCGGGACCCAAGACCACCTTCCTCGGAAAAGCGCCCTTCAGCGTGCTCAAGGACCATATGGCACGCTGCAAGGCGCTGGTATTCCCCGGTGAGGAAGATTTCGGCATCGTGCCGGTGGAAGTGATGGCCTCGGGCCGCCCGGTCATCGCGTACGGGCGGGGCGGAGCGCTCGATTCGGTCGTCGACGGGCTCACGGGGCTGTTCTTTGAGGAGCAGAGCGTTGATGCGCTGGTTGACTCTGTGGAACGGTTCGAGCGGTCAGGGCTGGCCGACGCTGGGCCGCGTGCCTGCGTCGCTCGGGCACAGGATTTCTCCGAAGTGAAGTTCCGTGCTGGAATCGCCTCGAGCCTGGCGCGGATCGGGGGCTGAATCAGGGCAAATTCAGGCTTTCGCGTGACGCTGCACCCTACATTTTGGCGGGGTTGCGGCGTCTTTTCGCGTGCATGATCACCTTAGAAAGAAACAGATTTTTGAAGTTTCGCGAGATCTGCCTGAAACTCTTGCGGTCCCTCAGATCATGAGCTTCTTTCTTACATGTTCAGGCTGCTGAGAATTGGCGCGCTGCGCGGAGCATGCGATATCAGACGGGACTAATTTACGGTGTCAGAAGGGATCATTTAATGCAGACGATTACTCCTGTTATTCTGTGCGGTGGATCGGGAACTCGGCTCTGGCCGGTGTCCCGCAAGAGTTTTCCGAAGCAGTTCGCGCGTCTGATCGATGATGAAAGCCTGTTCCAAGCGACCGCGGCGCGGTTCGCGGGATCCGGGCGCTTCGAAAAGCCGGTGATCGTGACGAACTCGGACTTCCGCTTTGTGGTGACGGAGCAGCTTTCGGCTGTTGGAATCGATCCCGGTGCCGTGCTGATCGAACCCGAAGGGCGCAACACGGCGCCAGCTGTTCTGGCGGCGGCCTTGCATCTGCATGCCAAGGATCCGGATGCGGCCATGCTCGTAGCACCCTCGGATCACCGCATGCCCGACGGGGCGGCCTTTCGGGCGGCGCTGGAAAAGGGCATTCCGGCGATCGAGAAGGGGAAATTCGTTCTCTTCGGTATCTCGCCGGACCGGCCAGAGACCGGGTACGGATATCTTGAGCTCGACTCCAATGGCGGCGACTGTGTGCCGCTCAAGCGCTTCGTCGAAAAGCCCGACGCCGAAACCGCGGCGAAAATGCTGGCGCAAGGCAACTTCCTGTGGAACGCGGGCATTTTCCTCTTCCGCGTGAAAGACATTCTGGCCGCCTTCGACAAATTCGCCAGCCAGTTGGTGCCGCCGGTGAGCGCGGCGGTGCGCGATGCAGAGGTCGATCTTGGCTTCCTTCGGCTGGCGCCGGGCCCGTGGAGCGAGGCCGAGGACATCTCGGTCGACTACGCGGTGATGGAAAAATCCGACGCGCTGGAGGTGGTGCCCTTCGACGGCGGTTGGTCCGATCTTGGCGGTTGGGACGCGATCTGGCGCGAGATGGAGCAGGACGAGACGGGCGTTGTGGCCAACAAGGGCGCGACGGCGATCGACTGCGAGAACTCGATCCTGCGCTCGGATTCCGACGCGGTGGAACTTGTGGGCATCGGGCTCAAGGATGTGGTCGCCGTGGCGATGAACGACGCGGTGCTGGTGGCGTCCAAGGATCGCGCGCAGGACGTGAAGCTGGCGGTCAGCGCGCTGAAGGAAAAGGGCTCGAAGCAGGCTGTCGAGTTTCCGATGGACCACCGCCCTTGGGGCTGGTTCGAGAGCCTCGTGGTCGGCAGCCGCTTTCAGGTGAAGCGCATCCATGTGCATCCGGGGGCGGCGCTGTCGCTGCAGAGCCACTTCCACCGCTCCGAACATTGGATCGTCGTGGAAGGGACCGCGCGTGTCACCGTGGACGACGAGGTGAAGCTGGTGACCGAGAACGAGAGCGTCTACATCCCGCTTGGCGCGGTGCACCGGATGGAAAACCCCGGCAAGATGCCGATGGTGCTGATCGAGGTGCAGACGGGCTCTTACGTTGGAGAGGACGACATCGTGCGTTACGAGGACGTTTATTCACGCGGTCAGGGCGCCAAGGGCTGAGCTTTGCCGGCCCCGAGCGCGCCACGGCGCGCGTGTCCGGGGCTGGCAATTGAAGATCAAGAAGGAGGGCCTTTCGATGGCACCAAAATTCGGAACGAGTGGCCTGCGCGGCCTTGTGGTTGAGCTGACGCCGGATCTCGTGGCGGATCACGTGCGGGCCTTCGTTGCAGCCTGCGACCACGGCGGAAAGATCTGCGTCGGGCAGGACCTGCGGCCCTCGAGCCCACGGATCGCCGGGGACATTATTGCGGCCGCTCGTGCTGAGGGTGTCACTGTGGTGGATTGCGGCGCTCTGCCGACGCCTGCGCTCGCGCTGGCGGCGCTGGAAGCCGGTGCAGGGGCGATCATGGTAACTGGGAGCCATATTCCTGCCGATCGCAACGGCCTGAAATTCTATGTCCGCAAGGGCGAGATCACCAAGGATGACGAAGTGGCGATCAGCGCCGCGCTTGGCCGTCCGGCGGGCAGCGGGAATGGTGCTCTCGAAACTGACGCAGGTGCTGCGGGTCGCTTTATCGATCGCTACGTTGGGGCGCTTGGCATGGGGGCGCTTGGCACGGGGGCGCTGACGGGGCGCCGGATCGGTCTTTATGCGCATTCGGCGGTTGGTCGGGACGACCTTGCGGCGATGCTGACCGGGCTTGGTGCCGAGGTGATCGAACTCGGCCGCTCGGAAATGTTCATTCCCGTCGACACCGAAGCCGTTGATCCCGAGACCCGCGCGCAGATCCGCGACTGGGTGCTTGAGCACAATCTGGACGGGCTGGTCTCGACCGATGGCGACAGCGACCGACCGCTCTTGGCTGATGAGACGGGCACCATCGTTCCGGGGGATATCATGGGCCAGATCACCGCCGAGGCGCTTGGGGCCGAGGCGGTGGTGACTCCGATCTCCTCGAACTCGGGGGTCACCCGCAAGGGCTTTGGCAAGGTGCTGACGACCCGCATCGGCTCGCCCTATGTCATCGCCGGTATGGAAGAGCTTGGCGGCAAGGTGGTGGGCTATGAGGCCAATGGCGGCTTCCTTCTGGGCTTCGCAGCTGAAGGGCCGACGGGGATTCTAAACGCGCTGCCGACACGCGACTGCATGCTGCCTCTGATCATGACGCTGATCGCGGCGGGGGAGGGGACCGTCTCGGAACGCGTAGCGCAGGAGCCGCCAGTGGTGACCTTGGCCGACCGTCTGCAAGAAGTGCCGCAGGAGGCGTCGCAGCCGTTCGTCGCGAAACTGCGCGACGCGCGCAATGCACGGGCCGACTTTCTTGCCCGTTTCGGGGCCGAAGAGGCGGGCTGCGATCTGACCGACGGTGTGCGCGTGACACTGGCGGATGGACGCATCGTGCACGTCCGCCCCTCGGGCAATGCGCCCGAGCTGCGGCTCTATGTCGAGGCGATGGACAAGGCCGGGGCTGAAGGGCTGATGCAAACCGGTCTGATGGAACTGCGCAAGGCAGTTCTCGGCTGAAGGCGATCGCGCCGGTCAGCCCGATTGTCGGGCTGATCACCGCGATGTGCCCGTGAACTGGGCAACTGCGGGCGATTAGGGTTGCGGGTGAGAGAACCTTGTCCGCATCATGAACGCATAGAATTGGCAGCAGAGATCAGGATCGGGGTGCCATGAAGATGATTAATCTTGTTCGCTGCTTTGGATTTGCTGCAGCACTCTGCATGGCGAGTGGTTTTGCCGCGCCGCTTTTGGCGGATCCTTACCGTCTTGTTCCCGGCGATACCATCGAGCTACGCCACAGCGGCTTGAGCGAGCCTGAAACCCTTGCGGTGGATTCCGATGGTCAGCTGCGTATTCCCGATGTCGGCGGTGTCGATGTTGAAGGTCTAACGCTTGACGATGCCGAGGACACCGTGGCCGCCGCACTTGAGCGTGAGGGGCTGTTTATCGCGCCGTTGGTCAGCATCGCGATGGCGAGCTACGCGCCGATCATCATCGCTGGCGACGTCGCTTCGCCGGGACGCTACGATTTTGCGCCGGGGATGACGATCGCCACGGCGCTTGCTGTTGCTGGCGGTAGCCAGTCGAGCGGCATCACCCGTTTGGAAATCCTCCGCGCGCGTTCGGAGTCCGAGGGCCAACTTGAGGCGCTCAACCTCGACATCGCGGCGGCAGCGGTGCGCATCGCTCGGCTCGAAGCGGCGCTTGCGGACAAGGAGGAAGTGACGCTTCCGGACCAGTTGCGCCGGCTGATCCCGGCGCCGGACCGGGTTTCGCTGGACGAGCTTCTGACGCGCGAGCACGAACTTCTGGTAACGGAAAACGAGCGCGCGCGTGAGCTGCTGACTTTCTGGGACAACGAGATCGAGACCGTCGGACAGCAGCGTGAACTCTACGCGCAGCGCATCGAGGTGCAGAAAGAGATTGTCGAGACCACCGCGCAGGCGCTGGAGGATTCGCGCAGCTTGCAGGAGCGGGGGTTGCAGACCTCGACGCGACTGGCTGCGGCGCAGCAGAGTTCCGCGGAGGCGCGGTCTCAGATGCTTGCCATGGAATCGGCCCAGATCGACGCAACGCAGGCCATCGCCAGCGCGCAGCGCGACCGGACCCGTTTCCTTGCTGACGAGCGGTCGCAAAACCTCAGCGACCTTCAGACCAGCCGGGTGAATCTCGACGATCTAAAGATCAGCTATGCCCGCGCGGTTCGGCAGCTTGCCCTGCTCAGCGACGGCAGTTCGGGGGCGCTGCTGCCCTCCGATGCGGTCGACGTGAGCTTCGAAATTAGCAGCACGCGCGCCGAACGAGAGATCGAAGGGAGGGTCACGCAAGGCACACGCCTGCTGCCAGGTGACACCATCGTTGTTGAGGTAACAGCTTTGGCGTTGGACGAGCCGAGCTGACCGCTCAGGTCTCTTGGCCTTCACGGAGGGCTGCGGGCGCTAAAGCGCCTAGCAACAGCGCACCCGTGACTGCCGCGCCGATCAGGCTATAGGCGGGTAGGGACATCGTAAGCGGCATGCCGAGGCGGATGACCAGCCAGATCGTGGCGACCAGCGCGAAAGGGACCGAAAGCAGAGCTGCGGCGTAGCCGAGAGATGCGGCGGCAGGAGGGGTGCCGGCGACGCGGGTTTCGGACGAATCTATGGCGTTTCCCTCCCAAGGTGCATTTCTTCGGAATTATCCGATGCGTTTCTGTCCGCTGCCGATCCGCAGAAGTCGTGCGCCCAGCCCCACCTGCCGGGCAACTCGAATCGAAACAGTGATGCATGAAATACCCAGAATGTTTCCATTAAGGAACCAAAAGCGGTGGTTCTGACGTAGGGGAATTTTCCGACCGAGCGGCGAGTTGTCGGCGTTCTGAGAGGCCGCGCGCCCGTGCCGCAGTCGTTAAGTCTCTTGGTCTCGGGGCTTAGACAGTGCCATTTGCCGGTGCCGTGCTGCTCTGCCCGGCGCTAGTGCGCGGTAGGTCGGACAATATGCCCGCCAGCTTTTCGGCCGCAGCGCGCCATGTGAATTGCTGCACGCGAATGCGACCGGCCTCGGACAGCCGTGTGCGTCTTTCAGTGTTGGCGCAAAGGTCTTCCATTGCCGCCGTCCATCCGTCGCGATCTGAGGGATCAAGCGAGATGGTCGCGTCGCCGCAGACCTCGGGAATGGCGCCGCCGGTCGAGGCGATTACCGGGCAGCCGCAGAACATCGCCTCGGCGGGCGGTAGGCCAAAGCCTTCGGTCAGCGATGGAAAGACCAGCGCCGCGGCGTTGTCGTAAAGCGCGCGCAACTCGGCATCGCTGACTCGGCCCAGAAGCCGCACGTCGTCGGACGCGGTGATGCCGTTGTCGCTGAAGATTGCCGCGTTTCCGCCACCGGCGATCACCAGCGGGACCGAGCGGTCTTTTCGGGCGCGCGCGGCAGCAACCAGCATCGCAAGGTTCTTGTGCGGGGCGAGGCTGCCGAGTGCCAGAAGATAGCGGCCGGAGGTCAGCCCGTGGCGTTTAATAGTGGTGTCGTCGGGTTTGATCCTGAGAATATGGTCGGCTCCGTTGGGGATCACCCGAGCCTTGCCCGGCGGCACGACGCCGAAACGCTCTAGCTCGGACTTCGAGTGTTCGGACACCGTGAGCACGACTTGTGCGGTGCGGCCAAGACGGGGCTGCATCGCGTTGTACCAGAGCCGGAAAGGCTTTGAGTAAGACTCCGGCTGGCGGAACACTTGAGCGTCGTGGATCATCACAATCTGGCGCTTCCGCAGAACGGGGCCGGTGTTGCACAGGCTTAGCATCCAGTCGTCGGGCCGGGTCCGAGCGAGGTAGAACTGTTCCCAAGCATGGCCTTTCAATGAGGATTTCGGTGCCTCGAGCGCATCCGTCACCGCCTTTGGTCGCTCTTCGGGCAAGACAATATCGCCCTGAGGACGGAGCCCGTGAAACGCATCGAAGCCAGGCGGTAGCCCAAGGTCCACGAGGGCACCTACCAGTTGCTCGGCAACACGGTCGACGCCGGTCGGAGCGCGCATGAGAAAACGAGCATTGAGGAGAAGTCCGGTCATATGGGCCCTTTATAGTAGCTGGCAAGTGCTTTGAGGAACGGGAGCTTTTCGTTCCACAGACTGCGCTTTTCCGGGGGGCGGGGGAACTGAAGTCTTTGCAAAGGGCAGCGCAGGGGCTTGCCACGCTGTTCGTCGGTCTTGTGGAGATGCCGCGTCTCAATGGGAGGATGCGCATTGGGCTTTTGCTCGTTATTGCAAAGCATTATCTTGAATCGCATCCCGCACCCGTACCCGTAGCAAGCTGCGGTCGCCCGCGGCGGACTGGTTCGGATCGATAGAGATCGTCACGGTCTGGCCGTCGAGGAGGTGGATGGGTCCGAACTCTAGCGTCTCGGCACCGCTGGCGAGCTTACGCTCGAGCGTGCCGTCTTCGGCCACGACGCTGACACCGAGCCCATCTGAACTAATTTCGTGAACACCAAGCTCGACATCTACCATCACCGAGCCGTCGGTCTGGGCATGATAAACATGCGAGAGTTCAAGCTTGCCGCCAAGCACGACGGACCTTGGCGAAAGAGCGAACCGCGGCGCCTCGGCATTGCACAGGTAAGGCCGCCACGGCGTGTGCGGCTTCTCCTGACCCGGGCAGGTACCAAGTGGCAGAATTTCGTCGTCGCGGCGCAGGAACCGGTCGAAGCCGCCGGTCGAGCCGGTCATTGCATCTTCGCCTGCTGGTGGCCGAACGAATTGATCGAAGCTGTCGGCTAGAACATGGTGCGGCCCCAGCTCGAGATCCGTGGCGAGATCGATTGGAGCACCGTCGCTCTGCAGAAGAAGAACACTGTCGCGCGAGAGCGAAAGCTCTGCGCCCTCGCGCTCGCTGAGGTCCGGTTCGAGGGCGGTGATCGCGGGATTTAGAAGCTTGGCGCTGCGCGGTGCACCCCAGACGACCGCGAGCGTCTCGCCGAAGGTGCAGCCATAGGTAAACGGATCGGGGCGGAAGACCTCGGTTGGTTGGCCGGAGACGACACGACCAGCAAGCTCGATCGCGCGCCCCGTGGGCGTCAGCTTCAGGTCGGGACCAAAAACCGGAACGTAATTGTCGCCGCGCACTTCGAGGGGATACCAGACCGCCCGACGCACATTCGCAGCAGCCATCATGCACATGTGTTTCCAGAAAAAACTCGGGGCACCGTCGACATCCGTCGTGCCGAACTCGGTTATCTCGATATCGAGCCCCCGCATCTTGGGATGGCGGCGGAGCACTTCGAGTTCGTCCGGAATTTGTTCTGGTCTTGAGGTATATGGGTGCAGTGACACCGCGTCGATGTAATCTGCCCCGCCCGCGTCGAGCACTTCCCATATATAGCCAGCAGCCACCGAATGGGCTGACACGCCGAGGATGCGACGGTCTGCCATGGTGGGCTGTGCGTCAATGGCTGCGAGGTGGCGCACGTGTAGGTGGGCACGCTCTAGCGGCGACATCTCCTTGGCAGGCCCTTTGACGAAGGACGTGGAGTTGAACTCATTGCCGATTTGGAATGTTTCGATCTCTGGAAATTTCGCGGCCATCTCACCGACGAAGGCCGCGAAAGAGGCAATTCCGGCATCGGTGACCACCGTGTCCCCGCCCTCGAAAAGTTTGTTTCCGGGATAGACCGTGAGTGAGCCGATACGCTCCTGGCGGCTCAGCGCAGTTGTGGCAAGCAGCGACGGATCATTCCACACGTAAGCGCCGGGTTGCCGTTCGACCCGACCCCAGACCACGCCTGTGCGCAAGGAACGAAGATCGAAATCATTGATGCGCTTGAGGAGCTTGCGGTACATTCCCGCCTGGAAATGCGCGTTCGTTCCTAGAGTCGGTGCAGTTTCGCCAGATGCCGGGAGAGCGTAGAGGGCCGGAAGGATGGTCAGGACCAGATACACAACGAACTTGGTCCGCCGAGATAGGTTATATATGCTGAAAAATGCATTCATACATGAGCTCTTGGCGGTGCAAAACTCTGACAGTTGCGCCGGGCAGGTGTTCTGCCCAAACGGACCCAGATAACCAAACAACGCTCAAACTGTGTCGGTAATTCTTGAGAATCTGCCGGGTAGGTCGGCCAGAAACAATTGCCTGGTCAAAATTCTTGCATGCTCTTCGGCTGAACACAGGAAAACCCCGGCTGGGCCGTTCACTTCGCTACTGATCGCGCGGTCGGACGTGGAGCGTAAGTGGGGAGCGTTTTCCGCTAGATGTACCAGGTTCGTACAAGCGGGGTGCGAGTGAGCCCTTCCGGCAGCATGTCTTCCGGGGCGGTGCAAGAAAAAACAGCACAGTTTTAATAACCAGATTTCCACGAGCCATGCCGCACCGCAGAACCTTTTCCTGGTAGGCGCGCCCCTATAGCATCGTACCAACTTCTCTCGTGTAGTCACTGAGACGGCATGCAAATCGTTTCCACTTCACCCTTTGCTTTGATCATCTTCGCGGCCATTCTCTGGGTGGGACCGCTCCGGGGAATTCCTATCCTCTTCGCGGCGATGCCGTTTTACGCTGCTGCAGCGTTCAACGCCCCGGGCCTCGGGTCGGTGAGCTTGGGAGATATCGCTCTCATCGCGATGTGGCTCTCATTCTTCCTGCGCACTGCAGCCGTGCCGCGCGCTTTGGGCATGCTGCGACCGGGGCTGCCTGGATTTCCCTTGATGATGCTGATGGTGGTGGCAGGGGTTGGCGCGATCTTTCTGCCACGTATTTTCATGGGGCAGACCGAGGTTTTTGCTATCGGCCGGGCGAACGGTCATGCTGCTATCCTGCTGAAGCCGCTTGCGCCGTCGGGTGCCAACATTGGTCAGTTCCTACGTCTCTTGCTTGTTGCATCGGCCATGCCACTTCTCGCAGCAATTCTTGCAAGGTCGGGGGACACTGAGATCGTGATGAAGGCAGTTATCGTGGCAACGGTCGTCCATCTCGTGATATCGGCGCTAGATCTCATCAGTAATGGTCTAGGGTTTCCGGAACTCTTGGAGTTCATCCGGACCAGTAATTACGAGATGCTCGATAATCAGCGTATGATGAACATTCGTCGAATGATCGGCGGATTTCCAGAACCCTCGGCCTACGCGTATTATACCTCTGGTCTCTACGGATTTTGGTTCGCGCTTTGGTTCCGCGACCAGACCTCAAGGCTTCGTATTGCAATGGTGGTGTTGACTGGGCTGGCCCTGCTGCGTTCCCTTTCGACGGCGGGGATGGTCAATTTCGTAGTGTTTAGCGGGCTCTTTCTCGTGTGGCACATGCGCGCCGCTGCGCGTGAGCGCAAGGGGATTACAGCCTACATCCTGCTGACCATGTTTGTGCCATTCGCGGTCGGTGTAACGGTTGTGATATTCAACTTCGTGCCCGCGATCCCGGACTTCATCGATACGCTCGTTTTCAACAAGATGGACAGCAGTTCCGGCGAGGAACGCATGTCGTGGAACGTGCAGGCGATGCAGAATTTCCGCGACAGCTACGGCCTCGGGTTGGGCATCGGCAGTGTGCGCGCCTCCAGCTGGATTATGGCCAACCTCGGCAACTTGGGCATTGCGGGGATAGCTTTGCAAGCATGGTTCCTACTGTCTCTTCTGACGATGGGGCGCACGCTGCGTAGCCTAGACACGAAGATCAACGAGGTCACGAGCGCACTGAAGGCTTGTTGCGTTGCGATTTTGCTGCAGGCTTTGGTCTTGAAGACTTTTCCCAGTCTGGACCTCCAATTCTACGCGGTGTCGGGGATGATTGCTGGGCTCCTGATTTACCAGCGTCGGCTCTATGCAGGAGTGAAGCGCGCGGATGCTCTGGTTCGCTACCGCCATGATGGGATGACACTGGGTTACGCGAGCAGAGTGAATGCATGATTACTTTTCTCGATGCCAAAGTGCAGCTGGCCGGGCTTCGTTGTGATGGAGGGAAAACGGATCGGCTGGTCTCATTTATGGGGTTCGATTCTGCCCAATCTCATCATCCTCGCGGCCACCCTTCTTGGGGTGTTGCTTTCACTGATTGCAGCGTCGGTGGCCGACAAATTTAAGGTTTCGGGAGTTCTTGGATGGCGGTGACGGCGAAGAAGCGGAGGCTGGTGGTCAATGGGCGGTTCCTTGGTGGTCCAGAGACAGCCGTTAACGCGGTGGCGCGCGAACTTACCGCTGCGCTGGCGAAGGTCGAGGGGAACTGGGACGTGAAAGTGCTGGTTCCGCCGGCTCTGATTGGAGCTGGGGATGGTTCGGCAGTGGAACCCTATGGTACGCGTGACGGCATCCTGTGGGAGCAAATGGATCTGCCGCGGGCCCGGCGTGATGCTGTTGTCGCGGGTTTCTTCAACACTGTGCCGCTGCGCGGACAGGGGTACGTGACGATGCTGCATGATGCGCATGTGTTCACCACCCCGGAATCCTACGGCAAGGCGACCGGCACATGGCGTCGGCTTCTGTCGCGTCGCGCTGCGAGCCCGCGAAACTACATTCTCACGGTGTCGCAGCATTCCAAGGACGAGTTGCTGCGTCTTGGGCTTGGCACGGAAGATCGGATGGGCGTGGTGCCGAACGGTCTTGGTGAGGTGGGGCGGGTGCGGCCCGATCACGCAATTCTCGGGCGCCTCGGGCTCGGACAAGGGAGCTATTGCATTGCGCTGGCGAACTTGCTGCCGCACAAGAACATCCCGCTGTTGCTCAAAGCTTTTGCCGATCCTGCACTTGCTGATCTGAAGCTCGTACTGATCGGCAAGGCGGGCGCGGAGGCATTTGCCGAAGCAGGATATCCGCCGGGCGAAAACGTGGTGTTTCCTGGCTTCGTCAGCGACGCGGAGCTTGCCGCGCTTTACTCGGAGGCGCTGGCAGTATGCGTTCCGTCGACGGAAGAAGGCTTTGGCCTTCCGGCGCTCGAAGGCATGGCGCATGGCGCACCTGCGCTGGTGGCCGATCGCGGTGCTTTGCCGGAAGTCGTTGGTGAAGCGGGTGTCATGCTACCCGCAAACGACCCAGGCGCCTGGGTTGCTGCGATCAGCGGGCTCGCATCCGCGCCCGGGCGCCGCGCCACCCTCTCCGAGGCGGGCCGGGCGCGGGCCTCGATTTTCACATGGGAGAATGCGGCCCATGCAGCCCTCGGCCATCTTGATCGCTGGTTTCCGGCCTGAGGTGGATCACTCGAAGATCCGGATGTCGAACACCTTAAGGTAGACTGCGACGGCCATGGTGACCGCGGCCAGCACGAGCGCGACGACGATCCCGCTGATCATCAGCAGCAACTTGCCCGTAACCAAAGCGGAGAGCGTGGTCCAGGCGAGCCAGAGCGCAATCGCGAAGGCTGCGATAAGGCCGAGTGCTGCAGCGGTGCGGCGCAGGGCGGCTCCGACCTCGACCTTGCCGTAGCGCTTGATCGCGTAGATGGCGGTGGCGGAACTGAGTATCACGACCACAGCCTGCGCTGAGGCGAGCGCGGTATAGCCCATCGACGAGAAGATCGCGATGGCGGCGATCATCGCGGTCGTCCAGATCAGGTTGAAATACATGCTGATGCGCGTGGTGCCACGCGCGGCAAACACCGGATCGATCAGTTGCGCTCCCGACAAGCCGGCGGCGCGGATCGCGAGCGCCTGAAGGGCTCCGACCGCAGCGAGGTACTCGGGCCGGAACAAGGTCTCGATGACCGAGGCGCCGAGAATGATCAGCATCACTGCGACGAGGCCCGACAGGAAGACATTTCCGGAAAGAAACCTCTCAAGTTCGATTTCGAGCGGTTTTTTGGTTCTTCCGGCTTCGCCAAAGCGCTTGATGGCAAAACTGCGCATAGGTTGCGCGACGATGTCCACGGATGCCATCGCAAGGCGGTTGGCGAAGCGGTAGAGGCCGGACTCTGCGGTTGTGAAGAGGTAGGCGAGGATCAGGTCCGTGCCGAAAGTCGAGAAGAAGCTCAGAAAGCGAGAACCATAAAGGCCGGCTGCAAAGGATAGGCCCTGCCGCGCGAGCGTTCCGTCGAAACGTAGCCGGGGCCATATGGGAACGCTCCAGCCAAAGAGGACCAGGCCAATCGTGAGGCGGATGGCGCGGTAGACGATCAGCCCGTAAAGCGATTGCCAGAGCGCGAGGACTGCACATCCGGCCAGCACGCCGCCGATGTTTACCACGAGCATGATGAGAAAGTAGCGCTTCATCAGACCGGCACGCGTGAGCGCCGCTGCGGCCCAGCCGTTCATCGAGGCGAACGGCTGCATTATGCCGAAGAAGCGCAGAACCATTGCAAGGTCCGGGGCATCGAAGAAATCGGCGATCGGCTCAGCGAAGATGAACAACAACGCTCCGCCGAAGGTGCCGATTCCGGCCATGATCCAAAACAGAGTTGAGAGCAGAGTTTCATCGTCCGCGTCTGAATTGACGACGAAGTGAAAGAAGCCCGTGTAGATCAGCATGACCACGAATTCATCGAAAACGATGGCCAACGTGTAGGTGCCGTAAGATGCCGCGCTCAGGAAGCCTGCAGCGAGCAATGTGATAAGAAACGAAGCGATCTGTTGGGATGTCATTCCCATGACAGAGATCAGAGCATTGACCCCGCTACGCTTGGAACTCGACGTGTTGTCACCTGACATAAACGACCGGACGCCTTAATTTTGGGCATGCAAATTTATTATATTTGAGTGACATCGTGGAGAGTGCTCCTGAACGCATGTTATTAAAGCATTACTCGGCGGGTTGCTGGCGATGCAACGGTGAACGTGTGCGGCAAGGCTTGCGAATTTCCTCAAGCGTGAAATTGTAGCTTTAGCGATTTGAGAGGGCGAATTTATGAATGGTGGTAACCAGAGCCGCATCATGCGGCCTGTCGAAGTCAATCGCGTTCACGAGGATTCTTTGGTTCAAGAACTGCGCCCTCCAGTCCCGGAGGACCAGGTCGATGTGTCCGGATTGATCCGCGCGCTCTGGCGCCGCAAGTGGATGATCTTCGCCAGCACTCTGGCATGCGCTCTCGTTTTCCTGTTGCTGACGTCGAGCCGCACATCTCTCTACACGACCAACAGCACTTTGATGCTGGATGCGCGCCAGCAGCAAATCCTCACGTCGCGCGAACAGGTCGTTTCCGATCTTCAGCTCAACAATGCGATCCTCGATAGCGAGGTTGCCGTGTTGCGTTCCGGCGCGCTTCTGCGGCGAGTGGTCGACCAGATCGGCATCGACAGGTTTGATGGCATCGACCCGGCTCTCCGAGAGCCGAGCATGCTGGCGAAATTGATTTGGAAGGTGCAATCAGCGCTCTCGAGCCCAGAGACCACCGTCTCCGAAGAGGCGCCGCTGGTGTCCCCGGAACAACGCCGGATGAACCGGATCGTTGCCGCATTGCGCTCCGGTATCTACATCGGACGGCAGGGCGACTCTTATGTGATGGACGTTTCTGTCACGACGCCGGACCCCGAGCTGTCGGCGCTGGTCGCGAACGGGATCGCTAATACTTACATCGACATGCAGGTTGGCGAGCGCAAGCGGGTCGCCGAGAGCGCCACAGAATGGCTCACTCAGCAGGTCCAAGATCGCGGTAAGGAAGTCGCCGACGCCGAGGCCGCCGTTGAGCAATACAAACAAGAACAGCTCGAGAATGTCGGTGCGTCTCTGGAGGTGATCGAGCAGCAGTTGGCAGAGCTCAATCAGCAACTGGCAAGCACCCGTTCAGCCAAAGCGACGGAGCAGGCGCGCTTGCAGCAGCTCGAGGCGATGGTTGTCTCGCAGGGTGCTATGGCCGCCGCCGAAACGCAAAGTTCCGAATACCTTATGTCGCTCCGAGCTTCGCGGGACGACCTTCTCCGCGAGGACGCGAGGTTGGCCACAACTTTCGGTCCGAGCCATCCGGACCGGCGCAAAATCGCCTCGGACCTTTCCGGCATAGATCAATCCATATCGCGCGAAGTCGAGAATATTGCGCAGGGCTATCGAAACGGTATCGAGGTGCTCGAGGGCAGCGAAGCATCGCTCCAGCAGGACGTCGCTGAGCTAGAACAGCGCCTGTCGGGGCTCGCAGCGTCTTCGTTGCAATTGCGCCAGCTCGAACGCGAGGCTGATGCCAAGCGTGAGACATATCAGGAATTGCTCGCTCGTCTTGGCGAGACGCGGGCGCAGGCTGAAATTCAGCGGGCTGAGGCCAAGCTCGTCAATGAGGCTCTTATCCCCCTTGGTCCCTCGGCCCCGCGTCCCATGCTTATGACTGCCTTCGGCGCAACCCTCGGCCTGACCGTAAGCCTCATTGTGGCGCTGCTTCTTGAGCTAGTTTCGGCAGGTTTCCGTAGTGGAGCCGAGCTCGCGCGCGCAACAAATCTGCCGGTGCTCGCGACGCTTCCCCGGACCAAGCTGCGCCGACCGCGCAACGTTTTGCGTCTGTTCGAAAAAGACCCCCATTCGCAGCTCGCCGAGCGGGTCCGACAGTTGCGCACCCTTTTGCGCACGGGCACCCCGATGGATGGGGAGGGACGTAGCCTTCTGCTCATGTCTTCGGTCCCCAATGAGGGCAAGACGACCTGCGCAATTGCGCTAGCGGATTTCTATGCCCGCTCTGGGGTGTCGACGATCCTACTGGATCTGGACACGCGCCGGGGCCTGCTCTCAAGGGAGTTGGAAGTCGAAGGCGGAGAGCTGGGTGAGCATCTCGGTGGCGCGAAGGGCCTAGAAGAGGTGATCGCCAAGCCTGACTCCCTGCGCTTCCACGTGCTCGGTCTCGGACAGCGTGGCGATATGTGGGCTGACTCCCTGTCCGAGCGGCAGATCGCCGCGATCATCCAGCGGCTCAAACAAAGCTATGATATGGTGATCGTCGACGCCCCGCCGGTGCTTGCGGTATCGGACGGTTTGTCTATCGCGATGGTGGCGGATGATTTGCTGTACCTCGTGCGTTGGAAAAAGACGAAGCGCAGCGCCGTAACTCAGGGCCTCGCAACGCTCAAGAGTCTGGGGATCGAGCCGAGCGGGCTGGTTCTGTCGATGGCAGACGTCGACAGCATAGGTGAAAGCTACGCCTACAAGTGAGCTGCTCCCCCTGAAAAGTCCGCGGTTTGAGGTTAGCCTGTTCTTTTAACAAGAAGACAGACGATGCCGAAGCCGTTTCAGCGAAGAGCAGATCATTGGCATCCTGAAGGATGCACCAAGCCAGCGTAGGCGCCAAAGAGCTCTGCCGTAAGCACGGCATAAGCGATGGAACATTCTACAAGTGGCGCTCGAAGTGTGGCGGCATGGAAGTGCCCACGAAACCGGCAGTAGGCCATAACAGGAAAATTTTTTCTAAAAGCGAGCATAAGATCGCTAAGATCGAACGCGAAAAAGCGTCGCGCCTTGACCTAGTGGTCAGTCGCGCCGCATCCTTCTTAAGGTTCTCGTTAACTGATGAAGTTTCCAATATTTGCGAGATGTTTCGCATATTTTGAATTTTTCTTCCGCAGTTCGTCCCAACTGTGTCTGGCATGGATGCCTTATATCTAGTAAACGTCAAGCATTTGGGAATATTAAAATATGAAGAAATATCTCAAGACCATTTCCGGCCGAGGGGCGGCAAAATTTCTTCCTCAATGCCGCTATCGCAACTGCATACTCATCCTTGCACATATGCGGTGCGGCTCCACCGCGCTGTCGAACATCCTTTGTTCTCGCGCGGAAGTCCGTGGCTATGGAGAAGCACACATCCGTTATGACGGACGTGACGCCCTCGGCCGTCTTGTGGTTAATCAGACTTTGCGCAGTGGCAGAAGCCTCGGTGCTCTTTATCTATTCGACAAGATCCTTCACAGCCGGTACGATGAGGATGCTCCAGCCGAATTTTTTGACGCGCGAGCCATCTTCGTCGCGCGTAGTCCGAAGCCTGCGATCCGCTCAATACGCAAGCTTTTCGCCGGGCTAGGTAATCGGGAATACGAAACAGACACAGATGCCGCGGAGTATTACCTCGAGCGCTTAAATAGGTTGATGGTTCTTTGGCAAAAGTTTCCGGCTCACCGCAGGATCGGGCTTACACATTTAGATCTCCTGAGCGATCCTCAGGCGCAGCTTAATCGGATCTCCGCGCGTCTTGAGATTCATCCCCGGCTCGAGAACCACTACGTCAGCGTCGCTGCCTCACGTAAAGGTGGAGGAGGAGATCCGACTACAAGCGGTCGCTACACGCGGATCGAGCCACAAGAAGGAACTATGCTGAGCGCTGACAGGATAGTGTTGAACATCGCTCCGGAGTTGGAGATAGCGGTCGAAGAAGCCTATGCGCGCTTCGTGCACTTGACTTCGGATGCATAACGTTCGGCATCTGGTACCTGAAAAGGGCTTTTTGTCCTGCTGCCGGTTTCGTGGACAGTGGGTTAGGTTTACATAGCGCGGGCCTCGAGCGCCACCGGACTTAGATAGCCCAACTTCGAATGTCGGCGTCTCGGGTTGTATAAGCATTCGATGTAGTTAAAGACGTCAGCCCGAGCGGCGCTACGTGTGCGGTAGATCTTGCGCGCGGTCCATTCGGTCTTGAGAGAAGAGAAGAAACTCTCCATGGCCGAATTGTCCCAGACGTTTCCAGCTCTGCTCATCCACTGCCCGGCAGGCGCATGCGGAGCATGCTGCCGAGTGAGGAGCAGGTGATCTCATGGTCGAGCAACAGGTGCTGGAACTGCTCACTCGTGTATTGCGAACCTTGGTCCGAATGATGAAGCAACTCGTCGGCCTTGCCGCGGCGCTAGACGACCATCATCAGTGCGTCCATGACCAATGTGGCATCGCGATCCGCTCTCATTGACCACCCCACCACGCGTCGGGAGAACAGGTCCAGCACGTGAGCTGACCCCATCGAGTGGTCCGGGTTAAATGCTAATGCATGGTCGGCCTTCGATCTATGGGGATGAAGGTCTCCGGTGCCGGTGTCCGATATCCAAGAGCGCTATGCGGCCGAGCGGTGTTGTAGTGCTTTCGCCATTGTTCGATGAGGATTTGCGCCTCCCTCAACGAGTAGAAGACCTCGCCATTCAGCAACTCGTCCCGGAAGCGCGCATTGAAGCTCTCGCAGTAGCCGTTCTCCCAGGGTGACCCCGGCTCGATGTAGGCGGTCTTCGCCCCCACCAGCTCGATCCAGTCGCGCACCTTCTGCGCGATGAACTCCGGGCCGTTGTCGGACCGGATGAACCGCGGCGGGCCGCGCTGGATGAAAAGGTCCGTCAGCGCGTCCAGGACATCGGTGGAGTTCAGTCGCCTGTCGACACGGATCATTAACGCCTCCCGCGTATATTCATCGAGGATGTTGAGCGTCCGGTAAGCCCGGCCGTCGCTGGTCCGGTCCTGCACGAAGTCGTAGGACCAGACGTGGTTGGGGTGCTCGGGCTTCAGCCGCACGCAAGAGCCGTCGTTCAGCCAGAGCCTGCCGCGCTTCTTCTGCTTGTGTGGGACCTTGAGCCCTTCGCGCCGCCAAATGCGCGCCACCCGCTTATGGTTCACCTGCCAGCCGGCACGCCGCAGCAGCACGGCGACCCGGCGGTAACCGTAGCGGCCATATTCCCGGGCCAGTTCGATGACGTCGGCGGTCAGCCGCGCCTCGTCTTCCCGGCCCTGGGGCGGCTTGCGCTGCGTGGAGCGGTGTTGGCCGAGCACCCGGCAGGCCCGGCGTTCGGAGATGCCGAGTGTCTGGCGCACATGCTCCACGCATTCGCGGCGGCGCGAAGGGCTTAGAAGTTTCCCTGGGCAGCCTCGGTCAGGATCAGCTTCTCGAGCGTCAGGTCAGATACCGCCCGCCGCAGCCTCAGGTTCTCCTTCTCGAGTTCCTTCAGCCGCGACAACTGTGCCCGGTTCATCCCACCATACTGCTTCCGCCACCGGTAAAAGGTATGCTGCGATATCCCGATCTGCCGCACCGCATCGGCCATCGACAGGCCCTGGCCATGCAACACCTCGACCTGACGCAGCTTGGTGACAATGTCTTCCGGCTTCTCACGCTTTCCAGCCATTCCGTAGTCCTCCTGTTCGCCGAAATCCTATCGGATTTCAGGCTTCGTGGGTGGACCACTTCAAAGGGGCTGGCTCACCTCATGGAAGCGCGGATGCAGAAGATGGGCCGCCGCGAGTACGTGCAGGTGTTGCGCCTTCTCGAGACCTTCGAACTCGCCGACGTGCATGCCGCGGTGAAGAAAGCGCTGAACCTGGGGGCGGTCGGCTTCGACGCTGTCAAACACCTCGTGCTGTGCCACGTCGAGAGGCGCCCCCCGAAGCTTGATCTCGACGTCTATCCCTATCTGCCGCGGGCCAACGTGGGGACCACCTCGGCGGCGAGCTACATGTCCCTGTTGTCGGGAGATGCGGCATGACCGGTGCTCCGCAGATCTTGCTGGCTCATCACCTGAAGACGCTGAAGCTCCCGACCTTCTTGCGGGAGCATGAGAAGCTGGCGCGCCAATGTGCAGCCGAGGGCCTGGACCACGTCCAGTTCCTCGCCCGACTGGTCGAACTGGAACTGATCGACCGCGAGGGACGGATGATCGAACGCCGGATCAAGGCTGCAAAGTTCCCCGCCAAGAAGAGCCTGGACAGCTTCGACTTCAAGGCGATCCCGAAGCTCAACAAGATGCAGGTACTGGACCTCGCCCGTTGCGAATGGATCGAGCGGCGCGAAAACGTCATTGCGCTCGGACCGAGTGGCACGGGCAAGACGCATGTTGCTCTGGGGCTGGGACTGGCCGCTTGTCAGAAAGGAATGTCGGTCAGCTTCACTACGGCCGCGGCACTGGTCAACGAGTTGATGGAAGCCCGCGACGAGCGCCGCCTCCTGCGGCTCCAGAAGCAGCTGGCCTCGGTCAAACTGCTCATCATCGATGAGCTGGGCTTCGTGCCTCTGTCAAAGACCGGCGCCGAGCTACTCTTCGAGATGATCTCGCAACGCTACGAGCGGGGCGCCACGCTCATCACCAGCAACCTGCCGTTCGACGAATGGACCGAGACCTTCGGAACAGAGCGGCTGACCGGCGCTCTGCTCGACCGCCTGACCCACCACGTCAACATCCTCGAGATGAATGGCGAGAGCTACAGGCTCGCGCAAAGTCGGGCCCGAAACGCCGGCCAGACCCCATAGAAAACCGCAACGCGCGCTTGAGCCCGCCGGGAGGGCGTAGCCCGAGCGGCGGGCTCAAGCGCGCAAGAAAGTGGCCTGCTTTTGCGCCGCCCCGTGGCCGGTTTTTGCTCCGCCGTTGACACCCGTGAGCCAGATGCAAGCCCGGAAACCCTAAGGACGGCCGAGGGCGTGTCGGGAAGCACACGTCTACAAGTGATGCAGTGTCGGCGGAGCGAATCCTTCACTTCAAGTGAGCACCGGGCAGTCCGCTTCAAAACTTGTGCAAACTTTGCGCAGCCAAAGGTGAACGGCGCGTGTTTATTCTGCATTGCAGAAAATATCTGGCGTGTCACGTAGCCTTGACGGTCGGCATGTGGTGTACTGGTTTAGAAAGTATGAAGATTTAACGAGAAACTCGGCTCGCGTTAACAATCTGAGAGATGCAGGCAGTGCTGCCTGCGGGCGCGGCATTTAAATAGTTCAGTAAGTAAAAAATAAATCGACCCTTCGGGCAGGTGAGAAATTCAGTGTCGGCTAGTCCCCTCCTCCGGCCGGTGCACACGATCGGCCGTTAGATTAGCGGCGCCACCGATTTGACTCTTAGGATTTTGCGATGATGCACTCTTCCTCCGAGGCCCTCCAGGGGCTGATATCCGAGAAGGCCGGCGGGTCTTCATTCGGCTACGCAAGGTTCTTGAAGCGGGTACTTGATCTCGTTCTGGGCCTTTTGATCCTCCCTTCCATCCTCCCTGTTCTTCTGGTGCTTTATGTCCTTGTTCGTCTCGAAGGCGGTCCCGGCTTCTTTGGGCACCAACGTGTCGGACGCAGTGGGAAGATGTTCAAATGCTGGAAGATCCGGACCATGGTTCCGGATGCGCAGCAGCGTCTTCAGGAGTTGCTGGCAAGCGACCCCAATGCCAAGGCCGAATGGGAGCGTGACCAGAAGCTCCGCAACGACCCCCGGGTCACTAAGCTTGGTAATTTTCTGCGAAGCAGTTCTCTCGACGAACTTCCGCAGATCTGGAACGTGCTGAAGGGCGAGATGAGCCTGATTGGCCCGCGCCCGGTTACCCAAGCAGAGATGATCCGGTACGGCGCCCAGAAGGATGTCTACCTGGCACTCCGCCCGGGCATCACTGGTCTGTGGCAGATTTCGGGTCGCAATGACCTGAGCTACAGCGAGCGCGTATCGCTAGACGCCAGCTATCTCGAGCGGATGTCGCTTCGGCAGGATCTTCGCATTCTTCTTGGTACCGTGAACACGGTTCTTAAGCGCACCGGCTGTTAAGCCGGTGTGGCCCGTTCGTTAATTCACGGGCACCTTAACTCAGACTAGCAACAAACACGGTGGGTGGATGAAAATTGCGGTAGTCGTTTGCTCGGTCGGACGTCCTGACTCGCTTGAGCAGACCATTCCCTGGATTTCCCGTCAGACCAAGAAAGCGAGCCAAATCCTCTTGGTGGTAACGCGACCCGAGGACCTTCCCTCCCAGAAGGTGCTCGAATCCGCAGAGCCAGCCGTCGAAGTGATCTTTTCTGAGAAAGGCCTGCCGCGCCAGCGCAACCGAGGTCTCGACGCGGTCCAAGGGCGCTGCGACGCGGTGTTCTTTATCGATGATGACTACCTCCCGACGCGAGATGCGATTGCCGGGATTGAGCGCGCATTTTCGGACTTCCCGAAAGCCTCTGGTATCACAGGTGATCTGATCGCCGATGGTATCCATGGCGCCGGAATTCCTTTCGACGAGGCGGCGCAGCTGGTCGAAAGGTTCGAGGCCACGCAAATCAAGAATGCCGCCGCCCCACGTGCTTTGAAGCGCAATCTCGTGGGCCTTTACGGTTGCAACATGGCCTATCGCTCCGCTTTGATCGGTGATGTGCGTTTCGATGAACGTCTGCCGCTCTATGGCTGGCAGGAGGATGTGGACTTTGCGAGCCGCCTGCCCGGCGAGAAGCTGAAGACCGATGCGCTGGTCGGCGTGCATCTCGGGGCGAAATCAGGTCGCGAGACCAGCGGTGACCTGCTTGGGTACAGTCAGGTCGCCAACGTCGCCTATCTCATGAAAAAGGGCTCGATTCCCAAGAGGTTCGGGCTTGAACTCATCCTTCGGAACATGGCGGCAAACCACGTGAAGATGTTTCGCCCCGAGCCTTGGATTGATCGCAAGGCACGGGTGAGGGGCAACTGGATGGCGGTTGCGGATCTGCTCAAGAGACGCTCGGCGCCCGAACGCATCCTTGATCTGCGGCGAGCCGACTAGGGCGCAACTCTACCCCACCACGATTCCCGCGTCGCTCAGTGCGCCGTGCAGGCGGGCGAAGGTTTCTGAGCTTTCCATCGCCTCGTGTTTGCGCTGGCTGAGCAGCGCGTCCAGCGGCTCGGCGAGGGCGATGGCGGTGTCGACCTCTTCGTCGCTGCCATGCCGATACGCGCCGATGCGGATCAATTCTTCCATATCGGCATAGCGCGCGGCGGCGCGGCGGGCGGTGCGGTAGATCGCGTATTCGTCCTCGTTGTGGCAATCGGGCAGCATCCGCGAGATCGAGCGCAGCAGGTTCACCGCCGGGAAGCGGCCCTGTTCGGCAATCTTGCGGTCGAGCACGATATGCCCGTCCATGATGCCGCGCACCGCGTCGGCGATCGGGTCTTCCATGTCGCCGCCATCGACCAGCACCGTATAAAGCGCGGTGATGTCCCCGGCGCTGCCCGAGCCCGGGCCCGCGCGCTCCATCATCCGCGGCAGTTCCGCGAAAGTGGTGGGCGGGTAGCCCTTGGAGGTCGGCGGCTCGCCCCCGGCAAGGCCGATCTCGCGCTGCGCCATGGCGAAACGGGTCACGCTGTCGAGCAGCAGCAGCACCTGCTTGCCCTGATCGCGGAAATGCTCGGCCACGGCGGTGGCAGTCCAGGCGGCCTGACGGCGCATCAGCGGCGGCTCGTCACCGGTAGAGACCACGACCACCGAGCGCGCCATGCCTTCCTCGCCAAGATCCTCCTGCAGAAAGTCCTGCACCTCGCGGCCCCGCTCGCCGACGAGGCCGACAACGATCACATCCGCCTGCGCGCCGCGCGCCAGCATCGCCATCATCGTCGATTTGCCGACGCCGGATCCGGCAAAGACCCCCATGCGCTGGCCGCGGCACAGGGGGGTGAAGACGTCCATCACCTTGACCTTGGTGTTGAGCCGCTCGCCAACGCGGCGGCGCTCAAAGGCGGGGGGCGGGGCGGCGCGGATCTTGCGCGGGGCGTCACCCTCGGGCAGGCGGCCCTTGCCGTCGAGCGGCTGTCCGAGGGCGTTCACCACCCGGCCGATCCATGCATCATCGGGGCGAATCTCGGCGGCACTGTGCGAGACCTGCACCGGATCGCCAGTGCGCACCCCGTCCCAGCTGCCGAAGGGCAAAAGCCGCGTGCCCTGCGAGTCGATGCCCACGACCTCGGCCAAAACCGGCCCTTCGCGGCCCTGCACGAGGCAATGCGCGCCAATGCCGACGGCGCGTTCGAGCCCCGACACGGTAAGGACAAGCCCCAGCGCAGAGGTCACCTGCCCGGAAATGCTTGACCTTTCAATGGTCCGTGTAAGACTTGATAGCTCCGAAAACGCCGTGTGCATGGCTACTATCCATTGATCAGTTCGTTTTATTCATGCTATCCTTGTTTCAACCAAAAGGGAACTCTTCATGAAACTTGGTGGAATGTCCTTTTTCCAGCTCGCTTCGGACCGCATGACGTGGCTCGGGGCGCGGCAGACTGTGATTTCTGAAAACATCGCCAACGCCGACACGCCGAATTACAAAGCGCGTGAGGTCAATGACTTCGCCGAGGCTCTGGAAGGGCAGCGCAGCTTCAACGGGCTCGACACCACCGATTCCCAGCACATCCGCAACACCACCACCGCGCCTGATGGCGTGCGGATCGAGCGTGACGAGACCGCGTGGGAAGGCAGCCTCGACGGCAACACCGTGTCGGTCGAGCAGCAGACCATCAAGGCCGCCGAAGTGGCGGGCAATTACCGGCTTGCGGCCGAGCTTTACCGCAAGGGCAACAGCCTGCTGACCATCGCGGTCACGGGCATTCGCTGAGAGGGGCCGTCATGGATCCGCTGAAATCCATTCTCAACGTCGCGGCCAGCGGCATGCGTGCGCAGGGCGAGCGGCTGAAGGTCGTGTCGGAAAACGTGGCCAACGCCAGTTCCACCGCCAACGAGCCGGGCGGCGATCCCTACCGCCGCAAGGTCATCTCCTTCGAAGAGATGGTCGACCGCGAAAGCGGCGCGTCGATGGTGAACGTCTCGGACGTCACCCGCGACGATGCCGATTTCGAACTGCGTTACGACCCCGCGCACCCTTCGGCCAACGAGGATGGCTTTGTGAAGGTGTCGAACGTGAAGACCATTCTCGAACTGGCCAACATGCGCGAAGCCTCGCGCAGCTATCAGGCCAACCTCAACATGTTTGAAACCGGGCGCACCATGCGGACCCAGCTTCTCGATCTGCTGAAATAGGACTCCCAAGAATGGCGGAACCCTCGTCGCTCCTTTCGCTGAACTCTGCCAGCGGGGCCTACCGGGCCTCGCGCGACATGGTTGCCGAAAAGACGCCCCCGATCGTCCCCGAACAGAATGAGGGGCCGAGCTTTTCCGAGATGGTCGCAAAGGCCGGCGCCGAGACCGTGCAGACCATGCGCGAGGCCGAGGCCACGGCACAGACCGGGCTGCGCGGCGGGGCCGACACGCAACAGGTGGTGCTGGCCACGCTGGAGCTGGAATCGACGGTGAAGGTCGCCGTCTCGGTGCGCGACAAGCTGGTCGAGGCCTATCAGGAAATCATGCGGATGCCGGTCTGATCCGGCAGTGGGGGCGCGGTGACAGAAAGCGATACGCACACGATCCTGTCGGAGGCGTTCCTGACCGTGCTCTACGCGTCCGGCCCGATCATGGCGATCGCGCTGGTCATCGGCCTCGTGGTCGCCTTCTTTCAGGCGCTGACACAAGTGCAGGAAATGACGCTGACCTTCGTGCCGAAGATCGTGTCGATCTTTCTGGGCCTGCTGGTGCTGATCCCCTTCATGTACGCCATGGTCAAACAGTTCTCGGACACGGTGTTCGACCTCATCGTCAGCGGGGGGCTGTGATGCGCCGTCTGGTGGATGTGCTTTTGGGGGCCGGGCTGGTGCTGCTGCTTGTGGCGCCGGGAGCCCGCGCCGACTGGAGCGATTTCTACCGCCCGACAGAGCGCGCCGCCGCGCCCGCGCCGGTTTTGCGCGGCGCCATTGATCCCAGCGGCGTCTGCATCCGCGAGATCCTGCGCGCGCAGTTGCGCCACCAGATCCCCGGCAACCTGCTTTTGGGCATCGGCCTGCAAGAGGCGGGGATGATGCATGAGGGCGAGCTGACGATCTGGCCGTGGACCGCCAATGCCGATGGCGACGGGCGCTATTTCGACAGCCCCGAGACGGCGGCCAGCTGGGTGCGTGCGCGCCGTGGCGCGGGCGTCACCTCGATCGACCTTGGTTGCATGCAAGTGAATCTGCGCTGGCACCCCGACGCCTTCGCCTCCTACGAGCAGGGCTTCGATCCGGCGCAGAACGTCGACTATGCGGCGCGGCTGCTGGTCTCGCTCTACGAGCAGACCGGCGACTGGATCGAGGCGGCGGGCCGCTATCATTCGGCCACCCCCGAATATAAAGACCTCTACCTCTCGCGGTTGCGCCAGAACGTCGAGATCGCCAATGAGCGGCTCGATATCTTCCGCGCGCTCGCCTCGGCAGAGGGCGGCCCCCTCGCCGCGCCGGTGACCGTCGCCACCACGCAGCCGCTGCCCGAGGGGCATTTCTGGACCTCCTCGATCACCACCCGCTCTGGCGCCGCCGCCGAGGGCGCACGCTCGCTCTTCGGGCGCGAGGTGATGCAGCCCGTGCTTCCCGCCTTCCGAAAGATGTTCTGATGGCCCTGACCGATCCCTTCACCGCCACGCAGAAAAAGAGCAGCAACCTGCTGGGCAAGGGCATGGCCAACCGCGACGTGGCTTTCGCCATCGGCGTGACGCTGATGCTGGCGGTGCTCTTCGTGCCGCTGCCGCCGGTGATCCTCGATTTCGGCCTCGCGGTGTCGCTGTCGGTCTCGGTGCTGATCCTGATGGTCGCGCTTTGGATTCCCAAGCCATTGGAATTCAACTCTTTTCCAACGCTTTTGCTGGTCGTCACCATGCTGCGGCTGTCGCTCAACGTCGCCTCGACCCGGCTGATCCTCTCCGAAGGCCACACCGGCCCCAGCGCCGCGGGCGGGGTGATCGAGGGTTTCTCGCGCTTCATCGTGGGCGGCAATTTCATCATCGGCATCGTGGTCTTTGCCATCCTCGTGGTGATCAACTTCGTGGTGATCACCAAGGGCTCGACCCGGATCGCCGAAGTCTCCGCCCGCTTCTCGCTGGACTCGATGCCCGGCAAGCAGATGGCCATTGACGCCGACCTCGGTGCCGGGCTGATCGACGAAGAGCAGGCGCGCAGCCGCCGCAAGGAACTGGAGGACGAGAGCGGGTTCTTCGGGGCGATGGACGGTGCTTCCAAGTTTGTGCGCGGCGATGCGGTGGCGGGGATCATCATCACCATCATCAACGTCATCGGCGGCATTTTGATCGGCGTCGCGCAGCACGGGCTGTCGCTCTCGGAGGCGGCCAATTTCTACACGGTGCTGACCATCGGTGACGGGCTGGTGACGCAGGTTCCGGCGCTGGTGGTCTCGCTGGCGGCGGGTCTGATCGTCACCAAGGGCGGCACCGAAGGCGCGGCGAACGAGGCGGTTCTGGGTCAGCTCTCGAAGTTCCCGAAGGCGCTTTTCATGGCCTCTGCGCTGCTTTTTGGCATCGGGCTGCTGCCCGGCTTTCCGGCGCTGGTCTTCACCGCGCTGGCGGGGCTGATGATTGGGCTTGGCATTCTGGTGCAGCGTGGCGCGGAAGAGGCCGCAAGGACCGCCGCCCGCGAAGAGGTGGCGCGGCAGAAGGCCGAGGCCGCACCCGCCGAAGACAACATCAAAGAGACCCTGAAGCTCGACAGTCTGCGGCTCGATCTGGGGCAGGCGCTGGTGCCGCTGATCTCCAGCCCCGATGCGGCTCTGGCGGGCAAGATCAAGAGCCTGCGCGGCCTCTTCGCGCGCGAGTTCGGCTTTGTGCTGCCGACCGTGCGCATCAAGGACGAGCCGATGCTGCCCTCGCAGAGCTATGGCATCATGGTGCAGGGCGTCGAAGTGGCCCGCGGCGAGGTGCGTCCGGCGGGCATGATGGTGGTCAATCCCGGCAACTGCGGCCTGAAGGGCGAGAAGGGCAAAGACCCGACCTTTGGCCTCGAGGCGCTGTGGGTCGATCCGCAGACCGCCAAGACCGCCGAGGGCATGGGGCTGACGGTGGTCGATCCGGAAAGCGTGATCATCACCCATCTGACCGAGGTGGTGAAGGAGCATCTGCCCGAACTGATGACCTATGGCGCCACACAGGAACTGATCGAGGGGCTCGACCGCGAGTATCAGAAGCTGGCCAAGGACATCCCCGGCAACGCGCCGATGGTGCTGATCCAGCAGGTGCTGCAGGGGCTGCTCGCCGAGAGGGTTTCGGCGCGAAACCTCCCGCTGATCATCGAAGCCATCGCCGACGCCAAGCGCAGCACCAACAGCGTCACGCAGATCATCGAGCAGGTGCGCCGCCGCCTCGCCAACCAGATCTGCAAGTCGATGATGGATGGCTCGGGCTTTATCTCGGTGATCACCATGGGCCCGGCATGGGAGAAGGAATTCCTCGAGGCGCTGCGGGTCAGCGGCGACGAGCGCAACTTCGTCATGTCGCCGCAGCGGGTGCAGGATTTCGTCCTGCAGGCCCGCCGCGAGATCCAGCAGTTCGCCGAGCGCGACGAGTGGCCCGCGCTGCTGGTCAGCCCCGAGGTGCGCAGCTTCGTGCGTTCAATGCTGGAGCGGGTCAGCCCGATGACCACGGTGCTGTCGCACAATGAGATTCACCGCAAGGCGGCGCTGCGCACCGTCGCCACCATCGGCAAATAGATGAACCTCTCGGCGTTCCTCACCGCCGAGTTTCTCGGTGTGGCGCTGGTCTTCGCTCGGATCGGCGGCATCATCATGTTCGTGCCCGGCTTCGGCGAGGCGCTGTTTCCGGCCCGCCACCGGCTGGCCATGGCGCTGGTGCTGTCGCTGGCGCTTTACCCGCTGACGCCACTGGGACCGGTGGATTTCGAGAACCCCGCCGCCTTCCTTGCGACCATGGCGATCGAGTTGACGCTGGGCGTCTGGATCGGGGTCACCGCGCGCATCCTGCTGACCGGGCTGCAGTTCGCGGGCTATCAGATCGGCATGATCTCGGGGCTCGCCAACGCGTTCTCGCCCAGCCTTGGCTCGTTCGAGGGCGCCAACCTCGTCTCCTCGGCGCTGATGATGGCGGCTGTGGCGGTCATCTTCGCCACCGATATGCACCATATGATCATCGGCGCGATGGTGATGAGCTATGAGGTGTTCCCGCCGGGGCAGATCCTGACCGGCGATCTGGCGCAGCAGATGGTCAAGGCGGTGAGCCAGAGCTTTTACATGGGGCTGTCGATTGCCGCGCCGTTCTTTGTCATGGGGCTGCTGCTCAACCTCGCCATGGGCCTGACCGCGCGGATGATGCCGACGTTGCCGGTGTTCTTCGTGGCGGGCTCGGTGCTGATCGTGTCAGGGCTCTTAGTGCTGGTCATGGCGACGCCGATGATGCTGCGCGAGTTCGCCGACGAGTTTGCCGCATGGCTCGGCCTGCTGGTGTTCTGAGGGGGCGCTGGAGATGGCCGAAGACGAGGATAAGGACAGCAAGACCGAAGAGCCGACAGAGCGAAAGCTTCGACAGGCGCGCGAGAAGGGCGACGTTCCCAGCTCCAAGGAGGTTGGCAATGTGACCGGGGTGCTGTCGCTCTTTGCGGTGACGGCCTTTGTTCTGCCCAGTGTTTCGGCTCCGCTCTCGGGCATTCTGCGCGGGGTGTTCGAGACCGCCGGTCAGGTGCATGTGGGCGAGGGCGTGGCTGGCATCCGCGATCTGGGCGGCGTCACTTGGGGCGTGCTGCGCGGCGTCGGGGTGCTGCTTGCGCCGCTGATGGCGCTGATGGTTCTGGGGGCGCTGGCCGGGGCGGTGCTGCAGGGCGACGTGGTTGTGGCCGCCGAGCGCATCAAGCCGAAACTGTCGAAAATCTCGCCCATCAGCGGATTTAAGAAAATCTTTTCGACCAGCGCGATGGTAGAGTTCCTCAAGAGCATCGTGAAGGTGCTGGTGGTCGCGACGATCGGGCTTTGGATCACCTATAAGATGGTGCGCGAGATTTGGCAGGCGCAGGGCATTCTGCCCGGCGTGGTGACCGAACTGGCGCGGCAGGCCGCCTCGCAGATGCTGCTTGTGGTGCTGGCGCTGCTGGTGGTGATCGCGGTGGCGGATGTGTTCTGGAAGCGGTTCGATCACCGGCGCAAACAGCGCATGTCGTTGCAGGAGATCAAGGACGAGACCAAGGACACCGAGGGCGATCCGCAGATCCGTGGCAAGCGCGCGCAATTGCGCCGCGAGCGGGCCAAGCAGCGCATCGCGCAGTCCGTGCCGCGCGCCACGGTGGTGCTGACCAACCCGACCCATTACGCGGTGGCGCTGAAATACGAGAGCGGCGTCGACATGGCCCCGGTCTGCGTGGCCAAAGGGGCCGATCTCATGGCGGCGCGGATCCGTCAGCTGGCGCGCGAGTCAGAGGTGCCGATCATCGAGAACAAGCCGTTGGCGCGCGCGCTGCACGATGTGGCCGAACTCGACAAGCCAATCCCCGTGCAGCACTGGGAAGCGGTGGCCGCGATCATCGGCTACGTCATGGACATGCAGCGCAACATCAAGCGGCCGATGCCCGAAGGATCGAGTCTTCGGGAAGAAGACTGACGCATCGGCCAGGGTTCCTCCTCTCGTCGTGGGCGCCACCGGCAGATGGTCGCGCAAACATCCTGCGCAGCGTGGAAATCCTGCAAGAACCGGGGTAGGGCAAAGGCGTCTGCCGCCTGCCCCATGCTGCGGCACCGCGACTGTAGACCTTTGTATGCAGAACGGCTAAACGGAGCCAGACCTCCAGGAAAGGCATTGCATTATGGCTGAGAACAACACGCCTGACATCGTTTACACCAAGGTCGATGAAGCGCCCGAGCTTGCCTCGGCCTCGCTGCTTCCGATCATCCGCAGCTTTGCCGCCGCCGCTGGCGTCTCGATCGGCACCAAAGACATCTCGCTGGCGGGCCGCATCCTTGCGACCTTCCCCGAGGCGCTGACCGACGCGCAGCGCCAGTCGGACGATCTGGCGTGGCTCGGCGACTGGGTGAAGACCCCCGAAGCGAACGTCATCAAGCTGCCGAACATCTCGGCCTCGGTGCCGCAGCTGGTGGCCGCGGTGAAGGAACTGCAGGCGCAGGGCTACGCGCTGCCCGACTACCCCTATGAGGCGACCACCGACGAAGAGAAGGCGGTTCAGGCCAAATACGACGGCATCAAGGGCTCGGCCGTGAACCCGGTGCTGCGCGAGGGCAACTCGGACCGCCGCGCCGCCGCCGCCGTGAAGAAATTCGCGCAGAACAACCCGCACCGCATGGGCGAATGGACCTCCTCCAGCAAGACCCGCGTCGCTTCGATGTCGGGCGGCGACTTCTTCTCGAACGAAGTGTCGGCGACCCTCAACAAAGCCGCGACCGCGAAGATCGTGCTGGAAACCGCTGCGGGCGAGACCGTCCTGAAAGAGGGCGTCTCCTACCCGGCAGGCACCGTGGTCGACGCCACCTACATGAGCGCCGCCAAGCTTGATGCCTTCCTCGAGGACGAGATCAAGAAGACCAAGGACGAGGGCACGCTCTTCTCGCTGCACATGAAGGCGACGATGATGAAGGTCTCGGACCCGATCATCTTTGGCCACGCGGTGAAAGCATGGCTCAAGCCCGTGTTCGAGAAATACGGCGACGAGATGAAGGCGCTTGGCGTCAATCCGAACTCGGGCCTCGGCGACCTGCTGGAGCGCGTGAAGGACAACGCCGAGATCGTGGCGGCCATCGACGAAGTGCGCGCCGCGCGTCCGCCGATGTACATGGTGAACTCCGACAAGGGCATCACCAACCTGCACGTGCCGTCCGACGTGATCATCGACGCCTCGATGCCCGCGCTCATCCGCGCCGGCGGCAAGGGCTGGGGTCCGGACGGCAATGAGGGTGACACCAACTGCGTGATCCCCGACAACTCCTACGCGCCGGTCTATGACGCGGCGATCGAGTTCTTCAAAGCCAACGGCAAGCTGAACCCGGCCACCGCAGGCACCGTGCAGAACCTTGGCCTGATGGCGCAGAAGGCGGAAGAATACGGCTCGCACCCGACCACTTTCGAGATCCCCGAGGCGGGCACCGTCAAGATGATCCTCGACGATGGCACCGTGCTGCATTCGCATGACGTGGCCGCAGGGGACATCTGGCGTTCGGCTTCGGCCCGCAAGGCGCCGATCGAAGACTGGGTGAACCTTGCCATCGAGCGTCAGAAGGCGACCGGCTACCGCTCGATCTTCTGGCTCGACGCGAGCCGCGCCCATGATGCGCAGCTGATCGAGTATGTGAAGCCGATCCTCGAAGCCAAGGGCGTTGCCGACAAGTTCGAGATCATGGCCCCGCGCGAAGCCACCATCGCCTCGCTCGAGACCATCACCAAGGGCGAGAACACCATCGCGATCACCGGCAACGTGCTGCGTGATTACCTGACCGACCTCTTCCCGATCCTCGAGCTGGCCACCTCGGCCAAGATGCTGTCGATCGTGAAGCTGATGAACGGCGGCGGCCTCTTCGAGACCGGTGCTGGCGGTTCGGCGCCGAAGCACGTGCAGCAGCTGATGGAAGAAAACCACCTGCGCTGGGACTCGCTGGGTGAATTCTGTGCCCTTGGCGAGAGCTTCAAGTTCCTTGCCGATCAGAAGGACAACGCCAAGGCGCGTGTTCTGGGGGATGCGGTCGAGGCTGCGACGCAGGGCATTCTCGACAATGACCGCAGCCCGTCGCGCAAAGTGGGTGAGCCGGACAACCGCGACAGCCACTACTGGTTCGCGCGCTACTGGGCCGAAGCTCTGGCAGCGCAATCGGACGATGCCGAGCTGGCGGCGCATTTCGCACCCATCGCCAAGGCGCTGGCCGAAGGCGAAGCGGCGATCACTGGCGAGCTGGCCGCAGTGCAGGGCAAGCCTGCCGATCTGGGTGGCTACTACCACGGTGATGCCGAGAAGACCGCTGCTGTGATGCGCCCCTCGGCGACGCTGAACGGCATCCTCGGCTGAGATCGATGCTGACGAAATGAAGGCGCCCCCGGTCCGATGGGCCGGGGGCGTTTCCATGTCCGGACATAGTCTGGGCATCGCGCGGTGCAGGGGCGCATCGGGGCCGATGGCCCGGCTTTCGGGATTTGAGGGCAAAAACGCGGCCCGCTCATCAAAGCATCCTACCGCCAAGTGTGGCGCCTAGAACTGCCGCCACATCATATGGTGTGTTTTCCACCATCGGCAGATTAATATCTGTCTTTACAACATATTAACCCAAGCCCTTTATCGAGTCGGCGCGGAAAAGCAGGCGATTCTCGCTTGCTTTCGTGGGGGCGTATTGTCGCAGTTCGAGTCGTTCTCGCAGTGGTTGTAAAGCCGATGTCCACAGACTGTGGAAAAGATGAGGCAAGACAGCGGCTTGTGTGAAATTCGCCACTTGGGGCAAAAATTTGCTCACGAAATGGCGATTTTTAGCTACTCTGAATGTGCCTGGGGTCGCTGCCACGACCAATCAAATCGAAGATTTTCTGCTTCTGGTGGTAGTGCCACGCCCGCATTTTAAGGGCGGCGTCTGACGTTCGGGTCTAGGAAAGGCGATTACAGCCAAACGTTCCATTTAGTCTTTAAGTAAGAGTGGCGCCCGGGGTTTTCCCCGGGTGTCTATTTTTTGCGGCCCGCGCCTCCTGCGGAAGGTTGAACCGATGCCCCGCCGGATATACATTCAAGGATGTAGATCATCCGTGTGGAGGCGATCATGCAAGTTTCGAAATGGGGCAACTCCCTCGCCGTGCGCCTGCCTGCTGATCTCGTACGCGAGCTTGGCTTGAAAGAGGGTGACCGGATCGACCTGCACCCCGATGCGCGCGGCCTTGCGGTGAGCCGGGCGGAACGGCCCGAGGAGATCCTCCAAGGCCTCCGCCGGTTCCGCGGGCGATTGCCCGATGCCGCCCGGCTGAGCCGCGACGAGGCCAACGCGCGCTGAGATGGCGCAGAGCTTTTTCGACACCAATGTGATCCTCTACCTGCTGGGCGAGGGGCCGAAGGCGGATCGCGCCGAGACGCTGCTTGCTCAGGGCGGGGTGATCAGCGTGCAGGTGCTGAACGAGGCGCTGGTCAATTGCCGCCGGAAGGCCAAGATGAGCCATGAGGAGGCCGGGGAGTTCCTCGGCGCGATCCGAGCGCTCTGCGAGACCCGCCCATTGACCGAAGGCACCCATGACATCGGTCGCGCGCTTGGCACGCGCTACGGGTTCTCGGTCTACGATTCCATGATCGTGGCGGCGGCGCTCGAGGCGGGCTGCGAGACGCTGTGGTCAGAGGACATGCACGATGGGCTGCTGGTCGAAGGGCGCCTGCGCATCGTCAATCCCTTTCGTCCCGGCTAAAGCCGCGCTCACGGCGTTTTCACCCAAACCTCACAAATTTGGGAACTTTTCGCGACCTCCTGCCGTTGCCGTCTTGATAAGCGGTCGGTGCAAGGGACAGGTACGGATTGAAACGCGGGATCTTCCTGAGCATTCCTCTGCTGCTTGCCGGATGCGGCGGGCGTCACAACTGGCTCGCTTCGGCGGGAGAAGAAGCGCAATCCGTCGAAACCCTGTTCTGGGTCGTGCTGGCCGGTGCGGCGGTGATCTGGACGCTGGTGATCGGCGCGGCCACCTACGCCCACCGCGCCGAGGCCAAGCCCGAACGTGAGCAACAGGCCCGAAGGTTCATCATCTGGGGCGGCGTGGCGCTGCCGGTGGTGGTCGTGGGCGGGCTGCTGATCTGGGGCCTGCTGATCCTCAAGGACATCACCGCCGATGATGGCGCGCTGACAGTGCGCGTGGATGGCGAGCGCTGGTGGTGGCGGGTGATCTATGACACCCCCGAAGGCCCGGTGACCACCGCCAATGAGATCCGCCTGCCGCTTGGCGAACCGGCCCTGTTCCGCCTCACCGCCGACGATGTGATCCATTCGTTCTGGGTGCCCGCGCTGGGGGGCAAGATGGACATGATCCCCGGACGCGAGACGACGCTGGCGCTGACCCCGCAAAAGCTGGGCAACTGGGGCGGGCTCTGCGCCGAGTTCTGCGGCGGTGCCCATGCGCTGATGCGCTTCGATGCCATCGTCATGGAGCCCGAAGCGTTTGACGCATGGCTCGCGCAAGAGGCGCAGCCCGCGCAGGTGGCCGAGGGCGATCCGGGCTTTGCCATTTTCGACGAAGAGGGCTGCGGCGCCTGCCATGCCATTCGCGGCACCGAGGCGCAGGGCCCGGTGGGGCCGGATTTCACCCATCTGGCCTCGCGCGACAAGCTGGGTGCGGGCATCTACGCCATGAGCCCGGACAATATGGCGCGCTGGATCACCGACACCCACGAGATGAAGCCCGATATCGACATGCCCGCCTATCCGGGCCTGCAAGGCGAGCGGCTCGACGCGCTCGTGACCTTCCTGATGAGTTTGGAATGAGCCGCGCATGACCGAAGAGATCGACCTCTCCAAGCTGCCCCCTGCCGAGCCCTACGACAAGGCGCGCGATGAGGCGCAGCGCGCGCGGCTGATGAAGGTCTGGGAGACGCCCACCGGTTGGCGGCGCGTCTCGGCGGTGAACAACTCGTCGGTGGGCAAATGGTACCTGCTGACGTCCTTCGCGTTTTTCACCTTCGCCGGGTTTCTGGCGCTGCTGATCCGGGCGCAACTGGCGGTGCCGAACAACGATCTTCTGTCGCAGAGCCTCTACAACCAGCTGTTCACCCTGCACGGCACGGCGATGATGTTCCTTTTCGCGGTGCCGATCTTCGAGGCGGTGGCGATCCTGATCCTGCCCGAGATCCTTGGCGCGCGCGACCTGCCGTTCCCACGGCTCTCGGCCTTTGGATACTGGTGCTTCCTGATCGGCGGGGTCTTCGTCTGCGGCTCGGTGTTCTTTGGCGTCGCGCCGGATGGCGGCTGGTTCATGTATGCGCCGCTGTCGTCCAACCCCGATTACAGCGGCCTAGGGGCCGACATCTGGCTGCTCGGGCTGTCGTTCATCGAGGTGTCGTCCATCGCCGCCGCCGTCGAGTTGATCGTCGGCGTGCTGAAGTCGCGCCCGCCGGGGATGCGGCTGAACCTCATTCCGCTCTACTGCTGGTACGTGCTGGTGGTGGCGGGGATGATCCTATTCGCCTTCCCGCCGCTGATCGCTGGCGATCTGCTGCTGGAGATGGAGCGGGCGTTCAACTGGGCCTTCTTCGATCCCGACCGGGGCGGCGATCCGCTGCTGTGGCAGCACCTTTTCTGGATCTTCGGCCACCCCGAGGTCTATATCATCTTCCTGCCCTCCATCGCGCTCATCGCGACCATCCTGCCGACCTTCGCCGGGCGGCCCATGGTCGGCCATTCGTGGATCGTGCTGTCGGCGGTGGGTGTGGCCTTCCTGTCGTTCGGTCTGTGGGTGCACCACATGTTCACCACCGGCCTGCCGGAGATCTCGCTGAGTTTCTTCTCGGCGGCCTCCGAGGCGGTGGCGGTGCCGACGGGCATCCAGATCTTCTGCTTTATCGCCACCATGCTGGTCAGCAAGGTGCGCCGCTCGGTGCCGATGCTGTTTGCCGGGGGGGCGATGGCGATCTTCGTCTTTGGCGGGCTGACCGGCGTGATGGTGGCGCTGGTGCCCTTCGACTGGCAGGCGCATGACAGCTACTTCGTCGTGGCGCACCTGCATTACACGCTGATCGGCGGCATGCTCTTCCCGCTCTTTGCCGGGGTGCACTACTGGTACCCGTTCGTCACGCAAAAGAAGATGTCCGACAGGCTGGGGCGCTGGAGCTTCTGGCTGATGTTCGGTGGTTTCAACCTTGCCTTCCTGCCGATGCATTGGACCGGGGTGATGGGCATGCCGCGCCGGGTCTGGACCTATGATGTGACCGACGGCTGGGCGGTGCTGAACATGGTCTCGACGCTGGGTGCGTTCATCTTCGCCGCGGGCTTCGTGGTGCTGGCGGTGAACGTGCTCTGGCCGCGCGGCAAGGCGCCGCTGGTCGAGCGCAACCTGTGGAATGCCGGCACGATGGAGTGGGGCGCCGAAGTGCCCGACAAGCCGTGGGGCGTGCGGTCGATCCCCTATATCCACACCCGCTATCCGCTTTGGGAACAAAAGGACCTGCTGGGCGAGATGGACCGGGGCGAGTGGTTCCTGCCCGACGCCGAAGAGGGCAAACGCGAGCTGATCATCACCGACATCCTCGACGCGCGCCCGCTCTATGTGCAGCGGGTCGGCGGGCCGAGCTATCTGACCATCGGGGCCGCCGTCTGCCTTGGCGCGGTGTTCATCCTTGCCACGTTCCACCTCTGGGCGCTGACGCTGATCTTCGGCGCGGGCTTTGTCGGCTTCACGCTCTGGTGGCTCTGGACCGGCACCTCGGAAATCCCTGAAAAGCCTGAAAAAGCGGCGGGCAGGGGCCTTGTGCTGCCGACCTATGCGCAGGGCAACAGCTCGCCCGGCTGGTGGGCGGTGTTCATCACCATGACCGGCGACATGACCGCCTTCATGGGGCTGGTGTTCAGCTACTTCTTCTATTGGACCGCGCTGCCTGACTTCCTGCCCGAGGCGGCGAAACTGCCGGGTTTCGGCTGGCTCATCATCGGCCTTGCGCTGTTGCTGGCGGGTTGGGTGACGGCGCTTTTTGCGCGTGAGCGTCTGTCGGCTGGCGCGCAGGGTCAGGCGATGGGGCTTTTGGTCGCCGGTGTGCCGCTTGGCGCGCTGGGGATCGGCGCGTGGTGCTGGGCGGCGTGGAGCGCCGGGCTGGACCCTACCGCGGCATCCTTCGACGCAACTGTCTGGGTACTGATCCTGTGGATGGGGCTGCACCTGCTGCTCGATGCGGTGATGCGGCTTTACGTGGCGGCGCGCATTTGGCGCGGGCGCTGCACGCCGCGCTACCGCGCCGACAGCGTGAACCTGACGCTCTTCACCCATTTCCTCGCGCTGACGGCAGTGGTGATCTTTGCACTACTGGCGCTCTTTCCGATGCTGATGGGGGTCGCGTGATGGCCCAGACGCCAGAGAAAGCGCCACAGAAAACATCTGAGAAAAAGACCGTCCCACCCGGTGACGCCCCGCGCGTCATCGACCAAGGCTCGGTCTGGATCCTCGTCGCCGCGCCCTCAATCTGGGCGGCGCATTTTCTGCTGAGCTATTGGGTCGCGGCGATCTGGTGCGCCAAACTGGGGCGCGGCACCACGCTGACCGAGCCGCGCTGGATCATCGCCGGGCTGGGGGCGCTCTGCATCGCGGCGATCATTGGATTGGCGGTGCTGGCGATCCGCCGCTACGGCGGGGTCTTCGTGATTTTCGAAGAGATCACCCAAAGCTCCGAGCGCGCGCGCGACCGGTTCGTCGGCCATGTGGCGCTGCTGCTCTGCGTGCTGTCGGCGGTGGCGATCCTTTTCACCGTGATCCCCGGCATGGTGCTGGGCCAATGCTGAGCCCGCGCCGCATAGTGGCGCTGGCGCTTCTCGCGGTGCTCTGGCTGGGGCCGCTGCCGGGGCTGGCGGCGGGCTCGATGGTGCTGCACATGGTGCTGCACCTCGGCGTGACGGCGGTGGTGCCCGCGCTCTGGGCCCCAACGCTGCGGCTGCCCTCGGGGGCGATGGCGCTGGTGCTGGGTGCGGTGGCAGAGATGCTGGTGGTCTGGGTCTGGCACCTGCCCGCGATGCACCTTTGGGCGCGGCTGAGCCTGACGGGCTTTGTCCTCGAGCAGGGAAGCTTTCTGGTCGCCGGGATGATGCTCTGGGCCACGGTGCGCGCCGCCGGTGGGTTTGGCGGCGCGGTGGTGCTGCTGGCGACGACCATGCATATGACCTTGCTGGGCGCGCTGATCGGCCTCGCGCCGCGCACGCTCTACGGGGATATCTGCGCCGGGCACCTCGGTCTTTCGGCGCTGCAAGAGCAGCAGGTGGCGGGCGCGCTGATGGCCGGGGCTGGGGGCGCGATCTACCTCGTCGCGGCGCTGCGCAGGCTGGGGCAGGCACTCGAACTGAAGGAGGCGCAGGCATGAAGCTGAAGCGCTGGATTATCGGCGGTGTCGCGGCACTGGCCGTGGGCGGGGCCGGGTTCTTCTGGTTCGCGCCCTATAATATCGCGGCCTCGGTGCCGCATCTGCCGGGGGTTGGCGAGACCCTGCACCAGTATCTGCGCAACGCGGTGCGGGTGCGGGCGAACCGGGTGGAGGTGCCCCAGCACGTCGATCTTGACGATCCGGCGCTGATCCGCCTCGGCGCGGGTCATTTCGCCACCGGCTGCCAGACCTGCCACGGCGCGCCGGGCATTGCGCGCAACCCGGTGGTGCAGGGCATGCGCCCCGAGCCGCCGATGCTGACCTCCGAAGATTTCGAGCCAAAGGAGTTCTGGTGGATCGCCCGCCACGGCTTCAAATACACCGGCATGCCAAGCTGGCCGGGCGAGGGGCGCGACGATGAGCCTTGGGCGCTGGCGGCCTTCCTGTCGCAGTATGACGGGTTCGACCGTTCCGCCTATGAAGAGGCCGCCTTTGGCCGCGCTGGTGGCTATGAGAGCGAGGGCGTGCGCTTCGGCGGGCTGCCCGGCGCGATCCCGCAGGATCTGGCCTGCGCGCGCTGCCACGGCGAGGACGGGCTGGGCCGCGACGGCACCGCGCCGAAGCTGGCCGGACAGTCGCAGGACTGGCTGACGGTGGTGCTGGCCGCCTATGCCGAGGGTCACCGGCAGAGTGGTTTCATGGAGCCCTTGGCCGCACCGCTGAGCGCCGAGACCCGCGCAGGCATCGCCGAACGCTACGCCGGTATGAGCGGCGCGTGGCAGGGGACCGCGCTGCCCTTTGGGGATGCGGCGCGCGGGCAGGACCTGGCGCAAAGCGGCGACGAGCATGAGGACATCGCCAGCTGCGCGTCGTGCCACGAGGGCGGCGAAGACGGGCTCACGCCGAAACATGCCGAGACCCCGCGCATTGCCGGGCAGGACGGCTATTGGCTGGTGAACTGGCTGCATCTCTACCGCGACGGGCCGGTGCCCGAGACGCCGCGCGCGCATCTCATGCAGGCCGCAGCGAAGAACCTGTCGGATGAGGATATCGCCGATCTCGCCGCCTATTACGCGACGCTTGGCCCCGATCCGGCAAACTGATCCTCGGCGGGCCGCACCGAAGCGCGTTCGATCAGCCGCACCGGAACCTCATAGAGCATGGGCTCGGCCTCTGCTGGCAAGGCGATGGCCTCCATCGTGGCGCGGGTCAGATCCTCCAGCGACTGGCTGACCGTGGTGAGCCCATGCGAGGACCACGCCGAGATCGGCGCGTCGTCGAAGCCGATCACCGAAAGGTCCTGAGGCACCCGCAGCCCCAGCTCAAAACGTGCCGTGTTCAGCACCCCCAGCGCGATCTCATCAGTTACGCCGAAGATGCCGTCGATGCCGTTGATACTGGGCCGTCGCAGCAGCACGCGCGCCGCCTCGACCCCGGTGTCGTAGCTGTTGGGTCCATCGGCCCAGCGGGTCACCGGAATGCCGCGCAACGCCATCTCCGAGCAGAAGGCCTCGGCCCGTTCCAGCTTGGCCGAAGTGCGCGAGCCTGAGATGACCACGGCCACCTTGCGGCAGCCCGCCTCCGCCAGCCGCTGTGCCGCGAGCCGCCCGCCGCGCGCGCTGTCGGCGAGAATGAGGTCGGCCCGCGCCCCTTCGGGCGGACGCGGGCGGTTGATCAGCACCATGCGCGCGCCGTTCTGCGCGCAAAGCCGGATCAGCGCATCGGGCGCCGCGCCCGAGAGCAGCACCACCGTCCGCACCCGGTAGTCGAGCAGCCGCTTGAGATCGTCGGCGATCCCGCCCGCGCTGTTCATCAGCAGGCATTGCAGCCGCCTTGCGTGCAGCGCCTTGGACAGCGCGTCGAGCTGCGCCGAGATATAGGGGTTCGAGAAATTGCCGCCGACCACCCCGACGAGATCGGACCGCTCTTGGTGCAGGGTCCGGGCAAGGCGGTTGACCCGATAGCCGAGTTCCTCCGCCGCCTCGGTGATGCGGGCGCGGGCCTGTTCCGAGACCTGCGCGCCCGGGGTGAAGGCGCGCGACACCGCCGAGCGCGAGACCCCGGCGAGCCGTGCCACATCGGCGGCGGAGACGAAGCGGCCCTTCGGCGGGCCGAGCGGCGGGCGCGGCGGTTTCATCGCGCGCAGAGGCCCCGGTTCAGCACCTCCTGCGCCAATGCAAGCATCGGCGGCAGAGGGTATGTGGCATTGAGGCCGCGCAGCTTGCGCAGACGGCAAAGCGCATCGTCAAAGGTTGGATAGGCGCCGGGCCGCCGCAGGTGCAGCCAGAGCGCCAGAACGGTGACCGAGCGCGAGCGCCCGCCGCGGCAATGCACCAAGAGGCCGCCTTTCGCGTGGGCAGGGTAGTGCGGCTTGCCTTGGGTGTAGACCGCCGCCAGCCCGTCGATCAGCGACACCGCTGCGGCAAGCGTTTCGGGCGCATTCCCCGGCCCGTCGAGCAGCCCGATCTGGTAGCGGCGCAGATGCAGCCCGTCGGGGCGCTGCAGCGGTCCGGGAAAGATGTTCATCGCGAGGTTGAGGCTGGCGCTGATCCGAGCAGGCTGCAGCGCGGCACCATCCTCGGCGGCGGGCAGATTGCCCAGCCAGAGCGCGTCGAGGCCGGGGCCGATATCGTCCTCAACACGCCAAAGCAGCGGGCGGTTGTCCTCGGCGGCTTCGGCTTCGGGCACGGCGGTGGGCAGATGGTGGCGGCTCATGGCTCAGACCTCGAGACTGGTGCAATGCCGCAGGCGCGGGCCAAGCGCGGCGGTCAGGCGGGGGGCGGTGGCAAGATCGACGAAGGCTGGCAGCACACGCTCGGCGCGGGTCTTGGTGGCAAGCTCGATCAGGTCGCACAGGCGCGGATGCACGTTCCAGCCCATCCAGCGCGCCCGCCCATCGGCGATCATTGCGTGGGCCGGGCTGCTGCGCGGGACGTGGCCGGAAAAGATGAAGCGAAAACCCGGGCGCATGCGCAAGTCTCCGGGAAGCCCATGCTCGGCATTGGGTCCGTCGGCGACGATGATGTGCGCGGCCCGCGCGGTTTCGGCGGTGGCCACGGGCGGGCGGCTGCCGGTGAGGCGTTCGGTCTCTGCAGCGATCTGCGCGCAGGCCCGAACCTCCAGCCCCGCGGCGGTCAGCGCCGCCACCATGTCGGGGCCGCGCCCATCCGCTGGGCAGGGCAGCACCGCGCCGCCGCGCGCCGCCTCGGCAAGCGTTTCGATCTGCGCGGCAAGGCTCTCTTCGCGGTCGCCATAGGAGGCGTCGGCGAGCACGGTCGCGCTGCGCGGGAAGGGATCGCAGCGTAGAAGCGCCGCTTCGGTGCTGAAATCGCCGGTGTAGAGAAAGCCGCCGCGCAGCGTCGGGACGCGCATCCAGATACCGCCGGGCGCATGCCCCGAGCGTCCGGTGTCCAGCCGCAGACCCAGCACATCCGCCGTGCCGTGCTCGGGCAGAGGCTCGACCCGCGCGGGCCGCAGGCAGGCGGGCAACTGGCGCAGCGTCTCGGCGGTGGCAAAGACCGGCGGGCTGCCGATCTCGGCCAGCCGGTCCAGCGCGCCGACGTGATCCACATGCGCGTGGCTTAGCAGCACCGCATCCACCCGCCCGGCGCGCGAGAGGTCCAGATGCTCCCCCGCCTCGAGGCCGCCGCCCATGTCGAGCAGCAGGCGCCGCCCCTCGGTCTGCAACAGGAAGGCGGCGGCGCTCTTGCGGCCCATGCCGCTCAGCACAGTCAGTCGCGCCATGGCAGCACCCCGTCCGGCAGGCGACGACCAAAGAGCAGCGACAGCCCCATCAGGGCCAGCACCATCAGCACCATCAGGCAGCCGACGGCGGCGGCGAGGGTCGAGGAACCGGCCTCTTCCAGAAAGATGATCATCGGGCCGATCGTGGTGGCGCGCGAACTGACCAGCAGCACGGAAACCTGAATCTCGTTGACCGCGGTCATGAAGACGAGGATCGCGGCGGCCATGGCCGAGGGGGCAAGCGAGGGCAGTACGATGTCGCGCAGCCGGGCAAAGACCCCGGCGCCTGCCAGCTGCGCCGCCTCGTCAAGGCCGCGGTCGATCTGCGCGTAGCCGCCGAGGATGGGCCGCAGTGCGAGCGCGAGGAAGTTGGACAGATAGGCGGCAAGGATGACCCAGACCGTGCCGTAGAGCCCGGTGCCGATGAAGGGCAGGGGGCGCAGGAAGAAGAGGATCATCGCCACGCCGATGATGATGCCGGGCAGCGCGTAGGCAAGCTCGGAGGTGAGCCGCAACAGCTTTGCCAGCCAGCCGCGGCGCCAGCTCAGCGCATATCCGAGGGCGACCGCAGCAGGGATGAGGATCGCCACGGTCAGAAGCGTCAGCCAAAGCGAGGTGACGAAGGCACCGCGAATGCCCTCGTGATGGAAAAGCGCGTTGGCGAAATTCTCGAAGGTGATGGTCTCGGGCGTCAGCGGCTGGCCGTAGCCGCGCACCAGCGCGGTGCCAAAAAGCGCCGAGAGCGGCAGCAACAAGCAGACCACAAGATAGAGCCACGCCAGCCCGGTCACTGGCAGGCGCCAGCGTCCAAGGCTCATGCGGGGTGGGCGCTGCGCGCTGTCGACGCGCTGATCTCCGCGCCGTCCAAGCCATGCGGTGAGCAGCATCCCAAGCACCGTCAGACCCGCCAGCAAGAGCGCCAGAAGCGCCATGTCGTTGAGCGCCGAGGGGCCGTAGGAGTTCAGCCGCCGGTAGATGAGGGTGATCAGCGTGGAAACGCGTGCGGGGATGCCAAGCATCGCCTGAATGCCGAAATTGCCTATCGACGAGACGAAGGCCAGCGCGGCCCCGGCGAAGATGCCGCCACGGGCCAGCGGCAGGATGATGTCGCGAGTGACCTGCCCGGCGCCTGCGCCATTGGCATGGGCGGCCTCGACCAGCGCGGCGGGCAGCCGTTGCAGCGAGGCACGGACCGAGAGGAAAACCAGCGGCGCATTATAGAGCCCGAGCAGGAAGATGATCCCGCCCATGGAATAAAGCGGATGGCGCGCGCCAGGCGGCAGCGCAAGGCCGAGCGGTCCGAGGATCGGGCTGGCGGGCGAGAAGGCCTGCACCCAAGCCAGCGCGGTGACCTGCGGCGGGATCATCAGCGGCAGCACAAAGCCAAAGACCCAAAGCGTGCGGCGGCGCATGTCGGTCAGCGAGGTGAGCAGCGCCGCCAGCGTGCCCACCACCGTCGCCAGCAGGGTTGCGGCGGCGGCGATCCAGAGGGTGTTGAGCGTCGCCTCCAGGACTTGGCGTCCGCCAAGGACGTCGGCGATGCGGGCGGTGTCGAAACTGCCCTGCGGAAACAGCGCGGCGTGGATCAGGCGGGCCAGAGGCGCGATCGACAGCAGGCCGACAAAGAGCACCAGCGCCAGCATCAGCGCGCGCTCGCTGCCCATCGCCCCGAGCAGTCGGCGCGCCCGAGGGGGGCGCGCCGGTTGGTCTTGGAAGTGCGTCACGCGATTAGAGCCCGAAGATCTCGGCAAAGCGCGCGCGCACGGCCTCGTTGGTCTCGAGCGCGGCTTCGACGTTGTAGCCGAGCAGTTTCATGTCCTCGAGTTTGGGGAAGCCCTCGGGGCCTTCGACGCCCGGCAGGATCGGCAGCGAACCCTGCTCGGCCACCAGCTTCTGGCCCTCTTCGCTGAGCAGGAAGTCGATGAAGAGCTTGGCCTCTTCCGGGTGCTCGGTGCCTGCCATGATGGCGGCGGGCTCGGTGATGAAGCTCACGCCGTCCTCGGGGACGATGTAATCCACCGGCGAGCCGCTCGCTTTGGCGCGCAGCGCGTTGGCATCGACGATGATCGCGTATTTCGCCATGCCCGAGGCGACGGCCTTGGTGGCCGGGCCATTGCCGCCCTCGGGGACGATATCCAGATCGTTGAGGCCCTCGTAGAACTCCCAGCCGACGCCTTCGACGTTCAGCAGCGCGTGCAGGTGGTTCAGCGCGGCGCCAGAATAGAGCGGCGAGGGCACGCCGATCATGCCGCGGTTTTCCTCGGTGATCAGGTCCATCCAGTGGCTGACCGGCTCGGCGATCTCGGTGTTGTAGGCGATGCCGGTGGTCATCGCCTTGGTGCCGAAATAGGTCATGTCGGCGTCATAGGTGGCGGGATCGTATTCGGCCACGGGGGCGTCCTCATAGGCCAGGAGGTGACCGCCGGCCTTCAGCTCGCCAAGGTTGATCACATCGGCCACGAGCAGAACGTCGGGCTGCACATTGTCCGCCTCGATCTCGGCGCGGACGACGTTCATCAGCGCCGAGGTGCCGTTGCGGGTCCATTCGACTTTGATGTCGGGGTGGGCGGCCTCGAAGGCGTCCACGGTCTGCTGCGCCTGTTCCGGCGGCTGGCTGGTGTAGAGCGTTAGCGTGGTTTCTGCGTAGGCGGCGCTGGAGAGCAGCGATGCGGCGAGGGAGAGGCTGAGAAGACGCATGTTCGGTGTCCCTGTGGTTGCGTGTTCAGACGTGGTGAGAGGAGGCGGCGGGATCGGGAATGACCCAGCCGTCGCGCAGGGCGAGAGAGATCCGCTGGCCGCGGGTCAGCGCGGCAGGAGCGGCGATGTTCACGGAAAGCGGGATATCCCCGGCGGGACCCGCCATGACCTCGGCGCGCAGATAGGCACCGCGGTAGGTGGCGCGGGTGACATTGCCGGCGATCGCGTCGCGGCTTTCGCTCAGCTGCAGATCGCCGGGGTGGAACGAGACCTTGGCACGGCGCCGGGAGGTCTCGCCGGGGGCGCAGCGCAGCGTGACCGGCAGCCCCAGCAGCGAGGCGGCGGCCCGCCCCGCCCCGAGCGGGCGGATGTCTTCGGCCTCGAGCACGCGGCCCTCTCCGATGAACCCCGCAACGGTTTCCGAGACCGGCTGGCTGAACAGCGCCTCTGGCCGGTCGAATTGCAGGATCCGGCCCTTGTCCATCACCGCCACGCGGTCGGCGAGCGCCAGAGCCTCGGCCTGATCGTGGGTGATGTAGAACATCGTGGCCCCGGAGCGGGCGTGGAAGGCGGCGAATTCCTCTTCCAGCGCGCCGCGCAGGTGGACGTCGAGGTTGGCCAGCGGCTCGTCGAGCAGCACCACCCGGCTCTCCATCGCGAGGCAGCGGGCAAGGGCGACGCGCTGACGCTGGCCGCCGGAAAGGTCGGCGGGGCGGCGGTGCGCAAGCGGCCCCAATTCGACCAGATCGAGCACTTTGGCGACGCGGGAATTCCTCTCGGGTTTGGGAATGCCCGCGATCTTCAGCCCGTAGGCCACGTTCTGCGCCACGCTCATATGCGGCCAGAGCGCGTAGTTCTGGAACACCACGCCGATGCCGCGATGCTCTGGCGCGAGGTGGTGGCCGGGCGCAGAGACGGTCTCGCCTCCGACCGCGATGCGGCCACCGTTCAGCCGCTCAAATCCCGCAAGGCAGCGCAGCAGCGTGGTCTTGCCGCAGCCGGAGGGGCCAAGGACGGCCACGAACTCCCCGGCCTCGATGCTCAGCGAGACCTGCCGCAGCACCTGTGTCGCGCCGTAACTTTTGTCTATCCCTGAGATCTGGATGTCGCTCATGGTCTGCCCCGTGGTGCCGGGCTGCACAGCTGTGCAGCGTCGGGGCGATCTCTGGCGTCAGGCTGCGACAGCGGGGCGACATGTGCATGACAGATCGGTGAAATCTGCCACGCAAACAAAAACGGCGCCCGCGAGGGGCGCCGTTCGGGTCAGATCAAATGTAGGCGCTCAGCTGCCGCGGTAGGTGGAATAGCCGAAGGGTGAGAGCAGCAGCGGCACGTGGTAATGCGCCGCCTCCGACATGCCAAAGCGCAGCGGCACCACATCCAGAAACCGCGGCTCCTCTAGGGGCGTGCCGCAGGCGTCGAGATAGGCGCCCGCGTGGAACACCAGCTCATAAGTGCCGGTGGCAAACTCGGCGGCGGGCAGGATCTGTTCGTCGGTGCGCCCGTCGTCATTGGTGACCAGCGTCTTGAGATGGCTGCGGGTCTCGCCCTCGATCCGGTAGAGCTCGATCTTCAGCCCCTGCGCGGGGCAGCCGCGCGCGGTGTCGAGGACATGGGTGGTCAGGTATCCGGTCATCAGGGCTCTCCGTCAGGTGATCGCGGGCCATAGTGGCACAAGCGGGCGGGGGGTAAAGTCCTGCGCCGCCAAGAGTGTTTCAAACCGGATTTGAAGATCAGGCACGCGCGAGACGCCGGGTCATGTCGAGCATCCGCGCCGAGAAGCCCCATTCGTTGTCGTACCAGCCGAAGAGCCGCAGCTGGCCGCCGTCGACCACACGGGTCTCGCGCGTCGACAGCACAAGCGATTCCGGGCGCGCCCGCAGGTCGGTGGACACGCAGGGATCGGCAGTCAGCCCGACGAGGGGCGAGCCGGTGAAAAGCTGCGACAGCGCGGCATTGGCGTCGGCGGGCATGTCGCGCAGTTGCAGCACCGCATCCACCGCCGAGACCGAGATGCAGGGCACCCGCACTGCCGTCACGCTCAGCCGCCCGTCGAGGCCGGGCAGCACTTTGATCACCTGTTTTGCGGCGCTGGTGCTGGTGGGCACCATGGAGACGGCGGCGGCGCGGCTGCGCTCAAAGCTGGCACCGGGCGCGTCCACCGTCGGCTGGCTGCCGGTATAGCAATGGATGGTGGTTACATGCGCGCGGGCGATGCCGAAGCTTGCGTCGAGCGCCTTCAGCATCGGCGCGATGGCATTGGTGGTGCATGACGCGTTGGAGACGATCCTTGCGTCGCCGATCTCATCCTCGTTCGCGCCAAGCACGCAGGTGACATCCGCCGCCTCCGAAGGGCCCGACAGCAGCACCTTGCGCGCGCCTGCCATCAGCCCGGCCTCGGCATGGGGGCGGTTCGAGGCGGCGCCGGTGCATTCGAGCACCACATCCACATGGCTCAGGTCGAGCTCGCGCAGATCGCGGGTGGTGTGAAAGGGGATGCGCCTGCCGTCGATGACCAGCGCGCCGGGCTCTTCGGTGACGGTGCCGGGGTAGGGGCCGAAGACGCTGTCGTAGCGGAAGAGATAGGCGCACATCTCGGGCGCGGCGATGTCGTTGATCGCCACAAGGTCGAGGTCGGCATGAGCCGGATCGGTGAGCAACTGGCGCAGCAGGGTGCGGCCAATGCGGCCAAAGCCGTTGATCATGATGCGGGTCATCGGGTGCCTCCACGGAACTTGAACGGCGCAAGCGATACGCCTTTGCGCCCCGGGGTCAAGCGGGGGAGGGGATGCTGGGGTGCAGCGCAGGTCCGCCCGGACTCAAGGCGAAGCCGCCGGGCGAGCGCTGGCCCGTCCCGGCGGGCTGGCGCTTGCAGATCGCCGCGCGCTGCTCAGAAGTTGCCCGGATTTGGTCGGGATAAAGCGCAAATTCCGGAGGCTGTTGCGCCACCCCACGGGCCAGCGCTCGCCCTTCTTACCCCACAAAGCGCGCGCGGTAGTCGCTGGGGCTCTGGCCGCGCAGGGCGCGGAAGCGGCGCGAGAAATAGGCCGGATCAGAGAACCCCAGACGGTAACCAATCTCGGCCACGGGGATCTGGGTGAAGGCGAGCATCCGGCTCGCTTCGGTCATTACCTTGCCCTCGATGTAGCGCGAGGCGCTGAGGCCGGTGGCGGCGTGGCACAGGCGGGTGAGATGGCCTGGCGTGATCGACAGCGCGGAGGCATAGTCGCCCGCCCGCCAGCCCGTCGCCATATGCTGCGCGATCAGCCGGTCCAGCGCCTGCATCTTTGCGCTGCCGGTCGCGCTTTCCTCCTCGGGCGGGGCAAGCGTGCCGATCTCGGCAAGGATCGCATGGGCCAGCGCCACCAGAAGGTTGGCACGGAACGGGCCGGGCTCGGAGAATGCCGCAAGCAGGTCGCCCGCCAGACGTTCGAACCGCGCCGAGGCCTCGCCGATCACCGGCCGCGACAGTTGCGCTGAAAGCGCGGGCGAGGTCGGGCGCATCGCCGCCAGCACCGGCGCCGGGAAGGATAAAACCAGCCCTTCGCTCAGGCGGGTAAATTCGAAACCATGCACGATCCGTACCGGGATGAGCAGGAACTGCCCGTCATCGAGGCGCTGCGTCTGCCCGTCGATCTGCACCTCGGCGTGGCCCTTGCGCATAAAGAAAACCTGCGTGATCTCAGCATGCCTGTGCGGTGAAATCACCCAGTCGTGCAGCCGCGCCCGGTCCCATATCCGCTCGCAATGCACGGTGTCGGGGAAGCCGCCGGTCTCTCCGAAAAGGTCGAACTGAGGAATTTGCGCACGCAGGGTCATGCACGAATAGTACCAGCCTTTGCGCGGACCGTCTATTCGCGCGAGCCCCCTCCGGGCCTAGGGTGGCGGCGAAAGATGGGAGGAATATGCATGAAAACCGACGTCGTGATCATCGGCGGCGGGCCGTCGGGCCTGCTGCTGTCGCAGCTTCTGAACCGCGCCGGAGTCGCGACCGTGGTGCTGGAACGTTCGAGCCGCGAGCATGTGCTGTCGCGCATCCGGGCGGGTATTCTTGAATGGGGCACGGTGGAACTGCTGCGCGAGGCGGGCGTGGGCGCGCGCATGGATGCCGAGGGCATCCCGCACGACGGCACCTATCTCACCGACGCCGAACTGATGGTGCACATCGACTTCAAGGCGCTCACCGGCAAGCAGGTCATGATCTACGGCCAGACCGAGGTGACCCATGATCTTTACGATGCGCAGGACACCATGGGCACGCAGGTGATCCACGGGGTCGAGGATGTCACGATCCACGACCTCGAGGCCTCCGAAGCGGCGGTGGAATATACGCTGGACGGTCAGCGCCACCGTGTTGCCTGCGCCTATGTGGCGGGCTGCGACGGCTTCCACGGTGTCAGCCGTAAGACCATCCCCGAGGCAAAACGCCGCGAGTTCGAGCGGGTCTATCCCTTCGGCTGGCTTGGGATCCTCTCGCGCACCCCGCCGGTGCATGACGAACTGATCTACGCCAACTCGCCGCATGGCTTTGCGCTGGCCTCGATGCGCAACGAGAACCTCGTGCGCTACTACGTGCAGGTGCCGCTGTCGGACAAGGTCGAGGACTGGTCGGACGAGCGTTTCTGGACCGAGTTCAAGCGCCGCATCCCGTCCGAGGCGGCGGCCAAGCTGATCACCGGCCCGTCGATCGAGAAATCCATCGCACCGCTGCGCAGCTTTGTCTCCGAGCCGCTGCGCTGGGGGCGGCTGTTCCTTGTGGGCGATGCCGCGCATATCGTGCCGCCGACCGGCGCGAAGGGGCTGAACCTTGCGGTGTCTGATGTCTACTACCTGCACGAAGCGCTGATCGAGGCGGTGAAGCAGGGCAAGGAGAGCGGCATCGACGGCTATTCCGAGCGCGCGCTGACGCGTATCTGGAAGGCGATGCGCTTCAGCTGGCAGATGACCACAATGCTGCACCGTTTCGAGGGCGAGGACAGCTTTGCCGAAGAGATGCGCCGGGCCACACTGCTGCACCTGTCGGACTCAGAGACCGCCCGCAAGGACCTTGCAGAGAACTACGTGGGGCTGCCGTTCTAGGGCAGCTTTCCGGGCGTTCCGGGCTCTCGGGAAATTTTGCAGTCCCTCTGCAATCAAGGCACGCTCTTCGGAGCGGGCCTTATTTCATTCAAACTATTGACTGAGCTTGCGTCCTGCGCGAGAGGGTGCATAGTCACTATGACGCAAAATTTCCGCAGGGAGAGTAAATTTTGCAAGATATCGGGGAGGCCTTCCGTCTGGCGCTCTCGCTGGTGCTGTCCGGCGAGGCCGATCTCTATGAGATCGTCGGTCTGTCGCTGCAGGTCAGTCTCAGCGCGACACTGCTGGCCTGCGCCATCGGGCTGCCCATCGGGGCGCTGGTGGCGGTGAGCCGGTTCCGTGGGCGTGGCGCGGTGCTGGTGGTGATGAATGCGCTGATGGGGCTGCCGCCGGTGGTCGTTGGCCTGCTGGTGTATCTCTACCTCTCCCGCTCCGGCCCGCTGGGGTTTCTGGGGCTGCTCTATACGCCCGGCGCGATGATCGCGGCGCAGACCATCCTCATCGTGCCCATCGTCGCCGCCCTCTCTCGGCAGCAACTGGAGGATCTGCACAGCGAATACGCCGAGCAGTTCCGCTCGCTCTGCCTCAGCCGCTGGCAGAGCATCACCACGCTGCTCTGGGACGGGCGCTACGCATTGCTGACCGTTGGGCTCGCGGGCTTTGGTCGCGCCGTCGCCGAGGTCGGGGCGGTGATCATCGTCGGAGGCAATATCGACCATCTGACCCGGGTGATGACCACTGCCATCGCGCTGGAAACCTCGAAGGGCGATCTGCCGCTCGCGCTGGCGCTGGGGATCATCCTGCTGGTGCTGGCATTGGGGGTGAACGCCGGGGTGCAGACGCTACGGATGACCGCCGCGCGGCAGGCCTATGCGTGAGGGGATCAATGTCTGACCTGCAGATCACCGCCGTGCCGCCCTTGTCCCGCGCCAGAGGCAGCGTTGGCCATCCCGCGCCGCTTTTGCCGCTGCGCGTGCAAGGTCTGCGGCTCGAGGTGGACGGGGCGCCGCTTCTGGATGGCGTCGAGCTGTCGCTTGCGCCGGGGGGCTGCACGGTGATCATGGGGCCGAATGGGGCGGGCAAAAGCCTGATGCTCAAGGCGCTGCATGGTCTTCTGGCCCCCAGCACCGGCGAGATCAGCTGGAACGGAACGCCCGCGGCCGAGGCCACGGGGCGGCAGGCGCTGGTGTTCCAAAAGCCGGTTCTGCTGCGCCGCTCGGTCGCCGCCAATATGGATTTCGTCCTCAAGGCGCGGGGCGGCGACCGCCGCCGCCGGGACCGGCTGCTTGAGGGCGTAGGGCTGCTGCACAAGGCGCGCCAGCCCGCACGGCTGCTCTCGGGCGGCGAGGCGCAGCGGCTGGCGCTGGCGCGCGCGCTGGCCACCGATCCCGAGGTGCTGTTCCTTGATGAGCCCACCGCCAGCCTCGATCCTGCCTCGGTGCTGGTGATCGAGCGCATCGTGTCCGAGGCGCGTGCCCACGGCACCCGCATCATCTTTGTCACCCATGACATCGGGCAGGCGCGCCGCATGGCCGATGATGTCGTTTTCCTGCACCGCGGGCGGGTTGCCGAGCACAGCCGCGCCGCCGAGTTCTTTCCCGAGCCGCAAAGCCAAGTGGCGCGGGATTATCTGGCCGGGCGGATCGTTCTCTGACCGCCGCCGGACCTTCACCAGTTTTTTGATGACCAAGGCAAAAGGAAGCCACAGATGAAATTTGCCAAACTGATCGCCTCCACCGCGCTCACCCTCGGCCTCGCCGGCGGCGCGCTTGCGCAGGAGCAGTCGATCATCGTGCAGTCCACCACCTCGACCGCCAACTCGGGGCTCTATGACTACCTGCTGCCGATCTACACCGGCGAGAGCGGCATCACCGTCAACGTCGTGGCCGTGGGCACCGGACAGGCGATCAAGAACGCCGAGAATTGCGATGGCGACCTGTTGCTGGTGCACGCCAAACCGTCGGAAGAGAAATTCGTCGCGGCGGGCTTTGGCACCGAGCGCACGGATCTCATGTACAACGACTTTGTCATAGTCGGCCCCGAGAGCGACCCGGCGGGCGTGAACGGCATGGACGATGTCGAGGCGGCGCTGACCAAGATCTCCGAGGCGGGCGCGCTCTTTGCCTCGCGCGGCGATGACAGCGGCACCCATAAGAAAGAGGTCGCGCTGTGGAAGGCCGCGGGCATCGACCCCACCGAAGCCTCGGGCGAGTGGTATCGCGAGACCGGCTCTGGCATGGGCGCGACGCTGAACGCAGGCATCGGCATGGGCGCCTATGTGATGACCGACCGCGCCACTTGGATCAGCTTCCAGAACAAGCAGGATTACGCGGTTGAGGTCGAAGGCGACGAGAATCTCTTCAACCAGTACGGCGTGATCCCGGTGAACCCGGAAAAATGCCCCTCGGTGAAAATCGACGCGGCGCAGGACTTCGCGGACTGGCTGATCTCGGACGAAGGTCAGAAGGTGATCGCCGACTATAAAGTCGACGGTCAGCAGCTGTTCTTCCCCAACGCGCCGAAGAACTGATAGGGTCCGGGGGCGGCGTGCTGCCGCCCCCACCAAGACAGACCCAGATGACCGACCTGCAGATCCCGCCTCACGAATATCTCACCGTCCGCGAACTGGCCGATCTGCTGCGCCTGAAAGAGCGCAAGGTCTACGATCTTGCCGCCTCGGGCGAGGTGCCCTGTTCGCGCGCCACCGGAAAGCTGCTGTTCCCCGCCGCCGAGATCCGCGCCTGGATCGAAGGCGCGCAGAGCGGTGGGTTCATGATGCCGCAGGCGGCGCGGCCCGGTGTCTTTCTGGGCAGCCACGATCCCTTGCTTGATTGGGCGATCCGCCAGTCCCGCTGCGGGCTTGCGACGTTCTTTGACGGCTCGCAGGACGGGCTGACCCGCTTTGCCGCGCGCGAGGGTGTGGCCAGCGGTCTGCATGTGCGCGCGCCTGATGGCAGTTGGAACCTCGCCGCTGCCCGTGCTGCTGCAGAGGGGCAGGATGTGGTGCTGATCGCTTTTGCCGCGCGCCGCCGCGGGCTGGTGCTGCGCGAAGACGGCCCGGCACCGCAGGGGCTGGCCGGTCTGCCCGGGCTGCGCGTCGCGCCCCGGCAGGAGGGCTCGGGCACCGCCGTGCTGCTGCGCGAACTGGCGCAGGAGGCGGGGGTCGATCTGGGCAGCCTCACGTTCACCCCCACCGAGCGCACCGAGGATGAGGCGGTACAGAGCGTGCGGCGCGGCGAGGCGGATGTGACCTTCGGGCTCGAGTCGGTGGCGCGCAGCTACGGGCTGCGCTTCGTGCCGCTCATCGAGGAGCGCTTCGACCTGCTGATCGACCGCCGCGCCTATTTCGAACCGGCGCTGCAGAGCCTTCTGGATTTCTGCCGCTCGGGGCCCTTCCGCAGCCGCGCCGAAAACCTTGGTGGCTATGATCTGTCGCGCTTCGGCGAGGTGGTCTGGAACGCCTAGCGCAGCGCCGATTTCATCGCGGCCTCGGGGAAGCACGTGGCGGGGCGGCCCTGCGCCTCTTGCCAGCGCCCGATCGAGCGCCGCGTCTTGAACCCCGGAAGCCCGTCGGCGCCGCCCACGTCTTGGCCCATCCGCTCCAGCGCGCGCTGCATGGCGGCCACATCCGAGCGGTAGAGCCCGCCGACCGAGCCCCATGAGGCGCTGAAATCACCGACGCCATATTGGATGCGGTCCCCCACGTGCCCGACGAAGAGCGCGTAAAGGTCGCTCATATTGTAGTCCTTCAGCACGTAGAAATTGGGCGTGACGATGAAGGCGGGGCCATGCCGCCCGGCGGGCATCAGCAGAAATCCCACGCCGCGCCGTTCATGCTCGGGGAAGGGGCGGCCCGAGACGCGGGTGATGCCCAGCTTCTCCCAGTCCGAGATGCGCTTGCCCTGATCCGGGCCTTCGAGCGTGCAGGACACCGCGGCAGGCACGCGCACCTCAAAGCCCCAATCCCGCCCGCTCTGCCAGCCGTGTTTGGCAAGATAGGTGCCGATCGAGGCGATGGTGTCCGCCTCCGAACGCCAGATGTCGGCATGGCCGTCGCCATTGCCGTCGGCGGCATATTTCAGGAAATTCGACGGCATGAACTGCGGCTGCCCGAGCGCCCCGGCCCAAGAGCTTTTCATCTCCCCGGCAGGCGCATGCCCGGCCTCGGCGATTTGCAGCGCGGCGATCAGCTCATCGGTGAAATACTCGGCACGCGTGGACATGAAGCCCTTGGTGCCCAGCACTTCAAAGGCGCTATGCGGGATCGAGACGCGGCCATAGCCGCTTTCGCGCCCCCAGATGCCGAGGATGATGCGCCCGGGCACGCCGGTTGCCCTCTCGGTCGCGGCAAGGGCCGAAGCGTGGCGCTTTGCCATCTGCCGCCCGACGCTGGTGGCACCGTCGATAGAGCCGCGGCTGAAGTATTTCGCAGGCTGGCCGAACTCGGCCTGCCGCTGCTGTTTGGGGGTCTGCGGCTGGGTTCCCGGGGGCACCAGATCGGGCAAATCCCAGTTGAGCGCAACCCCCGCAAAGGCCGCCTCAAAGGTGCCGCGCGACACGCCCTTGCGCGCCGCCTGCGGCCAAACCGTCTGCTCCAGCCAGCCGCGAAACTGCCGCTCCACCGCCGCCCGGTCGAGCGCTGCGGCGGGGGAGGCTGCCAGCAAAAGACAGCACAGGGCGCCCGCCCAGAGGGGCCCGAAGCTTCGGGATTTGACTGTTTTGCGCATGGGTCTGCTCCGCCGGGTTTTCCCCGAGCCTAGCGCAGGGGCGGCGGCGGTGAAACGCTCTCTTCGCCCCATTGCGCCATCTTGCGGTCGATGGTCTTGCGCGACACGCCCAAGCGGCGCGCCGCCTCGGCCCGGTTGCCGTCGCAGAGGTCGAGCATATGCAGGATGTGGCGCTGCACCACGAGGTCGAGATCCTCGATCGCCTGCGCGCCGGTGACGCTGCCCGCGCCCGCGAATTCCTCGGGAAAGCCGCCAAGGATCACCGAGCGTTCCACGAGGTTGCGCAGCTCGCGCACGTTGCCCGGCCAGTCGTAGCGCCGCAGCTTGAGCAGCGTTTGCTCGTCGAGGGTGAGGCCGGGCATCCCCAGCGCCTGACTGAACTGCTTGGTGAAGAGCGCCGCCAGTTCGAGGATGTCATCCGACCGATCCGAGAGCGGCGGCATCTCCACCGTCAGCACGTTGATCCGGTGATAGAGGTCGGCGCGGAATTTGCCCTGCGCCACCATCTGCGGCAGATCGGCATTGGTGGCGAAGAGAAAGCGCAGGTTCAGCGGCAGTTCCCGCTCGGCCCCGGCGGGGCGGATCCGCTGATCCTCGAGCACGCGCAAAAGTGCCGCCTGAAGCGGCTCGGGCATCTGCGCCACCTCATCGAGGAAGAGCGTGCCGCCATCCGCCAGCAGCAGCAGCCCCGGCTTCAACCGCTCGCCGCCTTCGAGGCTGCCAAAGAGCTCCTGCACCATGCGGTCGGGGGCGATGGCGGCGCAGTTGACCGGCACAAAGGGTTTCTCGGCGCGATCCGAAAGCTGGTGCAGATGCCGCGCGGCCAGTTCCTTGCCGGTGCCACTTGCGCCGGTGAAGAGCACCGGGGTGGGCAGCGGAGCCAGCTTGGCAAGCAGCGCCCGCACCGCGACCATCACCTCGGATTTGCCGATCAGCTTGCCTTGGAAATGGCCGGTGCGCAGTTCACGTCGCAGCAGCGTGTTGTCGCGGCGCAGGTACTTGCGGTCGAGCGTGCGCGCCACGGCGCCAAGGATTTGATTGGCGCGAAACGGCTTCAGGACAAAATCGCTGACCCCGGCGCGCAGCGCGGTGATCGCCGTATCAAGATCGGCATAGGCGGTGATCAGGATGGTGTCCCCGAAAAAGCCCTTGCGCTGCTGCTCTGCCAGCCAGTCGAGCCCGGTCGTCTTGGGCATGACGTTGTCGAGGATCACCAGATCGAAATGCGCCGCGTCGAGCTTTTGCGTCGCCTCCTGCGCCGAGGCCGCCTCTTCCACCCGCTGCACGCGCGGCCCCAGCATCTTGACCAGAAAATTGCGCATGCCCGGCTCGTCATCGACCACGAGGATCGAGGCACCGGCCAGCGTCGGGCCGTAGTCGTCGGCGGAGGCGTCCTTCGGCGTCATGCGCGGCTCAGTGGTCGTCGAGCCGGGCGTTGGAGGTGGAATAGACCTCAGCCGAAGAGAAGCCGATCTCGTGCAGGCCGAAATAGGCCACGATGCCGATAACGATGATGGCGGCAAAGCCGGTGAACATGGCTTTCATAAGTGGTCACTTTCCTTTGGTGGGCTGCTCTGTGGTGGCCCGTTTGAGATAGTCTATCAGGTCGGCGCGGTCATCGCTGCCCGCGATCACCTGCATGGGCATTTTGGAGCCGGGAATGTAGTGATCCGGCCCCTGATCGAACAGCGCGTCGATCGTGGTCTCGTCCCAGATGATGCCCGCGCCGTTCAGCGTGTCGGAGTAGATGTAGCCCGGCACCGTGCCCGCGGGTCGGCCAAAGACACCGTGCAGCGTCGGCCCTGCCTTGCGCGAGGGGCCGGGGGTTGTGGCGTGGCAGATCGAACATTTGCGCATGAACTGCCGCTCGCCATTGGGCATGGTCTCGGCATCGCGCAGGAAGCTGCGCGCGCCGGAGATGCCGGGCTCGAATGCATCAAGCATCTCGACCGGCCACGCATAGGCAACATCGTCGAGCCCGCCAGCGTGGATCACCGTGCCATCGGTCGAGAAGGCCAGCGCCCAGACCGGCCCTTGACGGGTGGCGCGGAAGTCGCGGGTGATCTGCCAGCTCTGCGTGTCGACGATCATGATGAAGCCTTCGCCGTCGCCCACCGCCAACTGATGCGTGGCGGGGTGGTGGGCCATCGACAGGATGGGCCGCCGCTCGAGCGTGAGATCGGCGATCTGCGCGCCGGTCTCGAGGTCCAGCACACGCGTGCCGCCATCCACCGCGCCATAGGCGATCCAGTCGGGGCCGAGGGTGATACGGTTGATGCCAAAGCCGTGCTGCACCATCGGCACAGGGGCGCCGCCCTCCTGGGCGTAGCGTAGCAGCGCGCCGCTCATGGTTCCGGCGTAGAGCGTTCCGTCCGGGCCAAAGGCAAGCGCGTTGACCCCGGCGCCCGGCGCGGGCAGGGCGCTGCCCTCGCCGCCGGTCAGAGGCCAGAGGCGGATCGTGCCGTCCCAGCTGCCGCTGGCGAGCGTTTGCCCATCGGGCGAGACCGCAAGCGCCGCGACCTTGCCCTGATGATGGCCCAGCACACGCGGCGTCTCGCCCCAGACCCGCACGGCGAAATCATCGCCGCCCGAGACCAGTGTGCCGCCGGGGCCATAGGTCAGCGCTGTCACCGCCGCCTCATGCCCTTCGAGCCAGCTCGGAACGCCGTCCTCCCAGAGCCCGACGGAATTGTCGAAACTGCCGGTTGCCAATTGCCCCTCGGGAGAGACGGCAATCGCCATGATCGGCCCACCGTGACCCTTTAAGGTGCTGAACTCGGGAACGCTTTCGCCCTGCGCCGCCAGCGGGGCGGCACAGAGCGTCAGCACAAAGGCGAAGGCCAGCCGGCCCATGGGCTCACTCCGCCGGAGTGGCCGAATTGCCGGCGGCTTTGCGGGCCTCGGCGGCTTCGCGTTCCTTCACCTTGTCGTACCAGATCGAGTGGTGTTGATGCGCCCAGTTCTCATCGACCTGACCGGAGCCCATGGCGTCATAGGCGCCTTCCATGCCGATCGTGCCGATGTAGATGTGGCCGATAATGACCGCCATCAGCAGGAAGGCGACGATGGCGTGCCAAAGCTGCGCGAACTGCATCTCTTCCTGCGGGGCGAGGGCCACCGGGAAGCTCTCCATGCCGATCCATCCCGGAACGCCCCAGTCGTTGAGGATCGCGAAGGTCTTGTCAAAGAGCGGCAGATCGAAGGGGAAGAGCAGCGACAGGCCCGAGACCGACACCGAGGCGCCGAGCAGGATGACGCTCCAGAAGATGATCTTCTGACCGGCGTTGAACTTCTTGGCGGGCGGGTGCTTGTTGCCGATGATGCCACCGGCCTGCGCGAACCAGGTGATGTCGGTGCGGTCGGGCAGGTTGTGCCAGATCCACATGACGAAAACCATGATCAGCGCCAGCATGAAGGCCCAGCTGACGTTGTTGTGGATCAGCTTGGAGTAATGCAGCAGCACCGAGTTGAAATCATGCCCCATGAGCGGGATCAGATACTTGCGCCCGAAAAGGGTGAACAGCCCGGTGAACCCCAGCAGCAGGAACGAGCCCGCCAGCGTCCAATGCGCAAAGCGTTCGATCCACTTGAAACGCTGCACGGTCTTGCCGGTCTTGCCGCCGTCGATCTTCACCCGGCCACGCAGCAGGAAGAACACCGCAAGGATGGCGATTGTGCCGAGCAGCAGCCAGCCGCCATAGGTCCGCAGCGGGCCTTCCCGGAAGTCGAGCCACCACATGCCGCCGTCTTGGATCAGCACCTTGCCGTTGGGATTGAGGGTCGAGGCGCGCACGTCGGCCTCATTGTAGCGCAGGGCGCGCCACAGATCGGGGTCCGAGGCGCCGCCGAGCGGACCCATGCCCGGCACGTTGTTGGCGTCGCCGCCGATGTTGTCGCGGCGGAAGCTGTCATCGATCTCGATGCCCGCTTGCCGGCGCATGATGTCCTCGAGCGTCTGCGCCCCGCCTGTGGCGGAACGGTCGGGCTCGGGTGGCAGCAAAACAGCGTCCTGAGCCGCGGCGCCCAACGGGGCGGCGACCATCAGGACCAGTGCGAAAAGGGCCAGCAATTGGCGCAGCATGGTCATCTCCCGGATGTAGGTTCACGCCAGAACCGCGCGGAACGGCGGCCATCGCCGCCCCGCGCGGGACTTGAAGTGGCGGCAGGCCCGCGGGCCTGCCGGGATGGCTCAGTTGGCCTTTTCGTCGTAGGCGGTGCCCCAGCCCCAGGCGCCCGAGCCGAAGCCACGGGCCACCACGCGCTCGCGGTAGATCGACGACACTTCGTCGCCGTCACCGGCCAGCAGGGCCTTGGTCGAGCACATCTCGGCGCAGATGGGCAGTTTGCCCTCGGCGATCCGGTTGCGCCCGTACTTCTGGAACTCGGCTGCGGAATTGTTCTCTTCCGGGCCGCCGTTGCAGAAGGTGCACTTGTCCATCTTGCCGCGCGACCCGAAGTTGCCCGCCTGCGGGTACTGCGGCGCGCCGAAGGGGCACGCGTAGAAGCAGTAGCCGCAGCCGATGCACAGGTCCTTGGAGTGCAGCACCACACCTTCTTCGGTCTGGTAGAAGCAGTCCACCGGGCAGACGGCCATACAGGGCGCGTCCGAGCAGTGCATACAGGCGACCGAGATCGAGCGTTCGCCCGGCTGGCCGTCCTGAATGGTCACCACCCGTCGGCGGTTGATGCCCCACGGCACCTCGTGTTCGTTCTTACACGCGGTGACGCAGGCGTTACACTCGATGCAGCGTTCGGCATCGCAGAGGAATTTAGCTCGTGCCATGTATCGCTCTCCTTACGCCGGCATGATCTTGCAGAGAGTGGCTTTGGTCTCCTGCATCTGTGTGACGGAGTCATAGCCATAGGTCTGCGCGGTGTTGGTCGACTCGCCCAGCACGATCGGGTCCGCCCCGTCGGGATACTTCGAGCGCAGGTCTTCACCCTCGAAATAGCCGCCGAAGTGGAAGGGCATGAAGGCAACGCCTTCGCCCACCCGCGGGGTGACCATGGCCATCACTTTGACCTTGCCGCCCTCCGGGCCTTCGACCCAGACGTCCGCCCCGTCACGCACACCAAGGTTGTTGGCGTCGCGCGGGTTGATCTCGACGAACATGTTCTGCTGAAGCTCGGCGAGCCACGGGTTGGACCGGGTCTCGTCGCCGCCACCCTCGTATTCGACCAGACGGCCGGAGGTGAGGATGATCGGATAGTCCTTCGAGAAGTCGTTCTTCTGGATCGAGGCGTACATGGTCGGCACCCGCCAGAAAGTCTTGTCGTCGTAGGTCGGGTAGTCTTCCACCAGATCGCGCCGGTTGGTGTAGAGCGGCTCGCGGTGCACCGGGACCGGATCCGGGAAGGTCCAGACCACGCAGCGTGCCTTGGCGTTGCCGTAGGGCGCGCAGCCATGTTTGATCGCCACGCGCTGGATGCCGCCCGAAAGGTCGGTCTTCCAGTTCACGCCGCCGATCTTCTCGGCTGCGTCCGACGGGTAGGGCCCGGTCTGCGATTGCTCGCCAAGGTCCGTGTCCGTCTCGGGGCGCTCGTCGATGTAGCCTGCGACGAATTCGATCATCTTCCGCTCGTAGGGCGTCAGATCGCTGTCCCAGCCGAGATCGATCAGCATCTGCATGGTGAACTCGGGATAGCCATCCTCGATCTCGGAACCGACAGTGTAAGAGCCCTCGGCAAGAAGGTTCTCGCCGTTGCGCTCCACGCCGTAGCGGGCACGGAAGGGCAGACCGCCCTCGGCCACCGGCATCGAGATGTCGTAGAGGTTGGCAGAGCCCGGGTGGTTCATCTCTGGCGTGCCCCAGCACGGCCACGGCATGCCGTAATAGTCGCCGTCAGCCGGACCACCCAGCGCGCGCAGCGTGGTGCGGTCGAAGGTGTGCTGGTTGGCCATGTGCATCTTGAGACGTTCCGGCGACTGGCCGGTATAGCCCACGGTCCACATACCCTTGTTGAACTCGCGCGTCAGATCCTCGATCAGCGGCTCTTCACCGTTCACTTGGATGTTGCGGAACATGCGGTCCGCAAAGCCGAACTTGCTGGCGAATTTGTGCAGGATGATGTGATCCGGAAGGCTCTCGAAGAGCGGATCCACAACCTTGTCACGCCACTGGATCGAGCGGTTCGACGCGGTGACCGAGCCGTAGGTCTCGAACTGCGTCGCGGCCGGCAGCAGATAGGTGTTGTCGGTCCGGTCGTGCAGGATCGCCGAGACGGTGGGATAGGGGTCCACCACGACCAGCAGGTCGAGCTTCTCCATCGCCGTCTTCATTTCCTTGAGGCGGGTCTGCGAGTTCGGAGCGTGGCCCCAGAACACCATGGCGCGGGTGTTGTCGGGCTGTTCGAGGTTTTCCTTCGCCTCGAGCACACCGTCGATCCAGCGGCTGACGGGGATGCCGGTCAGGTTCATCATGGCCTTATCCTTGCCGTCCTTGCCCTGCATGGTGGCAAAGCGGCCTTTCAGCCAGTCCAGATCCTCTTCCCAGACGCGCGCCCAGTGTGCCCAACTGCCCGCGGTCAGGCCGTAGTAGCCCGGCAGCGTGTCGGCCAGAACGCCAAGGTCGGTTGCGCCCTGCACGTTGTCGTGGCCGCGGAAGATGTTGGTGCCGCCGCCGGCGGTGCCCATGTTCCCGAGCGCCAGCTGCAGGATGCAGTAGGCACGGGTGTTGTTGTTGCCGTTGGTGTGCTGCGTGCCACCCATGCACCAGATCACGGTGCCCGGACGGTTGTTGGCCAGCGTCCGCGCCACGCGCTCGAGCTGGCTGCCCGGCACGCCGGTCACACGCTCGACCTCGTCGGGCGTCCAATTGGCGACCTCGGTGCGGATCTCATCCATGCCCCAGACGCGGCTGCGGATGAAGTCTTTGTCTTCCCAGCCGTTCTCGAAGATGTGCCACAGCAGGCCCCAGACCAGCGCCACGTCCGACCCCGGACGGAAGCGGACGTATTCGTCCGCATGGGCGGCGGTGCGGGTGAAGCGCGGGTCGCAGACGATCAGCGGCGCGTTGTTCTGCTCTTTCGCCTTCAGCACGTGCTGCAGCGAAACCGGGTGCGCCTCGGCGGGGTTGCCGCCGATGATGAAGATCGCACGCGACTTGTGGATGTCGTTGTACGAGTTGGTCATGGCGCCGTAGCCCCATGTGTTCGCAACGCCGGCAACCGTCGTCGAGTGGCAGATACGTGCCTGGTGATCGACGTTGTTGGTGCCCCAATAGGCGGCGAACTTGCGGAACAGATAGGCCTGTTCGTTGCTGTGCTTGGCCGAGCCGAGCCAGTAGACCGAGTCAGGACCCGAGCTGTCGCGGATGTCCATCATCTGGTCGCCGATCTCGTTGATCGCCTGCTCCCACGAGATGCGCTGCCATTCGCCGCCCACCTTCTTCATCGGGTACTTCAGGCGCCGCTCGCCGTGCGCGTGCTCGCGCACCGAGGCGCCTTTGGCGCAATGCGAGCCGAGGTTGAAGGGGCTGTCCCAGCCGGGCTCTTGCCCGATCCAGACGCCGCCCTGCACCTCTGCCATCACCGTACAGCCGACCGAGCAGTGGGTGCAGACCGATTTGACGGTCTTCACGTCGCCCGCGGCCGCCGTGGCGGCGGTGGCTTGGGTCACGGTGCCGCCGGTCGCGGCAACCGCCGCCAGACCGCCGATGGCCAGACCCGAGCCGCGCAGGAAGGCGCGGCGATCAACCGAGGCATTGGCCGCCTCGGAAAGGATACTTGTCCGCTGGGGGCGTCGCGCAACCCCGTTGGTCTTTTTCCTCAACATGTTTCTCTCTCCCCTTGCGTGCTCGGCCCCCCATGGTGCCTCGCTTGCTTGGTTATGCTCAGAGCCTTGGACAGTCGGGCGTCACGCAACCAGTCGTCCTTGGCGGGGAAAGCCTCGTCCGGTCAGAACCGGGCGGCGGCGTAATAGGCGCGGGTGTGCGCGGTATCCTGCAGCTTGTTCGACTGCAGATCGGGCTCGGCGGCCTCGGCCTCGGTCCCGTTGGTGGTGGCCACGGCGACGGCCGCAAGCGGCGCGGCGGTCGAAGCCAGCTTCAGGAAATCGCGGCGGCTGCTCGCCTGCTCGTCTTTCCTCTTCATTGAGAGACCTCCTCTCTCTGGGTTGCGGCGGTTGCCCGCCCCTATGCGGATCACTCCGCGCTCATCCGGAAGGCTTCTGCCTCAAGCTCCATGAACGCCCGGCCAAGACGGCCAACAGGGGCGTAGAAAACGGAGTTCTTGGCACCTTCGAGATCCGAAAAGAAATGCCCGGCCCAGGGGCCGATGTGCTTGTTGAAAAAGCTCTTCTGCTGGCCCAGCGTCGCCGGCGTGCCGAAGCGACCGACGATCATCGCGCCCATCATTTCCATCAGGCTTGCGATATTGTCCTCGGGCTCAAAGACATTCTCGGCGCGCGCGAGGCCGCGTGCGGTCATGTCCTGCCGCAGCAGCGCCAGCGGCTTCTCGTTCAGAAAGCCCGTCAGATAGTAGGACGCATAGGGCAGCAATTCGCCGCGCCCGAGCCCGATGAAGAGGCGGTTGTACTCGCTCTCCACCGCTTTCGGTTTCGACAGGCGCGCGACCTTGGCCAGCGTGGTCACCGCCTCGCCGATCGGGCTCTCGTCTCCGGTCAGCCCGGCGGTCTGGTCGATCAACCCCTGATCGGCAGGCCGCGCAAGGATCAGGCCAAGGAAGTTGTAAAGATCGGCGCGAAGACGGTCTTCTTCGGCGATGCGGATGTCGGGGGCAGCGGTCATTTTAGGGGTGTCCGTCATCATCAGGCCTCGAAGGAAAAGCGCATGCGCCGCGCGTTGGCGGGCAGGGGGCTTTCCTCGGGCTCGGGGTCAATCTGGGCGGTCTGCACCGCCTGCGGCTCGGCGGGCTGTAGCGGCGGGATCACCGGTTGCGCCTCTACCGTCGGTCCGAGCGTTTCGGGCGCGCGGATCGAGGCGGTTCCGGCATCGGTGGGGCCCTCATCAGTCAGGCCCGCATCAGCCAAACCTGCGTCGGCCACAGACTGCGGGTCTTCCGCGGCCTCGGCAGGAGCGGCCTCATCGTCGTCCTTCTGGCCAACGTATTCGAGGTGCGCCAGCAGCCCCTTGCCCACCTGATAGGTGGTCTTGAAGTCGGCAGCGGGCGTCACGGCGGTGAAGTCGCCATCGTAGTCGTTCAGCCCGTCGAGGCAGGCCAGCACCGGGTTCGAGCGCCACAGCGTGCGCAGCGCGCGGTTCTTCAGGCGCTTGGGCAGCTGCGATTGCAGGAACTTGCGCACCATCTCGCCATCGGTGATCTCTTCGGGCAGCGGCAGGCCGGCCTCGGCCAAGAGCTCCTCGTCGCTGCGCTCGGCAAGCTGTGCCTCGGTTTCCGCGCGGCGGGCATCATCCTGCGCCTTTTCCTCGGCGCGGGTCTCGGCCTCGACGGCGGCCTTGCGGCGGGACCAGAAATCTTTCACTGCAGCCTCCCTCGCTTCAGGGCGGGCGAGGCGTAGACATCCGCGCTGGTCGAGATGCGCGGATCGCCGATGCCGTCCTGTTTGCCGTCCACCTTTGCACGATCCCTGCGACGTTTCACGAACTCTTCTTCTTCATGATAACGCTCGACGAAATCGCCGACCCAAGCGAGCAGCCCGGCGGGCATGGGCACCTTTTCAACGATGTCCTCGCCGCTGTCGGAATAGTCCTGCGCCTCGTAGGGCGAGGCGGTGACCAGCACGATTTCGAACGGGTGCTCGCCCAGCGTGGGGCGCATGATCACATAGACGCTCGGCTCGCGGGCGGTGATGCCGTGCAGATAGGCTTCGGTCTCGGCGCGGTAGAGTTCCAGCGCCAGCGTTCCGGCGTGATATTCGACCACATCCCCCTCACGGCGCAGCTCTCGCCAGTCCGCCGGGCCCGCGCCCGGCAGCACCGCGACGGCGCGCCAAGCCCATTTCGCCCAGCGGGTGACGCCGGGGGTGCGGCGCAGAACCACGCCGATGGACATGAATTGATCGTTGCTCGGATGACCGGTCACAGTGATATCCTTCCTCCCGCGCTCATTGAAACATGTAGACCTCATGGTGAAAGGGCCAATTGGTGCACCGCGGTATTCTGCGGCCTCGACTGGACATTTTGGGTAGTCGGGCAATGGGCAAAAATGAGGCAGGGACGAAATGTCCATCCCGAGTTTTTTGCTCTGGAAAAGTGCCGCGGCGCAGCATGCGAATCACCCTGGCCCCCAGCCTAGGGCGCGCTGCGGGATCGGCGGCTTTCCGCCCGAGGAATTGAGTTGTGGGCACAGGCGAATCGGGTCTAGCTAGCGGTCTCACCGAGCGACGAAAGCCCTAAAGATGCGCCGTCTGCCAGGAAGGAAACTATGACCAAGACCTTGATAACATGTGATTGTATGGGCAGTCAGTCCATCGATGCCGAGGCCCTCTCCAAGGCGACGGGATTCGAGGTCACCGCGCCCTGCAAAGCGCTCTGCACCACCCAGGCGGACCGCGCCGCAAAGGGATTGACGCAGGGGAATGTTGTCCTGTGCTGCACGCAGGAGAGCCGCACCTTCGAGGCACTGGCCGAGGAACTGGGGGTCGAGCCTGCGCCGCTTTTGGATCTGCGCGACCGCGCCGGGTGGAGCGCAGACCAAGGCTCCAAAGTGGCCAAAATGTCCGCCCTCGCCGCCGAGGCCATGCTGCCTGCCGCCCCCGAGAAGACCCTTGATGTAATCTCTGAGGGATTGTGCCTCATCTTGGGGTCTTTTGATGTGGCGATTGAGGCCGCCGAACAACTGGCGCCGCATCTTGGTGTGACCGTGCTGCTGGACGAGGCCGACGAGCTTCCCGACACCCGCGCCTATGACGTCGTGACCGGCAAGCTGCGCAAGGCGCAGGGCGCGCTGGGGCAGTTCCGCGTGACCATCGACGCGCTGCGCCAGATCGAGCCCGAGGGCCGTGCCTTCACGCTGACCGAGCCGCGCGACGGCGGCATTTCGGAATGCGACGTGATCCTCGACCTGCGCCGCGAGCCGCCGCTGTTTCCGGCGCATGAAAAGCGCGAGGGCTATCTGCGCGCCGATCCGGGCCGCCCGCAGGCGGTGGCGGTGGCGGTCATGGCCGCCTCGCATCTGGTCGGCACTTTCGAAAAGCCGCTCTACGTGCGCACCGAGCCGCTGCTCTGCGCCCATTCGCGGGCGGGTCAGACCGGCTGTACCAACTGCCTCGACCTCTGCCCCACCGGCGCGATCTCGCCCGATGGCGAGCATGTGACGATCGACCCAATGATCTGCGCCGGCTGCGGCGCCTGTTCCTCGGCCTGTCCGTCGGGTGCGATCAGCTACGACGCGCCACCGGTGGACCTCACCTTCCGCCGGGTGCAGACGCTGGCGAAGACCTATCTCGAGGCGGGCGGCCATGCGCCGCGCCTGCTGGTGCACGATGCGCATGGCGCCGAGATGATCCGCCTGTCGGCACGCCACGGCGATGGCCTGCCCGCCGACGTGATCCCGATGGAAATTCGCGCCATCGGCGCCTTCGGCCATGCCGAGACGGTGGCCGCGCTGGCCGCCGGTTTCGCCTCGGTGACCGTGCTGCCGGGGCCGGGTGCCGATATCCCCGCGCAGTCGGCGCAGGTGGCGCTTTCCGATGCGATCAGCGGCGGCGGCAAGGTCACGCTGCTGCAAACGCCCGACCCCGACGCCATGTCCGAAGCGCTCTATGCCGAGCAGGCGCCCGCGCCCGTCGCCACGCCGGTGCGCCCCATGGGCACCCGCCGCCAGATCACCCGGCAGGCCGCCCGCGCCCTGCATCCCGGCGCCGAGACCCTGCCGCTGCCCGAAGGCGCGCCCTATGGCGCGGTGCTGGTCGATCAGGACGCCTGCACGCTGTGCCTGTCTTGCGTCTCGCTCTGCCCCTCGGGCGCGCTTGGCGACAATCCCGACCTGCCGCAGCTGCGCTTTCAGGAAGACGCCTGCCTGCAGTGCGGCCTCTGCGCCAACATCTGCCCCGAGGATGCGATCACCCTCGAGCCGCGCCTGCAACTGGGCGACGAGGCGCTGGAACAGCGGGTGATCAACGAGGAAGAGCCCTTTGCCTGCATCGAGTGCGGCTCGCTCTTCGGCGTGAAGTCGACCATTGACCGGATCACCGAAAAGCTTCAGTCCCATGCCATGTTCAGCGGGGACAAGCTGCGGATGATCCAGATGTGTGACGACTGCCGGGTGAATGCGCAGTATCATGCGCAGGACAACCCTTTCGCCGCCGGGGAACGCCCGCGGCCGCGGACGACCGACGATTATCTCAGCAAGCGGCGCGACCATTGAGCCGCGACCCAAGGGAGACCCCGATGAGCGACGATTTCAACATGTCCATGCGCAAGTTCCTCAAGCAGGTGGGCGTCACCTCGCAGCAGGCCATCGAAGAGGCCATGCGCGAGAACGCGACCGCCGGCAAAAGCTACGCGGTGAAGGCCGTGGTGACGATTGAAGAGCTTGGCCTGACCCATGAGGTCACGGGCGAGATCAAGGGACAGGAGTAAGACTTGTCAGCCAGCAGAGAGACGGTTCAGACCGTCCTGAAGAGCATTGCCGATCCGGTTGCGGGCGGTGACATCATGTCGAGCGGCGTCGTGCGCGCGCTGAACGTGGACGAGGCGGGCGCGGTGCGTTTCGTCATGGAAATCCCGCCCAGCCAGAGCACCGCCTACACCAAGATCAAGGAGCAGGCGGAAAGCGCGCTGCGCGCCACCGAGGGTGTCTCGGCGGTGGCCATCGTGATGACCGGCCATACCGAGAAGGCGCCGCCGGATCTGAAGATGCGCAAGGCCGAGCCGCAGGGTCCGCAGCCGGTGCCGGGCATCAACCACATCATCGCCATCGCTTCGGGCAAGGGCGGCGTGGGCAAATCCACCGTCTCGTCGAACCTCGCCTGCGCGCTGGCGCAGCAGGGCCGCCGCGTCGGCCTGCTGGATGCGGATGTCTACGGGCCGAGCCAGCCGCGGATGCTGGGCGTCTCGGGCCGTCCCGCTTCGCCCGACGGCAAGACCATCCTGCCGCTGCGCAATCACGGTGTGACCATGATGTCGATCGGCCTGATGACCAACGAGGATCAGGCGGTGGTCTGGCGCGGGCCGATGCTCATGGGCGCGCTGCAGCAGATGCTGATGCAGGTGCAATGGGGCGCGCTCGACGTGCTGCTCGTGGACCTGCCGCCGGGCACCGGCGACGTGCAGATGACCCTCAGCCAGAAGGCCAAGGTCGACGGCGCCATCGTCGTCAGCACGCCGCAGGACGTGGCGCTGCTCGATGCGCGCAAGGGCATCGACATGTTCAAGCAGCTCAACGTGCCAATCCTTGGCATGGTCGAGAACATGAGCACGCACATCTGCTCGAACTGCGGCCACGAAGAGCATGTCTTCGGCCATGGCGGTGTCGCGGCAGAGGCGGCGAAACTCGGTGTGCCGCTGCTTGCCGAGGTGCCGCTCGATCTGCAGATCCGCCTTGCCTCGGATGGCGGCGCGCCGGTGGTGGTCAGCCAACCCGACAGCGCGCAGGCCAAGTCGTTCCACGACATCGCCGCGGCGCTGGTGGCGCAGGGGGTGGCATGAGCACCGCCGAGGATCTGGCCTTCCCGCCCCTGCTGTGGGGCGAGGAGGTCACCACCGATGCCTTCGACCATGCCTGCCAACGCGCCCTTCTGGGCTGCGATGCCGGGCTGGTCGCCTATCGGCTCGGCGCGGACGCGCTGCAGGGGGCGCTGGTCTTCGCCCCCGAGGTGCCGCTGGCGCAGGCCATGGCGATGCTGCCGCTCTGCGGTGTGGGGTTCCAGAACGCGCTTGGCGTGATGGCCCCGCCCGAGGTTGCGGTGCATCTGGATTGGCACGGCGGCATCCGCGTCAATGGCGCCTCCTGCGGGCGCTTCCGCTGCATGGCCGCCACGCAAGACCCCGCGCAGGTGCCCGACTGGCTGGTCATCGGCTTCACCCTGCCGCTGATCCCCGCCAGCGATCGCCCCGGCGACACGCCCGACCAGACCTCGCTTTACGCCGAGGGCTGCGCCGAAGTGCAGCCGCCCGCGCTGCTTGAGGCGTGGGCACGGCATACGCTCAATTGGGTCAACCGCTGGGAAGACGAGGGCAACCGCGCGCTGCATTCCGAATGGCGCGCACTGGCGCAGGACATGGGCGAGGAGGTCACGCAAAACGGGCTTTCCGGCACCTTCCTTGGCGTCGACGAGGATTTCGGCATGCTGCTGCGCGACGCCGAGACGACCCATGTGATCCCGCTCACCACGCTTCTCGAACCCGCACCATGAAGGTTTTCGCATGAAACTCGCCCGCGCCATCCATTTCGACGAGAGCGACAGCCGCGTCTTCGCCAGCCCTGCGCGCACCGGCGAATGGTGCCTGTCGGGCGGGTTCGAGTTCTCCAACTGGACCGAGGGCGACCTCACCGGCAAGGCCCGGCAGGCCTTTTCCAACGGCTGGCTCGGGCTCGAGACCTTTGGCCGCGTGACCTTCGTGGCCGTCACCGCGCTGGAGCCGGGCGAGCTTGAGGTGCTGACCGACCGTCTGGCCGAGCATTTCGTCACCTACTACGGCGCGCCTTCGGCCGAGGCCGCGCGCCCCGTGGCCGCCGAGGAACTGGCGCAGATGATCGAGCTCTGCGACGACCACGCGCCCAACACGCTGCTCACCGTGGCGCGCGAGTTGACCGACTCCGGAGTGCGCGAGAGCTACCGGGTGATCGAGGCCAGCGATGCGGGACTGGAGCAATTCGCCATCCACGGATCGCTCGACGATCCGCATGAGCCGCATCAGCACTGACCGCGCCCGCGCGCCCGTGCTAGGCTCGGCGCCAGCATGAGACCTCTGACCCGCCCGATGATTTCCGTCCGTCTGCGCCTGCTGATCCTTGCGCTTGCGCCGCTGGTGGTTCTCATGCCGTTGCTCTTGCTGCTCGGCATGACCCGCTGGACGGGCGATTACGACGATCTGCTGGCCGCCAACGTGCAGAGCGACCTGCGCATCGCCGAGCAGTATCTGTCGCAGCTGATGACCCGCACCGGCGAGGAGCTTGGCGGCGTGGCGGGGTCCGTCGCCTTCGCCGAGGCTTTCGAAGACGGCGGCCCGAACCGCGAGTTCCTGCTGGCCAAACGCGCGGAACTGCGGCTCGATTTCCTCTACTATTTGCCAATGGGCGCGGTGGCACAGGCCTCCGCGCGCTGGCCGGTGATCGCCGAGGCGCAGCGGGGCCGCAGCCGCACCGCCATCGACATTTTCCCGCCCGAGGACCTGGCCGCGCTGCCGCGCAACCTCGACGCACGCGCCCGCATCGATCTGATCGAGACCGAGGCCGCCGTGCCCACCGACCGGCTGGTCGAGGATCGGGGCATGGTGGTGCATTCGGCCAGCCCGGTGCGCCTGCCGGGGCACGAGGGGGTGCTGGTGGGGGGCATTTTGCTCAACAGCAACCTTGGCTTCATCGACGCGATCAACGCGCTGGTCTACCGCAATCCGCTGACCGGCGGCACGCGGCAGGGCACCGCGACGCTGTTCCTCGACGATGTGCGCATCTCGACCAACGTGCGCCTCTTCGAGGACGTGCGCGCGCTTGGCACGCGGGTCTCGGCGGTGGTGCGCAACGCGGTGCTGGACGAGGGGCAGACGTGGCTGGCGCGCGCCTTCGTGGTCAACGATTGGTACATCTCGGGCTATCTGCCGCTCAGCGACAGCTTCGGGAACCGGGTGGGGATGCTCTACGTCGGCTTCCTTGAGGCGCCCTTCGCCGAGGCGAAGCGCAAGGCTTATCTGTGGATGATGGCCGCCTTTGCCGGGGTGCTGCTGCTATCGGCGCCGGTGTTTCTATGGATGGCCAAGGGCATTTTCGCGCCGCTCGAAAAGATGACCGCCACCATGCGCAGGGTGGCACGCGGCAACCTCGCGGCGCGCATCGGGCCAGTGGGCCGCGACGAGATCGGGCAGGTGGCGGCGCATCTCGACGGGCTTCTGGATCAGGTGCAGGACCGCGACCTCAAGCTGCGCGCATGGGCCGAGGAACTGGAAGACCGGGTCGACCGCCGCACCGCCGAATTGCGCGACGCCAATGCCAAGCTCGAAGACACCTATCGTCAGCTGGTGATGAGCGAGAAACTGGCCTCCATCGGCGAGATCACCGCGGGCGTCGCCCATGAGATCAACAATCCTATGGCGGTGATCCAGGGCAACGTCGAGGTGATCCGCATGGAGCTTGCAGAGGCCGCCGCGCCGGTCGAGACCGAGCTGACGCTGATCGAGCGGCAGGTGATGCGCATGCAGGCCATCGTCGGCAAGCTGCTGAAGTTCGCCCGACCCAGTGAATTCTCGGACTGCGGCGAGGGCGTGGACCTGCGCCCGGTGGTCGAGGACTCGCTGCTGCTGGCGGATCACGCGCTTGGCAAGGGCGCGATCGAAGTGGCAAGCGATCTGCCCTCGCTGCCGCTGGTGGCCATCGATGCGGGCGAGATGCAGCAGGTGGTGATCAACCTCATCCTCAACGCCGCGCAGGCCATGGGCAGCGAAGGGCAGCTCTCGCTGGCCCTACGCGAAGAGATGCGGGATGGCGTGGCGGGCGTAGCGCTGGAGGTGCGCGACAGCGGGCCGGGGATCGCCGAAGAGAACCTTGGCGCGCTCTTCGACCCGTTCTTCACCACGCGCCGCGGCGAGGGCACCGGTCTCGGCCTGTCGATCTCGCAGAGCATCGTGCAGCGCGCAGGCGGGCTGATCACCGCCGCCAATGCCGAAGGCGGCGGGGCCGTGTTCACCGTGTGGTTGCCCCAGGTGGGCTGAAGGCTAAGGCGTTGCGCAACGGGAGCCGGGTGAGCGCCTGCCCGTGGGATGGCGCCGCGAGGCTGGAGGTCTGCTCTTTATCCCTGCCAAGTCCGGACGACTTTCGAACGCAATGCGTTGCTGGCAAAGCGCCAGCCCGCCGGGACGGGCAGGCGCTCGCCCGGTGGCTTCGCCTTGTTCCGGGCGCTCTCCCGCCCCGCTACGCCGCCGTCACCCGCACCGCCGAGAACTTGAACTCGGGGATCTTGCCGTAGGGGTCGATCGCCGGGTTGGTGAGGATATTGGCCGCCGCCTCCACATAGGCGAAGGGCAGGAAAACCATGTCCGGCGCCACCGCGCGGTCGGCGCGGGCCATCACCTCGATCTCGCCGCGTCTTGTCTGCAGCTTGACCATGCCGCCCGGCTCCACCCCCAGCTTGCGCAGGGTCGATGGATGCAGCGAACAGTTCGCCCCCGGCTCCACCGCATCCAGCACCTTCGAGCGCCGGGTCATCGAGCCGGTGTGCCAATGCTCCAGCTGCCGCCCGGTGGTCAGGATCATCGGGTAGTCGGCATCGGGCGTCTCGTCCGGCGGGATCACCGAGGCGGGGGTGAACCGCGCCCGGCCCCCCTCGCGGGGGAAGCCATCGGCAAAGACGATGGGCTGGCCGGGATCCTCAGGCGAGAGCGAGGGGTAGGTGACGGCGTTCTCGCGCTCCAGCCGGTCCCAGTTGATGTTGTCGAGCGAGGGCATGCCCAGCTTCATCTCGGCAAAGACCTCGCGCGGATGGGTGTAAGTCCAGCCCAGCCCCAGCCGTTGCGCCAGCTCGGTGGTGATCGCCCAATCCTCGCGCGCCTCGCCCGGCGGCGTTGCGGCGGCGCGGCCCATCTGCACCTGCCGGTTGGTGTTGGTGACGGTGCCGGTCTTTTCGTAGAAGGCAGCGGCGGGCAGGATCACATCGGCATAATTCGCGGTCTCGGTGAGGAAGATGTCCTGCACCACCAGATGCTCGAGCTTGGCGAGCGCCGCGCGGGCGTGCACCACATCCGGGTCCGACATCGCCGGGTTCTCGCCAAGGATATACATGCCCCGAATGTCGCCCGCATGCACCGCGTCCATGATCTCGGTGACCGTCAGGCCCTTCTGGGCGCTGAAATCGTCAGAGCCCCAGATCTCGGTGAAGGCCGAGCGCACGCCGTCGTCGGTCACGTCCTGATAATCGGGCAGGAACATCGGGATCAGCCCCGCGTCCGAGGCGCCCTGCACGTTGTTCTGGCCGCGCAGCGGGTGCAGGCCCGCGCCGGGCTTGCCGACGTTGCCGGTCATCAGCGCAAGGCTGATCAGGCAGCGCGAATTGTCGGTGCCATGGATGTGCTGGCTGACCCCCATGCCCCAGAAAATAAGCCCCGCCTTGCCTTTCGCAAAGGTCCGCGCCACGTCGCGCACCATGGCGGCGTCGATGCCGGTCAGATCCTCCAGCGTTTCGGGCGCAAAGCCCGCGAGGTGCTGCTTCTCGGCTTCCCAGTTCTCGGTGAAACGGTCGATATAGGCCTGATCGTAAAGCCCTTCCTCGACGATCACCGACATGATCGAATTGAGCAGCGGCACGTCGGCACCGGGGCGGAACTGCACCATATGGCTGGCAAAACGCTTCAGCGCATGGCCGCGCGGGTCCATGACGATGAGCTTGCCACCGCGCTGCGCGAACTGTTTGAAGAAGGTGGCGGCGACCGGGTGGTTCTCGATCGGGTTGGCGCCGATGACGATGGCGACATCGGCGTTTTCGATCTCGTTGAAGGTGGCCGAGACCGCGCCGGAGCCGACGTTCTCCATCAGCGCCGAGACCGAGGAGGCGTGGCACAGCCGCGTGCAGTGGTCGACGTTGTTGTGGCCGAACCCCTGACGGATCAGCTTTTGAAAGAGGTAGGCCTCTTCGTTGGTGCATTTGGCCGAGCCGAAACCCGCCACCGTCTCGCCGCCCGCATCGCGCAGCTTGGCCAGACCGCTGGCGGCGGCCTCCATTGCTTCATCCCAAGACGCCTCGCGGAAATGGCTGAAGGGATTGGCGGGATCGACGTTCAGCCCCTTCGGAGCGCCCTCAAGACGGATCAGCGGCTTGGTCAGCCGGTGCGGGTGGTGGATATAGTCGAAGCCAAAGCGCCCCTTGACGCAAAGCCGCCCCTCATTGGCGGGGCCGTTAATGCCCTCGACGTATTTGACCTTGCCGTCTTTCAGCTTCAGCGAGACCTGACAGCCGACGCCGCAGAACGGGCAGACCGATTGCACCGCCTCGTCGAAATCGCGGCTGTCACCGCGCTGCGCCTCATCCACCACGGTGGCGGGCATCAGCGCGCCGGTGGGGCAGGCCTGCACGCATTCGCCGCAGGCCACGCAAGAGCTTTCGCCCATGGGATCGTCCATGTCGAAGACCGGGAAGGCGTCATGCCCGCGATCCGCCATGCCGATCACGTCGTTCACCTGCACCTCGCGGCAGGCCCGCACACAAAGGTTGCACTGGATGCAGGCGTCGAGGTTGACCTTCATCGCCACATGGCTGTCGTCGAGCAGCGGGATGCGCGCCTCTTCCAGGTTCGGAAAGCGGCTCTCGCTGACGCCGGTCATCTCGGCCATGTCCCACAGGTGCGAGCTGCGGTCATGCGCCTCGGCGCGCGCGGGCTGGTCGGCGAGCAGAAGCTCCATGACCATCTCGCGCGATTTCTTGGCGCGGGCGCTGTCGGTGGTCACCTTCATGCCCTCGGCAGGGGCGCGGCAGCAGGAGGCGGCCAGCGTGCGCTCGCCGTCGATCTCGACCATGCAGGCGCGGCAGTTGCCGTCAGGCCGGTAGCCCGGCGCATCCTTGTGGCACAGATGCGGGATTGTGGTGCCAAGCCGTTTGGCGACCTGCCAGATGGTCTCACCGGTAAAGGCGCTGACCTCCTGCTCGTCGAGGATGAAGGAGGTCTGGGGAATGTTCGATCCGTCGGCCATGGCTCATGCCTCCCGATCGCTGTGCTGCGGTTCGGACGCGGCCGCGGCGGACTGAGCGCCACGGCCGCGCTGCTGCGCGTCCCGGAGAGGGCGGGGGGAGGGAACGCGCATCATTTCACCTCCTCGGGGAAGTGCTTCATCACCAGCCGGATTGGGTTCGGAGCGGCCTGACCGAGGCCGCAGATCGAGGCGTCGGTCATCACTTGGCACAGGTCCTCGAGCAGATCTCCATCCCATGTCTCCGCCTGCATCAGCTTCACCGCCTTCTCGCAGCCGACGCGGCAGGGGGTGCATTGCCCGCAGCTTTCCTTTTCAAAGAACTTCAGCATGTTGAGCGCCGCGCCGCGGGCGCTGTCCTTGTCCGACAGCACCACAACGGCCGCCGATCCGATGAAGGTGCCATGCGGCTGCAGCGTGTCGAAATCCAGCGGCACATCGCCCAGCGTGGCGGGCAGCAGCCCCGAAGACGGCCCGCCCGGCTGATAGGCCTTGAACACATGGCCCTCGGCCATGCCCCCGGCGGCGCGGATCAGATCGTTGATCGTACTGCCCGCGGGCAGCACATAGACGCCGGGATTGGCCACACGCCCCGAGAGCGAATAGCTGCGCAGCCCCTTGCGGTCGTTGCGCGCGACCTCGGATTTGATCTCATGGCCTTCGCGGGTGATGCGGGCGATCCAATGCAGCGTCTCGACGTTATGCACCAGCGTCGGGCGGTCAAAGATGCCCACCTGCGCCACATAGGGTGGGCGCAGCCGCGGCATCCCGCGCTTGCCCTCGATCGACTCGATCATCGCCGACTCTTCGCCGCAGATATAGGCACCCGCGCCGCGGCGCAGGTCGATATAGCCCGGCGCCACCAGCCCCGCCGCCTCGAGCGCCGCGATCTCCTTGTGCAGGATGTGCAGGATCGCCGGGTATTCGTCGCGCATGTAGATAAAGCACTTCTCGGCCTCCACCGCCCATGCGGCGATCAGCATGCCCTCGAGCATCAGATGCGGTTCGCGCTCGAGATAGAAGCGGTCCTTGAAGGTGCCGGGCTCGCCCTCGTCGCCGTTCACCGCCAGATAGCGCGGGCCGGGATTGGCGCGCACGAATTCCCACTTTTTGCCCGAGGGAAAGCCCGCGCCGCCCATGCCGCGCAGCCCGGCGGCAAAGATCGCCTCCTGCACCTGCTGCCAGTCGCCGCCGTCCCGCAGCGCCAGCAGCTCTTCATAGCCGCCCGCAGCGCGATAGGCGTCAAAGCCCTGATAATTGGGGATCACCGGCTCGAAATCGCCCTTGTCGAGCGCCGCCTTTATCTTTTCGGGGGTGGCGTGATCCACGTGCAGATGGCCGATCTCGACCGTCGGCCCGGTGTCGCAGCGGCCCATGCAGGGCGCGCGCAGCACCCGCACCTTGGCCGGATCATGCCCGGCGGCCAGCGCGTCGAACAGCGCCTCAGAGCCCGCCATCTCGCACGACAGCGAGTCGCAGACGCGGATGGTCAGATCGGGGGGCGGGGTCTCGCCTTCTTTCACCGGGTCGAAATGGGCGTAGAAGGTCGCCACTTCCCAGACCTCGGCCATCGACAGGCGCATCTCTTCGGCCAGCGCGCGCAGATGCGCGGCCGAAAGATGCCCATAGCGGTCCTGAATGAGATGCAGAAACTCGATCAGCAGATCACGCCGCCGCGGCTGGTCGCCGAGCAAGGCGCGGACCTCGTCCCATGCCTGATCCTCCAGCTGCCGCCCCTTGGGCGTGGCGCGGCCCTTGCCGCCCTTGCGTCCGGATTTCCAGATTCCCTGCTGCTCGTCGAGCGCCATCGAGTGCCTCCCTTTCACGTCGGTGGGTTGATCGGTTGTGCGGCATCGGATCATTTCAGGTCAATATCGCTATCCCGTCAGTTGATAGAGAAATCCTATCAAGCGAAGAACGCGAAGGATGGACAGCGGCGCAGCTCTTGCCTAAGCAAAGCAGATGACCAGCGATCAGATTTGGACACAGGAACTCGACGCCCGCGGGCTGCTTTGCCCGCTCCCCGTGCTGAAGGCGCGCAAGCGGCTGCAGTCGATGGGCACGGGCGACGTGCTGCGCATCATCGCCACCGACCCCGCCGCCGTGATCGACGTGCCGCATTTCTGCAATGAGGCCGGGCACGACCTGATCGGCACAGCCGAAGAGGCCGAAGCGCAGGTCTATCTGGTTCGGAAGGGGGCGGGCGTCTAAGCGCTCACCAGAGGTCCCAGCGCCCAAGGAAGAGCACACAGGCGGAAAGCACGGCGTTCGCCACGGCATGGGCAAGGATCGCATCAGCCAATCTTCCGCGCAGCATCGTTGCCGCCGTAAAAGCGAGGCCAGCGATAATGCCAGCGAGCCATGCCTCATGCATCAGCCCGAACGCGATGGCGCTGCCCAATGCTGCGATTGGTGTCACCTTGTTCTGAGGGATCTTCCAGAATGTGCCCGACACGAGCACCCGCTGGAGGTAGCCGCGGAAGGCAAGCTCCTCAATCACCGGCACAACGAGAGTCGTGCCAATCAGGCGCGCCGCGATCCAAAAGATCAGGGCCGGAGACGCCATCTGCCGAAGCGTCTCCGGCATGGCACGCTCCTCAGGCGTGGTGTGCGGGACTAGCATGAGCCAGACCAGAGCAACCGCAAGCCCGATCAGTGTGCTGCCAGCGAGGCCTATTCGCGCATTGGCATCTGTCAGATGTGGCCTGACAATATCTGAGATGTAGCGCCTGAAGTGCCAGAGGAGTGCGAGGCAGGCACCGACCCTAAGCGGATAAAATGGATCGGCGGCACCCATGCTGAAGGCTGCGGTCACCAAGCCCATCGCGAGCCAGGCAAGGAAGGGCAGCAAATGGGCGGCGGTGATGTCGCCACGCAGCGAGTGAGCCGCCTCACCCGAGCCTGCCTTCTGCGCATACTCGCGTTTCAGCAAGGTGATGCGCTGCGACGCCAGCATCACCAAAATGCTCACACCACTGAAGAAAATCCAGCCTGCCATCGAATGGAACGATCCCTTGGCGAGTTCGGGGCTGACACGGTCACCAATGTAGAGCAAGGCCGCGATGCGCAGACTGTTCATCAAAAAAGAGATCGCCGCACCCGCAGGTAACAGCAGCAGAGCGTGTGGAAAGCGCAATTCTGAGCGGAATGCGAAGAGATAGCAGCCAAGTACCGCTGTTACGAGCGCCATGCCCTCGATGCCAGAGCAGGACCGGTCGACAAAAACCGCGAAGGTCCCGAATTGGATCAACGCCTGTTCGGGGAAGGTGACCACAGTGCCACAGCAAGCGTCGAGGAGCGCGGCAGACATATGAAGCGTCGGGATTGCCAGCAGTGGCCAATGGGGCAGTAGCAGCGCTGCGCCGAGGCCACCAAGCGCTCCGATCAGGGCTGCGGTGGCAAAGAGCGGCGCGTATATGCGCAACGTCGGGAAGAAATGCGGCCCGATTATCGCGCGGATCAAGCTGCCTGCGGAAAAAAGGCCGCTCAGGAGCCAAACGATAAGGAGCAGAGGTCCCGCGGAACGTGCCAGCGTGTCTCCGGCAAGGATACGAAGAAGGATCACGAAGAATATGCAGATCGTCAGGACGTGGACAGCCAGCCATAGCGGCGTTCGGTTATCCCGCGCAGAAAAGGCCGTGGTGTCGATCTGATACGCGGCCATGTCGTGGCGACGCACAACCAAAGCGGCGATCATCGCGGCCACTGCGCCTCCGGCGAGCGCCGAGCCGTTGCTGAGCGTGCTGCGCCAGATCCAGGGCAGGCGCTGCAGAGCATCGCCGTCGTAAAGGTTTGCAAGCCACAGGAACATGACGACATATTCCAGCGCGATCACAATCAGAACGGCACCGGCCCAATAAAGGGGCCGGTGTGTGGAGCGCAATAAGCGCCCTTGAGAGGCTGCCTGAAGTCTCAGACTTCGCGCCGACGGTAGGACGTCATGAGCACCAGCGCGCCAAAAACGAGGGCGAGGGCCGCAGCAGCGCCTTGTCCACCGATCTCGGGGACGCTAACCGAAGATTGGCAAAATACAGCTTGCCCCGGGTTGCATGCAGAGGGACTTGCATTGGCCGAGCCCTGTCCGTTGTAGCCTTGTGCGAGAACAGGGCCGCAAAGGGAGAATGTCACGGCGCACGCAAAGGCGGTTTGGGTAAGTAGTCTCTTCGCTGTCATTATGAAGCCTCAGTTGAAAGGGTTTCGTCAAATAGTGGCCTTACAAGTGCCTCAAATTAGCGTCTTTACAATGAAATTTGGAAAGAAACGTCGAGGCCCACAACTTGGAAGAGATATGGCCGCCCTCCACATGCCTTAATCTAGATTTGCGTACATTAAATTTGCGTTAACAATATTGGCCGGCGCGAATGCCGATTTTAGAGGCGCATTTTCTGGGAATCGTGCCCTCGTCAGAGCAGGCCAATTCGCGCTGATGGCTGAGCTCAGACCAGCCCGAAAGACGCATAGGGGATGTAGCGCACCGGGGTGCCCGGCTCTACGTCCATGGCGGCATCCGGCAATTCCACCAGCCCATCGGCCCAGGACAACCCGCTGATCCGGCCCGACCCTTCAGAGGCAAAGACCTCGGCGTGGCCCGCATCGGTGAGCCGCGCGCGCAGATACTCGCGGCGGCCCTGTTTCTTGCGCTTGGAGAAGGCAGCGGGAACGGTGAAGCCGCGCGGCTCGTTCCAGCCCGCGCCGGACATCAACGACAGGGCGGGACGCGCAAAGACCAGCGCGCAGACCAGCGCCGCGACCGGGTTGCCGGGCAGGCCAAACACCGGAACGCCCTCCCACATCGCCAGCGCCAGCGGACGTCCGGGTTTCAGCGCGATGCGCCACGCCGACAGCGACCCGCGCGCGCGCAGCAGGGCCGAGACGTGATCTTCATCCCCCGCAGAGGCGCCGCCGGAGGTCAGGATCACATCCGCCTCGCGCGCGCCCTCGTTCAGCCGCGCCTCAATGAGGCCCGCGTCGTCTTTGATGTGCCCCAGATCCACCGGCTCAAACCTCCAGCCCTGCGCCAGCGACAGCAGCATCGGGCGGTTGGCATCCCAGATCTGATGCGGCTCTGCGGGCAGGGACGGTGCGGGGATGATTTCATCGCCGGTCGACAGCACGCCAACGCGCAGCGGGCGGTGCACCGGCAGCTCGGCGATCCCCAAGGCCGAGGCAAGCGCAAGCTCGGGCGCGCGCAGGCGGCGGCCCTTTTGCAGCGCGGCGGCCCCGGCGGCCACGTCCTCGCCCGCCTTGCGGGTGTTGGCGCGGGGCTTGATGGGGCCGTCGAAGACAACGGTGGTGGCGTCGCTGTTGGTGTCTTCTTCCAGCACCACCGTATCCACCCCCTCGGGCAGGATCGCCCCGGTGAGGATGCGCACCGCGTGGCCCGGCGGCACCGCATGCGGGTAGGGCTGCCCGGCGGCGGCACGGCCCGCGACCAGCGGCAGGCGCTGCACGCCGCTGCCGGTGGCGCCATGGGCAAAGCCGTAGCCATCGACCGCCGAATTGGGCATCGGCGGGTTCGAGCGTTTCGCAGCCACATCCGCCGCCAGCACGCGCCCCGCAGCTTCTAAGGTGGGAACGGTCTCGGTTCCGGTGACCGGGCGCAGCGCCGCGCGCAGCTTGCTCAGCGCCTCGTCCACCGGCATCCACGACACGCCCTGCGGCATGGCAAAACAGTCGTTGCGCAGGCGCGGCGGCTGCAGGTCATCGTTGGCGCGAGGGGTCTCAGCAGGCATGGCAGGCTCGGGAAGCTGTGGAAAGGCGGACTGCGCGGCGTCGGAAAGACTGCTCTCATGCCCGAGGCCGAGGATCCAGCCCTCTTCCGGATCGCCCGCGCGGGTGAGGGTGTCGAGCAGCGCCGGATCGAGCGCGCGCAGCGCCCCGGCCAGCACCCGCACCTGCGCGCGGTCCTTGATCTCATCGGGCTCGGCCAGCGCCGCCACCGTGCCTTTGATCAGCGAGGGGAAAAGTTCGACCAGCACGAGGGGCGCGTCCTGCTGCTCGAAGGGGCGCACGGCGATGTCCTTGCCGAACCGCTCGCGCAGCGCCTGCAGCCGCGCGATACCCAAAAGCCCCTGCGAGCCGACGGATCCGGCCCCGGCGAGTTTCCACACCGGCTGCGCGCCGGGGGTCTCGTCGCAGGTGCGGCTCTCGGCGAAGGGATTGGCATAGCCCTGCTTGGTTCGCGGCAGGTGTTGGATGTCGCGCGCCATGCCATTGCCCCAGAACGGACCGCTTCCGGGGAAGAGACGGTTGATCTCTGCGGCCACCTCTAGGCGGTTGTTGGCATTGTCGGGCGCGTCTTCGATCCGCTCTGCCAGCGCCTCCCAGATCGCGAAAGGGTCCGAGCGCCCGGTTAACGCCTCGGCAAAACCCTTGGGGTAGGCGAAAGGGAAATCGAATCCCGCCAGCACCCGCCGCCCGGCGGCGCGCTCCGCCTCGAACAGCTGCACAAGCGTCTCGGTCGCCGCCTCGCGGGTGCGGTGATAGCTGGCCGCCACGCCCTGCTCGCGGGCGATGCCGATCCAGATGGCATCCTTGCTCTCGCCCACGGGCGAGGGTTTCGACGCCCCGGACCAGTCCACGACGACGAAGGTGTCAAATCTCACAGCCCGACCTCGCGCGCGATGAAATCGGCGATGGCGGCGGTGTCGTTCAGATCGAAGCGGGGCAGGACGGTGTCCACCGCGCTGTCGGCGGCGACGGCCCGGATGCTGGGGTTCGCGGGCGAAAGCAGCGCTTTGCCGGTCTCGGCGCGATGCGCCTCGATCTTCGGGTGCGGTGCGGATTTATAGCCCTCGACCAGCACCAGATCGACGGGCGAGAGCTTGGTCAACAGCTCAGACAGCGGCGGCTCGGGGGCATCGCGCAGCTCATGCATCAGCGCCCAGCGGTGCGGCGAGGCAAGCAGCACCTCATGCGCCCCGGCCTGACGGTGGCGATAGCTGTCGCGGCCGGGCTGGTCGACATCGGTGCTGTGATGCGCGTGCTTGAGCGTCGAGACCGAGAGGCCGCGGGCGCAGAACTCGGCGACCAGACGCTCCATCAGCCCGGTCTTGCCACAGTTCTTGCTGCCGGTGACGCCGTAGATCCTCATGAGGCGAGCGCCTCGGCCCGCGCCAGATCCTCGGGCGTGTTGACGTTGAAGAAGGGATCGAAGGGCTCGGCGGGGAACAGCGCCTCACCCGCGCCGTGCTGGTCGGTCCAGAGCACCACCTTGCGCAAGCCCTCCTCCAGCGCTCCACGCAGATGGTTTCGCAACGAAACCGGCCAGAGGCCGAAGGTCGGGTGCCGGTTGATCTTCTTGCCACCGCCGGATTTCAGCGCTTCGTCGCCAGAGCGCGGCGTGCAGGCGAGCGCCAGCAGATGCGGGCAATCTTCGGCGGCCAGCAGCAGGCGCGGCACCAGATCGCAGGGGAAGAACGGCGTGTCGGCGGCCACGGTGACGATGCTGTCAGCCCCCTGTTCGGCGGCCCAGTCGAGCCCGGCGAGCACCCCCGCGAGCGGGCCGGGGAAGCCGGGGATCGTGTCGGGCAGTACCGGCAGGCCGTAGCGGGCAAAGCGCGCGGCGTCGCCGTTGGCGTTGAGCGCCAGCCCCCCAACCTGCGGCTCGATCCGGTCGATCACGCGCTGCAGAAGGGGCGCGCCGCCGATCTCCAGCAGCCCCTTGTCGCCGCCGCCCATGCGCGTGGCGAGGCCGCCTGCGAGGATCACCCCCAAGGGCTGTTGCAGGGGGCGGGTCATTCGGCGGCCTCATCTGCGGATTTGCGCCGCGACTTGCGGTCTTCCTCGGGCACCGAGGCCGGGTCGACGTCGCGCCGCAGCCGCTCCTCGCCCGAGAGGCAGACGAAGCGCTGCCCGCGCATCCGGCCAATCAGCGTCAGCCCCACCTGCCGGGCGATCTCGACGCCCCATGCGGTGAAGCCCGAGCGTGAGGCCAGCACCGGAATGCCCATCAGCGCGGTCTTTATGACCATTTCGGAAGTGAGCCGCCCGGTGGTGTAAAGGAGCTTGTCCTCGGCGCTCAGCCCATGGCGGAACATGAAGCCCGAGATCTTGTCGACAGCATTGTGTCGCCCGACATCTTCCATATAAACCAATGGCTTGTCCTGCTGACACAGCACGGTGCCATGGATCGCGCCCGCCTCGAGATAAAGCGAGGGGGTGGTGTTGATCTCTTTCGCCAAAGCATAGAGCCACGAGGTGCGCACCTCGGCTTGCGGCAGGGTGAGACCCTCGAGCCCCTCCATCATATCGCCGAAGACCGTGCCGACGGCGCAGCCGGAGGTGCGGGTCTTTTTCTGCACTTTCTCCTCATAGGAGGTCTCGCGCTCGGTGCGTACGACGACGGTCTCGATCTCGTCGTCGTAATCAACGCCGGTCACCACGTCATCGGCGCGCAGCATCCCCTGATTGCGCAGGAATCCCAGCGCAAGATACTCGGGGTAGTCGCCGATGGTCATCGCGGTGACGATTTCCTGACGGTTGAGATAGATGGTGAGCGGGCGCTCCTCGACCACCGAGATCTCTGTCTCGGCACCGGTGTGATCGGTGCCAGAGATGCGCCGCGTGAGGCGCGCGTCTGCGGGGTTCGGGAGCAGGGGAATTTCGGGCATGCGGATGATCTTGCGCCTCCTCTGGCCTGCGCGTTGGGCATCTTGTAACCTGCGCCGGGGAGTTTCAAGGGGACGGACATGCTAGGGTACGTAACGGGTCTGGGTCGCGGCGAGGTGGACCGGCTGATGCGCGAGGTCGCCGACCGGCTGCGCGCCGAGGGCTGGCCTCTGGCTGGCGCGGTGCAGCACAATATCGAGACCGGCCCGACCAGCAAATGCCACATGGATCTGCAGGTGCTGAGCGGCGCGGACGTGGTGCGGATCAGTCAGGATCTGGGCGCGCTGTCGCGCGGTTGCCGTCTCGATCCGCAGGGGCTGGAGCGGGTTGTCGGGCTGGTGAGCGCCGGGCTCTCGAAGGGGGCGGCGCTGCTTCTGGTCAATAAGTTCGGCAAGCAGGAAGTGGACGGTCGCGGCTTTCGTCCGGTGATCGGCGAGGCGCTGTCGTCGGGCGTGCCGGTGCTGGTGGCGGTGAACGAGGGCAACCTCGAAGCCTTCCTGACCTTCGCCGAGGATCTTGCCGAGGCTCTGCCCCCCGATGTGGACGCGCTCACCGACTGGTGCCGGGCGCGCATGCGCGAGGCGGCGGAGGTCTAAACGCGCAGGGCTTAGAGGCGTACTTCTTAAAGGCGTACAGTTGCGCAGCGGTTGCCGTGCTCGGAGACGATTTTGGCACCGGCCCCAAGGGCGATCTGCAGCATCGCGCGGTTGTCATGGCTGAAGGTGGCCTCGACGGTCTCGACCCCCATCTCGCGGGCATGATCCAGCGCGGCGGCAAAGAGGCGCCGCCCGTAGCCGCGACCCTGATAGGCGTCCTCGACCGACAGCGCGATTTCGGCGTGTGCATCCCCGGCGCGGTAAAGCTCCATGACCGCGCGGGTCTCGCCATCCGCCTCCAGCCCGAGCAGCAGATCGGGTCGGCTGGTCTCGGCGCGGCGTTGCAGCCAGTCGGGTCCGGCAGGGCATTGAAAGCGGCTGCGGCGGGCGGCGGCACTGAGCCGCTGCCAATGGCGCATCAAGAGAACCGTCGCGCGCCGCAGCGAGCCTTCGGTCGGGACGGAATGAAGATGTGCTTCGGCCTGTGCCATCAGGGAACTCCGGGCAGGGTCATCGTCGCTTGGGTCCGAGATAGGGGCAGGGTGGGGGCGCAACCACCGCCAATTGCGACACTCCGCCATGCGGCCTAGGCATGCCACGCGGCGCTTGATTAATCCGATTAAAACTGTCAGAAATGAAAAGAGGCCAGCTTCGACGCCAGCTCAGGCACCCTAATGGGTCGCGCCGCGACCCCCCGGACAGTCGGAGGCACTATGGCTGATCATCACGCGACACCCCAAGGACCGGGACACACCCGTTGCGGCGGCTCGGCGGGCATTTCGGACCTGACTGGACTCGGGCGGCACGATCTGACGGTATTGATGATCGCGCGCTATTTCTTCCAGTCCTTCGCGCATCCGCAATCCGAGGGCTGGCTGCGCGCCATGTCGGGGGCCGAGCAGGTGCTGGGCCCAAAAGAGGCGCCCGAGGTGGTTTTTGCCGTGCTGCGCGCGGTGCAGGAGATGCGCCATGCGCGGCGCAACCCGTTCAACTTCTCCAACCCGGATTGCCCCGGCTGCGCCGCGCGGCTGTGCGGGCATGAGCGGCTGTTTCTCAACATTTTCCGGGCCATGCGGCGCGGGCGGCAGGGCGATGCCGAGGCCCATGCGCTGCTGCTCTGCGAGGGCAATGGGGTCCAGCGCCTGATCGCCGCGATGGGCGTTCTGGCCACGGCCATGCCGGGGGTGCCGCTGCGCCCGTCGGCCGAGCGTCAGCCGACACATTGAGGGCCGCGCCTGCGGGATGGGGCCTGAGTAACTAGGGCCTGAATAAAATGAGAGCCGCGCTGGGTGGGCAGCGCGGCTCTCTGCGGAAGACGGGAGATCAGCCGAACGTCAGCTGGACCTTCACCGCCTTGCCTCGGTCCATCGCCAGTTCCACCGCCGCCGGTGCCTCATCAACCGGCAGCGAATGGGTGACGATCGGACCCAAAGTCATGGAGCGCCCGTTGATCAGCTCCACCGCCTGCCCGAACTCGGCGTCGAAGCGATGCGTGCCGCACAGGTTGATCTCTTTCGAGACCAGCATGTTGAACGGCACCGGCGTGTCGCCCATCACGCCGACCTGCACGATGGTGCCAAGCGGGCGGGTGCAGGCGATGGCGGACCGGATCGCGGGGCCAGCGGCGGAGCATTCGAAGCAGAGGTCGAATTGGCCTTTCTCGGCCTCATACTCGGCAAGCTCGGCGCCATTGGTGGCGACGTTGATCGTGCGGGTTGCGCCGACCTGTTTGGCCACCGCCAGCGTGGCATCCTGAAGGTCGGTGACGACGATTTCCGCGGCGCCGTAATGCTTGGCGAGCGCCACGCAGAGCGCGCCGATGGGGCCTGCGCCGGTCACGAGCACGCGCTTGCCTTCGAGTGAGCCGGCCACCTGAACGGCGCGGGTCACGGCACGGCAGCAGACGGCGAGCGGCTCGGCCAGCGCGGCCTCAGCCATGGGAACGCCCTCGGCGATCTTGTAGCACTGGCCCGCCCCGATCGCGACGCGGTCGCGGAAGAAGCCCTGCTCGTGCGGCAGGAACATCGCCGAGCCCTTGAAGCGCATGTTCATGCAGTGCTGGTGATCGCCCTGCGCGCAGAACTTGCAGGTGCCGCAGGGGTGCGACGGGTTCACCGCCACAACGTCTCCGACCGACACCCCCTCGACCGCCTCGCCAAGCGCGACCACGGTGCCCGCGGCCTCGTGGCCGATGATGATCGGCTCGCGCACCCGGATCGTGCCGATGCCGCCGTCGGCGTAGTAGTGGATGTCCGAGCCGCAGATGCCCCCCGCGCCGATCGCGACCACCACCTCGCCCGCAGCGGGGCTCGGCTCTTGGGTGGTCTCGACGCGCAGGTCTTTTTGTCCGTGCAGCCGTGCGATGCGGTTGGTCATGGTGATGTCCTAGTTCGACAGGAAGGAAGGCAGCCAAGTGCTGAAGAACGGCACGTAAGACACGAGCAGCAGCACAAGGATGTTGGTGAGGATGAACGGCATGATCGCGCGGGTCACTTCCCAGAGCGAGATCCGCCCGATGCCCGCGCAGATGAAGAGGCAGACGCCCACCGGCGGGGTGGTCAGGCCGATCATCAAGTTGAGCACCGCAAAGACCGCGAAGTGCAGCGGATCGACGCCCACGCCGGTGGCCAGCGCCAGCAGCGGCCCAAAGAGGATGATCAGCGCGGCGATCGTCTCCATGAACATGCCGACGAAGAGCAGCACGAGGTTGATCAGCAGGATCACAAGGAACTTGTTGTCGGTGAGCGAGAGCACCGAGTCCGCGATCATCTGCGGGATGCGCTCCGAGACGAGGATCCAGCCAAAGACGTTGGCAAGCCCCACCAGCACGAGGATCGCGGCGGCAGAGACGGCGCTGTCGATCAGGATCTTCGGCACGTCGCGGACCTTCAGCCCGCGGTAGACGAAGGCACCGACAACGAAGGCGTAGATCGAGGCGACGATGGCGGTCTCGGTCGGGGTGGCGAAGCCGATCAGCAGGCCGCCGACGATAAAGCCGGTCATGGCCACGGCCCAGAAGGCCCCGAGGAAGGCTTTCCACAGCTCGCCGACGCCCTGCCATTCCTGACGCGGGAAATTGTTGCGCTTGGCGATGATCCACGCGGTGATCATCATCGCGACGCCCATCAGGATGCCCGGCAGGGCGCCCGCGATGAACATCTTGCCGACCGAGATGCCCGACAGCGTGCCGACGATGATCATCGGAACCGAGGGCGGGATGATCGGCCCGACGGTGGACGAGGCGGCGGTGATCGCGGCAGAGAAATCGGCGGGGTAGCCAGCCTTTTTCATGCCGGGGATCATCATGCCGCCGATCGAGGCGGCGTCAGCCGCGGCGGTACCCGAGATGCCGCCGAACAGCATCGAGGCGGCGACGTTGGTCAGGCCCAGACCGCCGCGCATCCAGCCCACCAGCGCCTGTGCCAGCCGCACGATACGCCCGGTGATACCGCCGGCGTTCATCAGGTTCCCGGCAAGGATGAAGCCCGGGATGCAGAGCAGCACGAAGCTGTCCATGCCCGCGTACATCTTTTGCGGGATCACCACGAGGGGCATGCCCTTGAACAGGATATAGGCCATCGACGAGACGCCGAGGGTGATTGCCACCGGCAGGCCGATGATCAGGCCGCCGAGGAAGCAGCCAAGCAGGATAGTCAGCTCCATTTCAGAGCTCCTCTTCGGATTTTTCGGGGAGCCCCTGCTCTTGGCGGGTCAGCATCCCGATGACGCGCAGCAGCGCGAACAGGCTCAGGGAGACCAGCGCAACAAGCACCGAGGCGTGGATGAAGTCCATACGGACGCCGAGCGACGGGGCGGTCTGCCGCACACCGATCGAGACATAGAGCCAAGTGGCTTTGATCAGCAGCACGCCGAAGCCTACGGTGATCACCGCCGCGATCAGGCGCAGCACCCAAGAGGCACGGTCCGGCAGCGCTTCGCAGACGATGTCGACATTGACCAGATCGCCCGATCTATAGGCCAGTCCGACCCCGAAAGCGGCAAGGTAAAGCAGGGCGAAACGGGTCAGCTCTTCGGTCCAGACGACCGCGTCGATCACCCCCGACCGGCCCAGAAGCTGGATCACGACGGCGACGATGATGGCAAGAAAGCTGAGCCCTGTCGCGATGCGGGCGATGGTGGTCAGGATCGAGACGACCTTCTGCATGGGATGGCTCGCTGTGGAATTGAAGAAATGGGGCCGGACCAAGTGAGGAGGAGGGTCCGGCCCCGGGAGCGTGGGCCCCGGAGGAGGGAGGAGGGGCCCACGATGCGTGGTGGATTACTCGGCGAAGAGCTTTTCCACCTCGGGCTTGATCTCGTCGGAGACCGAAGCGAGCACCGCGTCCTTGGCAGCAGCGGCGAAGGCTTCGTTGTCCACTTCGTTGAACTCCATGCCCAGTTCGGTCAGTTGATCGACCAGCTGCTCTTCGTCGGCGAGGAAGAGCTCACGCTCGTAGTCCTGCGCGCGCTTGGCGGCTTCCATGACGTTGGCCTGATCCTCTTCGGACATCTGGTTCCACGCCATTTCCGAGATCGTCAGGTAGATCCACGAACGCACGTGCTCGGTCAGGTTGACGTATTCCTGCACCTCGTTGAAGTTCGCCGATTTGATCAGCGCCAGCGGGTTTTCCTGCGCGTCGATGGTGCCGTTCTGCAGCGAGGTGAAGACCTCGGAGAAGGCCATCGGGGTCGGGCTTGCGCCAAGCGCTTTCCAGACGTTGAGGAACAGCGGCACGTTCGGCACGCGCATCTTCAGGCCGTTCAGATCCTCGGGCGAGGAGATCGGACGGTTCGAGGTCAGGTTGCGCGGACCACGGGCGAAGTAAGCGATCGGGCGGATGCCGACCTGCTCGATGATCTGCGCCTCGATGCGGTCACCCAGTTCGCCGCCAGCGGCTGCGTCCATGTCCTCGAGCGAGGTATAGGCGTAGGGCACGGCCAGCAGGGCCGCCATCGGCGCCCAGTTCTGCAGCGACTCGCCGGTGATGGTCATGTCGGCGGTGCCAAGCTGCATGCCGTTGATCACGTCCATCTCTTTGCCGAGCGTCTCGTTCGGGTAGACCTCGACCTCGATGCGGCCGTCGGTGAGGCTGGACAGCTCTTCGGCGAACTTCATCGAGGCTTTGTGCCAGATGTTGTCCTCATTGGCCGGGTGGCCGAGCTTCAGCGTCATGTCGGCGGCCATGGCCGAGGCGCTCAGCGCAACGGTGGCAATGCCGGTGAGCATGAGGGTCTTCAGGGTTTTTGCGACGGTCATGGTGTCCTCCCTTTCAAGGTCGCTTGGGGACGATGCCGCATACGCACTCACGCGGCATCGGGGTCGAAATAGTCGGGGAAGGCCTCGCGGATGGCCGGCAGGTCCGAAAGGATCATCTGCAGGTGTCCGCGCATGGCCGTCTCGGCGGCAATCGGGTCGCCCGCGTCGATGGCGTCGACCACCGCGGTATGCTGGGCGATAAGGTGTTTGAGCGGGAAATGCGCCGAGGTCATCTGGCGCACCCGGTCCATCTGGCTCTTCATGCCGTCGATGACGGCCCAGGCATTGGGGCGTCCGGCGCCCCGGGCAAGGGTCTGGTGAAACTCATCGTCGAGCGGGACGAAAGCGGTGGGGTGATCATCCGCCAGCGCGGCCTGCGCGGCGATCTGTGCGCGCAGTTCCTCCACCAGCCCCTCGGGCCGCTCGGAGGCGCAGAGCTTGACGATATCGGCCTCGACGGCCTCGCGGACGAACCGCGCGTCCATCACCGCACCGAGAGAGATTTTGCGCACGAAAGAGCCGCGTTGGGGCCGGATCTCAAGCAGGCCCTCTTCGGCCAGCTTGATGAAAGCCTCGCGCACGGGCTGGCGGGAGACGCCGAAGCGCGCGCCGATCTCGGCCTCTGAAAGGCGGGTGCCGGGTTCGAGCTGATTGCGTGTGATGCACTGGCGCAGGGCCCTGATCAGCTGCGGGCCGACAGGGGCCGACAGGTCGACCTGCTCGATGTGGATTGTTCCGATTCCCATGGCACTCCTCCTGAGCCGGGAAACTGCTCCATACTTCCATACTAGTCAACATCAGAATCCCTTGCTATGGATCCGGCCACCACCACCGGCGCCGCGGATCGGGCCGGAACAGTTGACGAAAGGGAGGGAAAGCGATGCGTCAGACCTGGCGTTGGTTCGGTCCGAAAGACCGCGTGAGCATCGACGACATGATGCAAGCAGGCGTTGAAGGCGTTGTTTCGGCGCTGCATCACGTGCCCACCGGCACCGTCTGGTCCCCCGAGGAAATCGCGCAGCGGCAGCAAGAGGTCGCCACCCGCAAGGACGGCCGCCCGTCGCCGCTGGTCTGGGATGTGGTCGAATCGCTGCCCGTCTCGGAAGACATCAAAAAGCAGAAGGGCAACTGGAAAACCCACATCGAGAACTGGAAAATCTCGATGCGGCACCTGCGTGACGCGGGTCTCGAGACCATCTGCTACAACTTCATGCCGGTGCTCGACTGGACCCGGACCGATCTGGCGTGGGAGCGCCCCAGCGGTGCGCGCTGCATGCGGTTCGACCTGATCGATTTCGCCGCCTTCGACATCCATATCCTTGAACGTGCCGGGGCCGCCGAGAGCTTCCCCGAAGCGGTGGTCGCCGAGGCCGCCGAGCGTTTCGCCAAGATGGACGACGCCTTCAAAGAGAAGCTGGCGGGCAACGTCGTTTTTGGTCTGCCGGGCGCGGCAGAGAAATTCACTCTCGAGGATGTGAAGCTGCACCTCGCGGAATACGACAGTATTTCCGAAGAAAAGCTGCAGCAGCACATGATCGACTTCCTGTCGGAAGTGACGCCGTTGGCCGAGGACCTCGGCATGCGCCTGTGCTGCCACCCCGACGATCCGCCCTTCCCGCTGCTTGGCCTGCCGCGCATCATGTCGACCGAGGCGCATTACCGCAAAATCCTCGATGCGGTGGACCTGCGCGCCAATGGTGTGACGCTCTGCACCGGCTCGCTTGGCGCGCGTCCCGACAACAACCCGGTCGAGATCTTCAAGGCGCTGGCGGATCGCGTGCACTTCCTGCACCTGCGCAACGTCAGCATCGAAGGCACCGAGGTGATGAACTCGCTCTATGAGGACGAGCACCTGTCCGGTCACACCGACATGGTTGCCATGGTCGCCGCCGTCGTCGCCGAAGAGACCCGCCGCAAGGCCGAGGGCCGCGCCGACTGGTCGATCCCCTTCCGCCCCGACCATGGGCAGGACATCCTCGACGACATCGGTCGCGAGGCGCAGCCGGGCTATCCGGCGATCGGGCGTCTCAAGGGGCTGGCGGAACTGCGCGGCATCTACCGCAGCTTCGAGCACAAGCTGGTCACGGGGGCGGCATGAGGCTGACCTCCCTGACCCAAGTGCCCGAGGCGCTGCGTCCGGGCTATGATCCGCAGGCGCATGGGGTGGGCATCGTCCACCTCGGCCTCGGTGCCTTTCACAAGGCGCATCAGGCGGCGCTGACCGATCTGGCGATGACCGCAGAGGGTGGCGACTGGCGCATCCTTGGCGTGTCGCTGCGCTCGCCCAAGGCGTCGGACGAGTTGCACCCGCAGAACGGGCTCTACACGCTGATCGTCAAAGGCGCCGAGGGCACCTCGGCGCAGGTCATCGGCTCTGTTGCCGACGCGATCTGCTCAGCGGGCATCCCCGAGCCCGCGCTTGCCGCCATGGCCGCTGAAGGCACCAAGATCGTGTCTCTGACGGTGACGGAAAAGGCCTATGGCCTCGACCGGGCTGCGCAGGGCTGTGACGTGGCGCATCCCGCCGTCGCCGCCGATCTGGCAAGCCCGCAAGCGCCGCAGGGCGTGCTCGGCCTGCTGACCGAGGCGCTGCGTCGCCGTCGCGATGCGGGCCTCGCGCCTTTCACCGTGCTTTGCTGCGATAACCTGCCCGAGAACGGCGTGCTGCTGCGCGGCGCGGTGGTGGATTTCGCCCGCCGCATCGACCCGGATCTGTCGGAATGGATCGCGCTCAACGTCACTTTCCCCTCGACCATGGTCGACCGGATCACCCCCGCCGCCACAGCCTCGACGCTGGCCGAGGCGGCCGAGCTCACCGGCTGCGAAGACCTTGCCGCGATCGAGACCGAGAGCTTCTGCCAGTGGGTCATCGAGGACAATTTCCCGCAGGGCCGTCCGGCTTGGGAAGCTGCAGGCGCGATCTTCACCGATGATGTCGCCGCTTTCGAGGCGATGAAGCTGCGGATGCTGAACGGCAGCCACTCGATGCTGGCCTACGCCGGATTCCACGCGGGCTGCACCTATGTGCGCGACGTGATGGCCAACCCGCCGCTCGCCAAGCTGGTGCGCCGCCATCTCGCCACTGCTGCCGCGACCTTGCCGCCGATCCCCGGCATCGACACGGGCGCCTATGCCGACGCGCTGGCGCGCCGCTTCGAGAACCCGGCCATCGCGCATGAGACCTTCCAGATCGCCATGGACGGGTCGGAGAAGATGCCGCAGCGCATCTTCTCGGCGGTGGCCGATGCGCGCGCCAAGGGCGTGGACTGCCGCGCCTTCACCTTCGCGACGGCGGCTTGGCTACGCCATGTGAGCGGTGCGACGCATGATTGCGACGCTTACGAGCTGCGCGATCCGCGGGCGTCGGAGTTGCAGGCCATGGCTGTCGGCAAGGACGCCGAAGAGATCATCGCGGCCCTGCGCGGCGCGGCTTTCGTGCCGCCCATCGTCTCGGCGGACGATGGCTATTGGGTCGAAGTCACCGGCCTGCTGGCCGAGATGCTGTTTGAGCCGATGCAGGATGTGATCGCCCGCGAAGCGGCGGTCTGAAAGTTTCTGCCGCGCGGCATCCCTTGGATTGGGGGCCGCGCGGTGGCCATTGGTATATAATCATCGCCCAAACTCCGCTCATTGGCGGTGTTTGCGCAAACGGTATGTCCAGAATTACTGTCCCGTTACGAATGACCCTGTATGATCGGCGTGGGAGGACACCATGCCATATACCGACATTGATCGCGGGTACCGGACCCATTTCACGCCGCGTCGCAAGAGCGCGGAGCAGGCCGAAATTTCCCGCCTTGAGAACGAGTTGCGTGCATTTGTTGCCATCGCTCTGCAGCACGGGCTGCGCGATTATTGCGAGATTCGCCATCCCGAGCTGACCCATGAACTGGACGCGGGCCTGCAGCGCGCGCGTCAACAGGCCGAATCAAAGTATGAGCGGGTGATGGCCCGCCTTGCCAAAGTGCCGGGGCTGATCGCGTGCGTCGGCGATACCGGCGAGCGGACCTATTACCGCAACAGCCACGAAAACGTCGCCTATATCGAGCATTCGCTGTGGAACAAACGGTTCATCCTCAGCGGCATCTGGGTGGCGCCAACCTATCGCGGTCAGGGCATCGCGCATCGCATCCTGCGTCAGCTGGTGGATGCGGCGGATGACGCCGAGCTGGGAATAGAGCTGCACCATGAGCCGTTTGGCGAAGAGGGGCTCGACAAGCCCGCGCTCGAAGCCTTCTACAACCGCCACGGCTTTCAGCATCACGAGCTGACACCGGGCGCGATGTTCCGCATTCCCCGAACTCCGCTTGATCACCACGACAGATCCTAGCTTCACTGAAGGTTGAGCCCGCCGCTTCAGGCGGGCGCAGCCAATGGAGGTGCGGCACGGATGACGCTCGAGCTGGCCATGGTGCTCGGCCTGCTGGTGCTGGCGCTCGTGCTTTTCGCACGGGGCAGGCCGCGCATGGACGCGGTGGCGCTTTTGGTGATGGTCGCATTGCCCTTCACCGGCGTGCTCAGCATGTCCGAGGCGCTGTCGGGGTTTTCCGATTCCAGCGTGGTGCTCATCGCCGCGCTCTTCGTCATCGGCGAGGGATTGGTGCGCACCGGCGTGGCGCAATGGATGGGGGACCAGATCACCACCCGCGCGGGCGGGCGCGAGGGGCTGTTGCTGGTGCTTCTGATGCTCGCCGCGGCGCTGCTGTCGGCCTTCATGAGCTCCACCGGCGTCGTCGCCATTTTCGTGCCCATCGTGCTGGGCATCGCCCGCCGCGCCGGGATCGGACCGGGGCGGCTGATGATGCCGCTGTCGATGGCGGCGCTGATCAGCGGCATGCTGACACTGGTCGCGACGCCGCCCAATATGGTGATCCATGCCGAACTGGTGCGGCGCGGGCTCGAGGGGTTTTCCTTCTTCGCCTTCCTGCCGTTCGGCCTGCCGGTTCTGGTGCTGGCGATGCTCTATATGCTGGCCACGCGGCGCTTTCTGGCTCCGGAGGCCCCGCCGCCAGTGTCCGAGCGGCGCCATATGGCCGAGATGATCGACAGCTACGGGCTGCGCGGGCGGCTGTCGCGGTTGCAGATCACGCCCGGCTCCGACCTCATCGGCCACCAGCTTGGCGAGCTTGACCTGCGCGGCCGGGACGGGGTGACCATCCTGACCATCGAGCGCCCGCGCCGCTGGGGCACAGAGATGCTGCGCCCGACCCGCGAGACGGTGCTGCAATCGTCGGACATTCTGCTGCTGGGGGTGATTGGCGAAAGCTTCGATCTTGAAGGCTGGCGGCGGGACCGGAAGCTGCAGATGCGGTCGCTGGGCGCAGAGGACCTCACGCGCCCCGACCGCGAGGTCGGCATCGCCGAGGCCATGGTGCCGCCCGGATCGCAGCTTGCCGGGCGCAGCCCCGCCGAGGCCCGGCTGCGGACGCGCCGCGAGCTTACCGTGATCGGCCTGCGCCGCGGCAGCGGACCGCTGGAGGGGGCGGGCGCCGACACCAAGCTGCGCGCGGGCGACACGCTGCTGCTGCTTGGGCGCTGGCCCGCGCTGCGCCGCATGTCCGAAGACCGCAGCGACCTGCTGCCGCTCGATCTGCCGGAAGAGGCCGATGCGGTGGCGCCCGAGCATCGCCGCGCGCCACTTGCCGTGGCCGTGCTGCTGGCGGTGGTGCTGGCGATGGCCACCGGCGCGCTTCCCAACGCGCAAGCCGCGCTTCTGGGCTGTCTTGCCATGGGGGCCTTTCGCATCATCGGCATGGATGGCGCCTACCGCGCGATCAACTGGCAGACGCTGGTGCTGATCGCCGGGATGATGCCCTTTGCCACCGCGCTCGAACGGGCAGGGGGCGTCGATCTGGCGGCGGAGGCGGTGCTGGGGCTGATGGGCGAGATGCCACCGCGCGCGATCCTCTCGGCGCTGTTTCTTGCGACTACGTTGCTAAGCCTGTTCATTTCGAACACCGCGACGGCGGTACTGATGGGGCCGGTGGCCATGGCGGTGGCCGACGGGCTTGGCGCCTCGCCCTATCCTTTCGCCATGTGCGTCGCGCTTGCAGCCTCGACCGCCTTCATGACGCCGGTTTCGTCGCCGGTGAACCTTCTTGTGATGGTGCCTGGAGGCTATAAGTTCACCGACTTCCTGCGCATCGGCGCGCCCTTCACGCTGGTCACCATGGCGGTCTGCATCACGCTTCTGCCCATTCTGTTGCCGCTCTGACCGGGGGCGCGGGAACAAGCACCGCGCTGCCCCGTTGATCCAGAGTTTCCCAAACGGCAGCCTCCTCTCGCCCCGAGATGCGGCGGAAAGGATCCCCATGCCCGAAACCCTGACCTGCGACGTTGCCGTGATTGGCGCTGGCACCGCTGGCATCGCCGCCGAGCGCAATGCCCGTCAGCATGGCGCCAAGACGCTGCTGATCGATCCAGAGTTTTCCGGCACGCTCTGCGCCAATACCGGCTGCATGCCTTCGAAACTGCTCATCGCGGCGGGGCGCAGCGCGCAGCGGGCGCGGGGATCGGGGCTCTTTGGTATCCGCACCGGCAAGGTGAGCGTCGACGGGCCTGCCGTGCTGTCCCGGCTGCGCGATGAGCGCGACCGTTTCGCCGCGGCCACACGGCAGAGCTTTGACGATCTGCCCGCAGGCACCTGTCTGCGCGGGCGGGCGCGTTTCATCGGTGCAAACGCGCTGTCGCTCGATGATGGTACGCGGATCGAGGCGAAGGCGGTGATCATCGCCACCGGCGCGCAGCCCATGGTGCCGCCGCCGTTTCGCGACCTCGGCGACCGGCTGCTGACCAATGAGACGATCTTTGAGCTGCTGGATCTGCCGCGCAGCCTTGCGGTCATCGGCGCGGGGGTGATCGGTGTCGAACTGGCGCAGGCGATGGCGCGGCTGGGGGTGCGGGTGACGATCTTTGACCTTGGCGACCGGCTGGCCGGGGCGCGCAGCGATGCGGTGCACGCCGCATTGAAATCCGCGCTTGAGGCAGAGCTGGAACTGCAATTGGGCGTCGAGCCGACCCCGGAGTTGACCGAGAGCGGCGTGACCATTCGCTGGGACGGCGGCGTGGAGAGTTTCGACAAGGTGCTGGTGGCCTCGGGCCGTCCGCCGTCGCTGGAGGGGCTCGACCTTGAAGAGGCGGGGCTGGACCTTGACGACAAGGGGATGCCGGAGGTGGATCCGGCAACGCTGCAATGCGGGGAGGCCCCGATCTTCATGGCCGGTGATGCCAATGCGGAGCGGCCCGTGCTGCACGAAGCCTCTGCCGAAGGGGCCATCGCGGGGCGCAATGCGGCGGCGTTCCCGGCGGTGATCCGCTCCGAGCGCAGCCTGCCTTTCACGATCACATTCACGGACCCACCGCTGGTCAGCCTCGGCGCGGGGCCAGAGGAGGCAGCGGCCATCGGCACCGCCAGCTATGCCGATCAGGGGCGGGCCCGGGTCGAGGGTGAGAACCATGGCGTGGCGCAGATTCATGCCGCCGCGCCCGATGGTCGCCTGCTTGGGGCCGATCTGTGCTGTCCGGGCGCGGATCACATGGGGCATATGCTGGGGCTGGCGGTGCAACAAAAGCTGACGGTCGGCGATCTGCTGGCGCTGCCGGTCTATCACCCGACGCTCGAGGAGGGGCTGCGCGGGGCGCTGCGTGAGATTTGCGAGGCGCTTTCCCTGCCCGGCGGCAGCGATGGCGGCGGTCCCTCGGGGGCCTGACCGGCATGGACCCCGCCGCCGCCGCGGCGCTATAACCGGCGGGGCAGGTGGCAGGGCAGGGGTGCGTGATGGACAGAGCAAGAGGCGCGGCACGATGATTTCGCGCAACCTGCGGCACCTGAGGGTTTTTCTGGCGGTGGCCGAAGAGGCCCAGATCACCGCCGCCGCCGAACGGTTCAACGTCTCGCAACCGGCGGTCACCCAGATGCTGGGCAAGCTCGAGACACAGGCGGGCGGGGCGCTTTTCGACAGGACGAGCCGCGGCTTCATTCTCAACGAACGGGGCACCGCGCTGGCCGCGCGTCTGTGCCGGGCGTTCCGCCAGCTTGATGCGGCGCTTGGTGCGATCTCGCCTCGGCTGCCCGCATTGGCCACCAGCGGCCAGTTGCAGGGGATGATCGCGGTGCATGACACCGGCAGTTTCACCCTCGCGGCCAAGGCGCTCGATCTGGCGCAGCCCACCGTGCACCGCGCCGTCAGCCAGCTTGAAGAGGAAGCGGGCGAGCGGCTGTTCGAGCGCACGCCGCAGGGCTTGGTCCCGAGCCGCACCTGCAGCGCGCTCGTGCCGCGCGCCCGGCTGGCGCTGAGCGAGCTGGATCAGGCGGACATGGACCTCGGCGAGATTGACGGGCGCGAGACCGGGCGGATCGCGATCGGCACGCTGCCGCTCTCGCGCTCGGTGCTGTTGCCGCGCGCGCTTGCGGCTTTCCGGCAGGCGCGCCCCAATATGCGGGTTTCGGTGATCGACGGCACTTATGAGATGCTGCTGGCGGCGCTGCGCCGTGGGGATGTGGATCTGATGCTTGGCGCGCTGCGCAGCACCCAGCCCGCGCCCGACGTGGTGCAGGAACCGCTGTTTCATGACCGTTTCGCCATCGTCGCCCGGCCCGGACATCCGTTGGCGGGGCGCGGGCCTCTGCACCCTTCCGAGCTGGCCCGCTTCCCCTGGGTCGTGCCCGGCCCGGGCACTCAGTTAAGGCACCAGTTCGAAGCGATTTTCGCGGCGCACGACCTGCCGCTTCCGGCCAGCCTCATCGAGGCGGGTTTCATTTTGCTTATACGCGAATATCTCGATCTGAGCGACGCGCTGGCTTTCACCTCGGGGCGGCAGGCAGCGCCGGAACTGAGCCGCCGCAACCTCGTGCAGCTGCGGGTCACGGAAAATCTGCCGCTGCGGCAGATCGGGCTGACCATGCGCGTGGGCTGGCTGGCGTCGCGTCCGCAGCAGCTGATGCTCGATTGCCTGCGGGCCGCAGCGAAGGGCCTTCCCGACCTATAGCAAGAAATTATGCAAAAATGCATCGAATGTATTGGTGCCTCCGGAAAGATGCCTGCACAACCTGTGCCGCACACGGCCTGTCACGCAGGCAGGCGTGATCTTGGGAGGATTACCATGCGTTCTGTTATTCTTGCCGCGGCCCTTGGCCTTGCCTCCACCACTGCGGCCTTTGCAGAAGATTTCAAATTCGCCAGCTTCTTCGCCCCGACCCATCCCTATGTGGAAGGCGCTTTCGAGCCCTTCGCCAAGGCGGTCGAAGAAAAGTCGGGCGGCGATCTGTCGGTGACCATCTACAACGGCGGCGAACTGGGCCCGGGCCCGGCCGAGCAATACAGCCGCGTGCTGGACGGGGTTGCCGAGCTTGCCGTGTCGCTGCCGGGCTACACCGCCTCGACCTTCCCGCTGACGCTCACCGCTGAGCTGCCGGGCGTGCTGGACACCGAGACCGGCACCGCCGACATCTGGAACAACATCGAGCTGTTCCAGCCCGAGTACCGCCGCGCCATTCTGGTCAGCCTGTGGTCCTCGGCGCCGAACCAGCTTTACACCCGCGACAAAGCCGTGCGCAGCCCGGCCGACATCAAGGGCCTGAAGATCCGTGTGCCCTCGCGCAATACCGGCCTGCTGGTCGAGGCATGGGGCGCGACGCCGGTGTCGATGCCGGTCAGCGAGATCTACAATGCCATGCAGACCGGCGTGATCGACGGCGCGATGATCGACACCACCGCGACCCGCGCGTTCCGTCTGGGCGAAGTGGCGACCTATCTGACCATCGGCATGGACACCACCAACTCGCCGTTCTTCATCCTCGCCAACCGCGACGCCTTCGGCAGCCTCAGCGATGACCAGCAGGCCGCGCTGCTCGAGGCAGGCAAGGAAGCATCGGTGAAGGCCAATGAGGTTCAGCTGGCGGTCGCCGCTGGCGGTGTCGAAGCCTTCGCCGAGATGGACGGTCACGAGGTGATCGAGCTCAGCGCCGAGGAAGCCGCAGCCTTCAACGAGCTGGCCGCCCCCGTGGTGGAAAGCGTCGTCGCCGAGACCGGTGGTGACGCACAGGCCATCGTCGACGCTCTGTCGAAGTAAGCGCCATGACGCGCTCTGAAACCCGGGTCCTGTCGGTCATCTCCGACAGGGCCACCTCGATCCTCGCGGTGATCGGCGGGCTGGCCCTGCTGCTGCTGGTGGTCCTGATCTTCGCCGGTGTCGTGCTGCGCTACGTCTTCGGCCAGCCGATCCTGGGCTCCAACGAGATCATCCAGCTGACCGCCGTGGCGCTGGTGATGTCCGCACTGCCCTATTGCACCCATCTCAACGGCCATGTGACCGTCGACGTCTTTGACCGGGTTCTGGGCCGCTTTGGCCGCATGGCCGGGGACGTACTGGCGCGGCTGCTGTCGGGCTATGTGCTGGGCGTGCTGTGCCACCGCGCTGTCTATAAGGCGCTGGATGCCGCCGAGTTTGGCGACACCACAAATATGCTGGGCCTGCCGCTTTGGCCCTTCTACGGAATTCTCGCCCTCGGCTGTGCCTTCTGCGTGCTGGTCTTCGCGCTGCAGATCCTGAATGTGATCATCTACGGAGAGGAACAATGACGGATGTTTCCGCAGGCCTTGTCGGTATCGCCTGCCTCTTCCTGCTGATGATCCTGCGCACGCCGGTGGCCTTCGCCATGCTGTTGGTGGGCTTTTTCGGCTACTGGGCGCTGTCGGGGTTCCGCAGCGCCAGTGCTATGCTGCTGACCGAAAGCTATTCGGCGATCTCGTCTTACTCGCTGATCGTCGTGCCGATGTTCGTGCTGCTGGGCAATATCGCCTCGGCGGCGGGCTATTCGCGCGGGCTTTATGATGCCGCCTATGCTTGGGTTGGCCGCTTCAAGGGCGGGCTGGCCTCGGCCTCGGTGATCGGCTGCGCGGCCTTCTCGGCGGTCTCGGGCTCTTCGGTGGCCACGGCGGTCACGCTGGGCAAAGTGGCGCTGCCGCAGATGAAGCGTCTTGGCTACAGCGACGGTCTGGCGACCGGCTCCGTTGCCGCCGGCGGCACGCTTGGCTTTCTGATCCCGCCCTCGACCGGCTTCGTGCTCTATGCGATCCTCACCGAGGAAAGCATCGGGCGGCTGTTCATGGCAGGGATCCTGCCGGGCATCCTGCTGAGCGTGCTGTTCATCGGGGTGATCTGGCTGCAGGCCACGCTGAACCCCGCGATCGGTCCGAAGGGCGAAAAGCTGACCTGGGCCGAGCGCATCCGCATCTCCTCCGAGGCATGGCCGCTCTTCGGGGTGATCATCGTGTCGATCGGCGGCATCTACCTCGGGGTCTTCACCCCGGTCGAGGCCTCTGGCATCGGCGCGGGTCTGGTGATCCTGCTGGCGCTGGTGCAGCGCAAGCTCGACTGGGCGGGGTTCAAGGCCGCGGTGCTCGACACGCTCAAGACCTCCGCCATGCTCTATATGGTGGTGATCGGGGCCAACGTCCTGAACCCGTTCCTTGCCATCACCCACATCCCCGCAACGCTCGGCGCGCAGCTCGAGACGCTGGGTCTGGGTGCCTATGGCACGCTGATCGTGATCCTGCTGGCCTATGTGGTGCTGGGCATGTTCATGGATGGGCTGTCGATGCTGGTCATCACGATCCCGATCGTCTTTCCGGTGATCACCGGCTTCGGCTTCGATCCGATCTGGTTCGGCGTGGTCGCGGTGATCGTCATCGAGATGGGCATGATCACCCCGCCGGTGGGGATGAACGTCTTTGTGGTGCGCGGCGTGGCCGGGCCCTCGGTGCCGCTGACCACCGTGTTCAGCGGTGTGACGCCCTTCCTTCTGGCTATGGTGGTGGGGCTGGTGCTGATCATCGCAATTCCGCAGATCGCCACCTTCATCCCGGACACGATGTTTAACTAGAGCCGACAACGGCTTTGCACGAGGGACCGTGCGAGGGGGCCCCGCCGAGCGATCGGCGGGGCCTTGCCTGTCTGAGCGGGGAAGCGCAGCGCGAACCCGTGCAATCGGCAAAGCCTCTGGGTTTGAAGGCCGAATCATGCAAGGATCACCTGTCGGCCAGCGAATTTCTGCTTCTTCGGGCTTTTGTGCTCGGGTCATGTGGGCAGGTTTCAAGGCTGATCGGAGCGTGAAACGGTCTGGCTGAGGGGCCGAAACATACGGATGCTGATAAGCTTCCCGACGTTTCGCCCAACAATGGGGCAGCCACCTTGAACGCGCCGCTGGTTGGGTGCGCGAGTCATAGCCATCTGACTGAACATCGTGTAGAGGATTCAGGTGGGTTAATTCCTATAAGCTTGGATACTAAAGACTTTACGTAATTTCCTTTAAGGCCCCCATTTTTTCAGGGGTCTGCCAGAGGTGTTTTTAATATGCGAATTGGAACGGAGAATCCGATGAATATTGTTATCCTGGGATGCGGGGGCTTTATTGGCAGCCATCTGCTTGATCGACTGCTCACCACCACCGATCACAAGATCATTGGGTGGGATCCGTCGAGCGAGAAGATCCACAAGCATCTGGATCACCCGAACTTCACGCTCCACCAAAAGTACGTTGATGACCCCGATACGCAGCAGGATCTGCGTGATGCGGTCGCAGGCAGCGACGTCGTGATCAATCTCGCGGCGATTTGCAACCCGTCAGAGTACAACACCAACCCGATCAGCGTGATCAAGTCGAACCTCTTCGACGTCTACCCGATCGTCGAGCTTTGCGTGGAATACAAGCGCTGGCTCATCAGCTTCTCGACCAGCGAATGCTACGGCCGCACGTTGTCGAGCTATGTCGGCGATACCGAATACGCCAACCCCGATCTCTACGAGCTGAAGGAAGACGAAACGCCGCTTATTATGGGGCCGATCGTCAACCAGCGCTGGACCTACGCCTGCGCCAAGCAGATGGTCGAGCGCCTCGTCTACGCCCACCACAAGGAAGACGGCCTGCCGTTCACCGTGGTGCGTCCGCTGAACTTCTTCGGTCCGCGCATGGACTATATTCCGCAGCGCGATGGCGACGGTGTGCCGCGGGTTCTGGCCTGCTTCATGGGCGCGCTGCTCAATGGCGATCCGATGAAGCTGGTGGACGGTGGCAAGGCGCGCCGCACCATCGTGTCGATCTACGAGGCCGTGGATGCGATCTGCCGCATGCTCGACAACCCCGAGAAGGCCAATGGTCACGCGTTCAACATCGGCAACCGCAACAACGAGGTCACCATGGCCGAACTGGCGGATATGATGCGCAAGACCTATGCCAAGATCACCGGTGATCCCTCCTACGAGAACTACCCGATCATCGAGGTCAGCTCGGAAGAGTTCTACGGCGAAGGCTATGAGGATTGCGACCGCCGGATGCCCGACATCTCGAAGGCCAAGGAACTGCTCGGCTGGGAGCCGAAGATCGCGCTCGAGGATGTGCTGCTCGACACGATGACCTACTTCCACGAGCAATACTCCGGCACCATGGCGCGTGCGCATGTAGCCGAATAAAAGCCTCCCCTCGCCAATTCGATTGCCGCGCCCCCTCCCGGGCGCGGCAGTTTTCGTTTTGGCCTGTCGCTGACCGCCACAGCGAAGCGCAGCCCGCCGCGCCGTTGCGTCACGGGGCGCGGAACGAAGGGTCACGTGACAAGCTGTCGCTTCCCAAGCGTGCAGCCTCGTGCGACATCACGCGGGTGCGGAGCCTTCTGACATATCCCCTTGCGCTGATCCTGTTCGGACTTCTGGCCCTGACCAGCGCGACCTCGGCAGCCATGATGGCGCCCGACCGCGGCTCTGCCGCGCTCGAAGCGCTTGAGCTGACGGTCGGCATGCTGCATGGCGATGGCTGCGGCTCGGGCGGAGCGCACGAGCATCACTGCCCGTTCTGCCACGGCCTGCCCAACGCGCCGGCGCTCAGCCGCCACGATTGCAGCCAGATGCTGGTGCCGCATGAAAGCTGGCGGCAGGGCGCGGATCTGCTGCGCGAGGCGCAGGCCCGCAATATCAACCATTCCCCAAGAGCGCCGCCCGTCGCCCTCTGACGGCACCGGGCCGTCACGTTCGACACAGGTCCGCGCGGAGAGCCCGCCGGATCGCTCTTGCAAAGGCCCCGCCACTGGCGGGCCAATCGGAATGGATTCATGACAGAACAAACACACCGCGCGGCCTCTGCCGCGCTCTACCGCGCCGTCTGGCGCTGGCATTTCATCGCGGGGCTGGTGATCCTGCCCTTCGTCCTCATCCTCGCGATCACCGGCGGCATCTATCTCTTCAAGGATGAGATCAACGACGCCGCCTACCAAAACCTGCGCTTCGTGCAGGAGGGCAGCGCGCCGCTTGCGCCGTCGCAGATCACCGCCGCCGCGCTTGCCGCCCATCCCGGCAAGATGAAGGCCTATACGCCTGGCATGGCCGCGGACCGCAGCGCCGAGGTCGACATCCTCGGCGAGGACGGGCTGAAGGATACCGTCTATGTCGATCCCTACACCGGCGAAGTTCTCGGCACGCTCTGGGACGGCGGCGCGGCGGGCAGCCCGGCGATGTATGTGGTGCGTAAACTGCATTCGCTGGAATATGTGGGCTGGTTCGGCAACCGGCTGATCGAGGCCGCAGCGGGCTGGATGGTGCTGCTGGTGGGCACTGGGGTCTTTCTGTGGCTGCCGCGCGGGCGCAAGCTTGGGACGGTCAGCATCAAGGCCAAGCGCGGCCGCCCGTGGTGGCGCGATCTGCACGCGGTCACGGGGATCTACACCGGCGTCTTCATCGTCTTTCTGGCGATGACCGGGCTGCCGTGGTCGGGGGTCTGGGGCGGCAAGTTCTACGATTATGCCTATGCCTTGGGGATGGGCATGCCGGATGGCTATTGGTCGGGCAAACCGGTCTCGACGGTGCCGGTCGCTGACGCTGTCGACCGCGCGCCGTGGATCATGGAGAAACAGCCCCTGCCGCTGTCGGGTGAGAGCGCGGGCGTGCCGCAGGCGCTTGATACCGTGGTGGCCAAGGTCGAGGATCTGGGCATCGTGCCGGGCTATTCGGTCTCGATGCCCGGCGGGCCGGAAGGCGTGTTTACCGCCTCGGTCTATCCTGACGACATCACCTATGAGCGGGTGATCCACCTCGACCAGTATAGCGGAGAGGTGCTCTATGACGCCGGGCTTGAAGACCTCGGCACGCTGGGCCGCTGGGCCGAATGGGGCATCAGCGTGCATATGGGCCAAGAATGGGGGCTGGTGAACCAGATCGTGCTGCTCCTGGCCTGCCTCGCGATGGTCGGGCTCTGCGTCTCGGGCGCGGCGATGTGGTGGAAGCGCCGTCCTTCGGGTGCGCTCGGCGTGCCGCAGGTGCCCGCCGACTGGCGCATTCCGCGCACGCTGCTGCTGATGGCGGTGGCGGCAGGCATCTTCTTCCCGCTCGTGGGCCTGTCGATGCTGGTGCTGGCGGCGGTCGAGATCGCCGTGCATCTGGTCGGACGCCGTCGGCAACTCGCCTGATCCCGCGCGGATCCTCATGCTGGCCCCCCGTCTGACGCGGGGCCAGTGCATCCCCCTTCGCAGCCCCGCGGTGACGCACTATAAGCGGCGCATGGATATTGGTCGTCTTCCGCCGCTGCGCAGCCTGCTCGCCTTTCAGACCGTGGCGCGCTGCGGCAGCTTCACCCGCGCCGCCGAGCTTTTGGCGCTCACTCAGAGCGGCATCAGTCGGCAGATCGCGCAGCTTGAGGATCACGTCGGCGCGGCGCTCTTCGAACGCCAGCCCTCGGGGGTGGTGCTGACGCGCATCGGCGAGGAATACGCCAAGGAGGTGGGGCGCGCGCTCGACGCGCTGCAATCGCTCGAGGCCGGGCAACTGACCCGGCGCGGGCAGGATCAGGTGACCATCGCCTGTTCGCGCGCCGTCGCCGACCTGTGGATGCTGCCGCGCCTGACCCGGCTGCGCGATGCCTTTCCGGGGCTGGAACTGAAGCTAATCGTCAACGACTTCTTTCAGCAGCTGCGCCACGACGAGTATGATCTGGCGATCTACTACCGCCCGAACCGTCCTGCCGATCATGTGGTCGACGTGCTGGGGCCCGAAGAGATGATGCCGGTGATGGCGCCGGGCGCGACGCCGCTGACCGAGGCCGAGGCGCCGCTGCTGCTGACCGTCGAAGAGACCCACAAGGAGTGGACGGACTGGGGCAATTGGCTCGCCGCGATGGACGTGCAACTGCCCGAGGCGGCGACGCGCTGGAAGCTCGGGGACTACCACCTCTCGGTTGAGGCGGCGCGGCGCGGCGTGGGCATCGCCATGGGCTGGACGTGGTTCATCGTCGATTATCTCGACAGCGGCGAGCTGGTGCCCGCCGACGCGCGGCCCTTCCGCGGCCATGGCCAGTATTACCTCATGCGCCCCACCACCCGGCACCAACGGCAGGTCGCGCGGCAGGTTGGTGATTGGTTGGTCGAAAGCAATCGCCGCTGGCGCGGGGCCTAGCGCGCACCCTTGCGCAAGCCGCTGATAAAGCGCCGGAAAACCCGAGCCCTGAGAGGCGCTCAGAGGGGTATGACAAAAAATCATTTGTGCCTCTAAGCAATCCCCCGGATGTTCTGCGACAAGCCGGCCAAGAGCCGCGTATAACGAAAAATCCACAGGAGAGACGACATGACGATCGTTCATGACATGTCCGGTATCAGCCGCCGCGGACTTCTTGCCGGGGCCGCAGGCATGGGCCTCGTGGGCCTCAGTGGCCTGCCGCTGCGCGCGCAGGATGCGCCGCGCAAGGGTGGCACGCTGAAGCTCGGGATCAGCGGCGGCTCGACCACCGATGATTTCGACATCCGCAAGCTGGCGGACTGGGTGCCGGTGAACCAAGCCTATATGGTCATGAACGGCCTCGTCGAGATCGACAGTGACAACATCGCCCAGCCCGAGCTGTTCTCGGCCTGGCAAGCCGAAGAGGGCGCCGCAGCCTGGGTGTTCGACATCCGGCAGGGCGTGACCTTCCACAACGGCAAAAGCCTCACCGCCGATGACGTGATCTACTCGCTCAATCTGCACCGCGGCGAAAGCTCCTCTGCGGCGCGCTCGATCCTCGCGCCGATCACCGAGATCGAGAAGCTGTCGGATCACCAGATCCGCATCACGCTGGAGAGCGGCAACGCCGATCTGCCCTACCTGCTGTCGGATTATCACCTGCTGGTGGTGCCCGAAGGTTTCGACGACTGGTCCAACCCGGTCGGCACCGGCCCCTTCATCCCCGAGCGTGTCGAGCCCGGCGTGCGTGGCCGCTTTGTCCGCAACGAGAGCTACTGGAAGCCCGGCTGCGCCAACGTCGATGCCGTCGAAGTGGTGGTGATCAACGATGTGACCGCCCGCACCAACGCGCTGATGTCGGGGCAGGTGCACGCGATCAACGCGGTGGACTTCAAGACGGTGAACCTGCTGGGCCGCAACCCCAAGGTCGAGATCGTCCGCTCCGCCGGTGGCCAGCATTTCACCTTCCTGATGGATTGCACCAAGGCGCCCTTCACCGACGTCAACGCCCGCCTCGCGATCAAATACGCCGTCGACCGCGAGCAGCTGCTGAAGACCGCGCTCGCCGGGTTCGGCCAGCTGGGCAACGACCACCCGATCCCGCAGACCGACCGCTTCTACAACTCCGAGCTGGAACAGCGCGCCTATGATCCCGAGAAGGCGAGCTTCCACGCCAAGAAGGCGGGCTTCGATCCGCTCGCGGTGACCCTCTCGGCCTCCGACGCGGCCTTCTCCGGCGCGGTGGATGCGGCGGCGGTCTTCCGCAGCGCGGCCACCGGCGCGGGCGTCGATGTGACCATCAAGCGCGAGCCGGCGGATGGCTACTGGAGCGACGTTTGGATGCAGGTGCCCTTCTGCATGTCCTATTGGGGTGGCCGCCCTACCGCCGACCAGATGCTCTCGATCGCCTATGAGTCCACCTCCTCCTACAACGACACGCGCTGGAGCAACGAGCGTTTCGACGCGCTGCTGAAAGAAGCCCGCGCGCTGCTCGACGAGGAAAAGCGCCGCGAGATCTACTGGGAGTGTCAGGCGCTGATCCATGAGGACGGCGGCGCGATGATCCCGATGTTCGGCGACTACCTCGACGCGGTGTCGACGGACGTGAAGGGTGTGAAACCCCATGCGATGTTCAACCTGATGGGCGCGCGCATGGCCGAAAAGGTCTGGCTGGACGCCTGATGGGTTCGCTGATCGCAAAACGTGCCGGCCTCGGGCTGCTGACGCTCTGGCTGGTCTCGGTTCTGGTGTTTGCCGGAACCGAGATCCTGCCGGGCGACGTGGCCGGGGCCATCCTCGGACAGAGCGCCACGCCCGAGTCCCTCGCCGCGCTGCGCAGTGAGCTGGGCCTCGATGTGCCCGCGCTGCAGCGCTACTTTGACTGGCTGGGTGGCATCCTCACCGGCGACATGGGCCGCTCCATGGCGTCGGGCCAGCCGGTCGCGGATCTGCTCTGGCCGCGCTTCTGGAACACCATGGCGCTGGCGGCCTACGCCGGGGTCATCGCCGTGCCGCTGGCCGTGGGCCTTGGCATTCTCGCCGCCGCCAAGCGTGGCACGATCTTTGACCGCGCCGCCAATATCGCCGCGCTCGCCTTCGTGTCGCTGCCGGAATACTTTCTCGGCCTGCTGCTGGTGCTCTGGCTGTCGGTCAAAACCGGCTGGCTGCCGAGCCTTGCCGACACTTACGAGGGCATGGGGCTTGCCGCTTGGTTCAACGCCACCACGCTGCCGATGCTGGTGCTGGTCATGGTCACCATGGCGCAGATCCTGCGCATGACCCGGACAACGGTTCTGGGCGTCATGGACCAGCCCTATATCGAGACCGCCTTCCTCAAGGGCCTGAAGAATGGCCGCGTGGTCATGCGCCATGCCGCGCCCAATGCCGCCGCGCCGATCGTCAATGTGGTCTCGTTCAACATCGCCTATCTGATCACCGGCGTCGTGCTGGTCGAGGCGGTGTTCAATTACAATGGGCTGGGCCGCTTCATGGTCGATGCGGTGTCGAAGCGCGATCTGCCGATGGTGCAGGCCGCCGCGATGATCTTTGGCGCCGCTTACGTGATCCTCAACATGATCGCCGACATCGCCGCCATCGCGCTCAACCCCCGCCTGCGCCACCCGCGCGGAAAGGAGGCGTAAGATGAGCCGTCTTTCCAATATCCCGCTGACCGGCTGGATCGGCATGGCGCTGATCGCCGCCAATGCGATCCTGTTCCTCTTCGGCCCGATCCTCGCGCCCTTCGGACAGGAAGAGATCGTCGGCATGCCCTTCGACATGCCGCAGCCGGGCCATCCGCTGGGCTTTGATCAGAACGGCCGCGACATGCTCTCGCGTCTGCTCTATGGCGCACAAATGTCGATCGGCATCTCGCTGGCCGCCGTGTGCCTCTCGTTCGCCATCGGCGTGCCGCTCGGCATTCTTGCGGCGATCCGGGGCGGCTGGCTTGATCTGGTGCTGTCGCGCGTCGTCGACACCGTCATGTCGATCCCGGTGCTGATCTCGGCGCTGGTGGTGCTGCAGGCGCTCGGCTCGTCGCTGCCGGTGCTGATCGTCACCATCGCCTGTCTCGACAGCACCCGCGTCTTCCGCCTCGCTCGTCTGGTGGCGCAGGGGATCAACGTGATGGAATACGCAGAGGTCGCCCGCCTGCGTGGCGAAGGCCTTGGCTGGATGATCCGCCGCGAGATTCTGCCCAACGCGCTGCCGCCGCTGGTGGCCGAGTTCGGCATGCGCTTTTGCTTCACCTTCCTCTTCGTCGCGGGGCTTTCCTACCTCGGGCTTGGCGTGCAGCCACCCTTCGCCGATTGGGGCGGGATGGTGCGCGACAACCAGCAGGGCATCCTTTACGGGCTCTACGCGCCGCTCTTCCCCGCCGCCGCCATCGCGCTGGTGACCATCGGGGTGAACCTCACCGTCGACTGGCTGCTGGCCGGCCACACCACCGTGCAGGGAGACAACCGATGAGCGATATCCTTCGTATCCGCGACCTGCGCGTCGCCACCGCCGAGGGGGTGGAGCTGCTGCATGGCGTGTCGCTCGACCTCGAGCAAGGCGAGATCCTCGGCCTGATCGGCGAAAGCGGCGCGGGCAAATCGACCATCGGCCTTGCGTCGATGGGCTATGGGCGCGGCGGCTGCCGGATCACCGGCGGCAGCATTGAACTGGCGGGCCACGATCTGGCGTCGTCAACAAGGTCCGAGCGCGAGGCCGTGCGCGGCGCGCGCATCGCCTATGTGGCGCAGAGCGCGGCGGCGGCCTTCAACCCCGCGCACCGGCTGGAACGGCAGATCATGGAAGGCCCGCTGCGGCACGGCCTGATGAGCGCCGGTGAGGCCCGCGCCTGGATGATCGAGCTGTTTACCGCGCTCGGCCTGCCCGAGCCCGAAACCTTCGGTCGCCGCTACCCGCATCAGGTCTCTGGCGGGCAGCTGCAGCGGGCGATGGTCGCCATGGCCATGTCCTGCAAGCCCGACATCCTCGTGCTCGACGAGCCGACCACGGCGCTCGACGTGACCACGCAGATCGAGGTGCTGCTGCTGCTGCGTGAGACGATCCGCAAATACGGCACTTCGGCGCTCTACATCACCCATGATCTCGCGGTGATCGCGCAGGTCGCCGACCGGCTGATGGTTCTGCGCCACGGCGCCGAGGTCGAGACCGGGACCACCGAGCAGATCCTGAGCGCCCCGCGCGAGGAGTACACGCAGCGGCTGGTCTCGGAACGGCAAGCGAGCCTCAACGCCGAGGCGGGGGCGCATCACCGTACCGGCGAAGAGATCCTGCGGGTGGATCACGTCTCTGCCGCCTACGGCAAGACGCCTGTGCTGCATGACGTCGATCTGTCGGTGAAACGCGGCGAGACCGTCGCCATCGTCGGCGAGTCCGGTTCGGGCAAATCCACGCTGGCGCGGCTGGTCGCGGGGCTTTTGCCCCCTTCGGCGGGGCAGGTGCAGTTCGACGGACAGGCGCTTCCGACAAGCTACCGCAAGCGCGGCCCGGATCTGCTGCGCCGCATCCAGCTGATCTATCAGCTTCCCGACGTGGCGCTGAACCCGCGCCAGACCGTAGCCGAGACCATCGGCCGCCCGCTGCAGACCTTCCGCGGGCTGAAGGGCAGGGCGCAACGGGACAAGGTCGCGCGGCTTCTGGATCTGATCGGCCTGCCCGCCGAGATGGCCGGGCGTTTGCCCGGTGCCCTGTCCGGTGGGCAGAAACAGCGCGTCTGCATCGCCCGTGCGCTTGCCGCAGAGCCTGATCTGATGATCTGCGACGAGGTCACCTCGGCGCTCGATCCGCTGGTCGCCGAGGACATCCTGCGCCTGCTGCGCAAGCTGCAGGACGAGCTTGGCATGACCTACCTCTTCATCACCCACGATCTGTCGGTGGTGCGCCGCCTCGCTGACCGCACGGTGGTCATGCAGAAGGGCCGGATCGTCGAAGAGGCGGACACCGCCACGCTGTTTGACGCGCCGCGCGATTCCTACACCCGCAAGCTGCTGGACTCGGTGCCGCAGCTGGATCGTGGGTGGCTCGACAAGGTGCTGGCCGCCCGCGCGTCCTGACCCGAACACACATCTGAATACACACGATAAACGGAAGTCATCATGGCCACCGAATTCATCGAACACGTCTGGATCCCCATGGCCGACGGCACGCGCCTGAGCGCCCGGCTGTTCCTGCCCGAGGGCGCCCGCAGCCACGCGGTTCCGGCGGTTCTGGAATACATCCCCTATCGCAAGCGCGACGGCACCCGTGGCCGCGACGAGGCAATGCACGGCTATTTCGCCGAGAATGGCTATGCCGCTGTGCGCGTCGACATCCGCGGTACCGGCGAGTCCGAGGGCCATATGGCCGACGAATACCTCGAGCTGGAACAGGACGACGCCTGCGAGGTCATCGCATGGATCGCGGCGCAGGACTGGTGCGACGGCAACGTCGGGATGATGGGCAAAAGCTGGTCGGGCTTCAACGCGCTGCAGGTCGCGGCGCGGCGGCCTCCGGCGCTGAAGGCGATCATCACCTGCTACTCCACCGATGACCGGTTCAAGGACGACATTCACTTTATGAATGGCTGCCTGCTGAACGACAACTTCTGGTGGGGCTCGATCATGATGGGCTATCAGGCTCGTCCGCTCGATCCCGAAGTGGTTGGCGAAAGCTGGCGCGAGGACTGGCAGAAGCGTCTGGAAACGCTGCCCTTCTTCCCCGCGATGTGGGCCGAGCACCAAAGCTATGACGCCTATTGGAAGCACGGCTCGGTGCAAGAGGATTACGCGGCGATCCAATGCCCGGTGATGGTCGTCGGCGCTTGGGCCGACAGCTACACCAACTCCGTCCCGCGCCTGCTCGAGAACCTTTCGGTGCCCACCCGTGGCATCATCGGGCCGTGGGGGCACGTCTACCCGCAAGACGGCGTGCCTGGCCCGGCGATCGGCTTCCTGCAGGAGGCGGTGCGCTGGTGGGACCAATGGCTCAAGGGCGAGGACAGCGGCGTGATGGAGGAGCCCAAGCTGCGCGCCTACATCAACGATCCCATCGCGCCCGACACCTCGCGCCCCGATCAGCCGGGCCGTTGGGTCGGCTCCGACTGGCCCCTCGCCGAGCCGATGCGCGCCATGCATCTGACACCCGGCGGCGCGCTCATCGATGCACCGGAAGAGGGCGGGCTGCTGCCGATCCGCTCGCCGCAAAGCCACGGGATTGCCTCGGGCGAATGGATGGGCGTCGGTTGCCCGGGTGAGATGCCCGCCGACCAGCGCATCGAGGATGGCGGCGCGCTGGTGTTCGAGACCGAGGTGCTGCAGGACGATCTGGAAATCCTCGGCGTGCCCGAACTGGACCTGCATCTCGCCTCCGACAAACCGGTGGCGCAGGTGGTGGTGCGCCTTGGCGACGTTGCCCCCGACGGCAAGGTCACCCGCGTCAGCTATCAGGTGCTGAACCTCACGCACCGCAACGGCCATGAGACGCCCGAGGCACTGGTGCCGGGTCAATTCGAGACGGTGAAGGTCAAGCTCTCGACCTGCGGCCACCGCTTTGCCGCGGGCCACAAGCTGCGCATCTCGGTGGGCACCGCCTATTGGCCGATCATCTGGCCCGCGCCCGAGGCCGCCACGCTGACCATCGACACCGCACGCAGCCTGTTGCATCTGCCGCAGCGCGCGGGCGGCGATGCGCATCCCGGCTTCGAACCTCCGGCGCATGGTCCGGCCTGCCCGATCACCATGATCCGGCCCGCCAAGCTCGAGCGCCACGTGACCACCGACTATCTCACCGGCGAGGTCACCTATGTGACGAACGGCGAGGGCGGGCTCTTCGGCGAGGGGGTGCTGCGCTTCGACGAGATCGGCACGGTGCTCTCGCACAGCCTGCGCCGCGAGTTGACCATCCATCCCGAGGATCCCACCTCGGCGCGCTACAAGCTGCATCAGGACTATGAGATGGGGCGCGACGGCTGGATGACCCGCTCGTTGCTTGATGGCGAGATGACCTGCGACGCCGAGACCTTCTTCCTCAAGGCCACCATGGTCGTGACGCTGAACGGCGAAGAGGTGTTTGCCAAGACATGGGACGAGGCGATCCCGCGCGCGCTGATCTGAGCGCGGGCAGCAGACAGACAAGGCAAGCGCCGACCCTTCGCGGGTCGGCGTTTTGCGTTTGCGGCCCACGCATACAGAAACGCGAAACGAAGTGTTTCCAAAAAATTAGAGAATATGGCGAAATTGCGGTCTAAGCTCTGGGGGATTTTCTTCTCGGAGGCAGCAGACCGCTGTTCCGGGTCTTTGTCCTGCCGGGTTCGGCGGCCTTTCTACGGTAAGTCATATGCCCACGCTGTATCTGTTTTCCCTCCTTCTCGGCGCGCTGGCATGGAGTGTCGCGAGCCCCTCTTCCAGCGATGACGACACGCCCGAGCCCGAGGACAGCGAGGAAGATATTTCCCTGCTCCTTGGCTCCGAGGGCGACGACGCGCTGGAGGGCGGCGCTGGGGATGACACCCTTGATGGCAGGAGCGGCAACGACAGTCTCGACGGCGGGCCTGGGAATGACCTGCTGATCGGCGGCGAGGGCAATGACCAGATCGTCGGCACGCAGGGCTCGGACACTGCGCAGGGCGGCGCGGGCACCGACATCCTGCTGTTCCTCGACGATGCGCTCGGTGCGCCCGATGTGCTTGACGGCGACGCCGGGATCGACGTGCTCTGGGGCGACGACGGCGACGTGATGACCGGCGGGGCCAACGCCGATCTCTTCATCGTGCCGGTGGGGCAAGAGGGGGCGGCGCCGGTCACCATCACCGATCTCGACTTCACCCGCTTCACCGAGCAGGACGTGCCGGACCGCGTGGTCTTCGTCACCCCCGAAGGCGAGATCATCCCGCGCGCCTCTTTCTTCGACGGCACGCTTGCGGCGGGCATCGGCGACATGCCCGACCGCAGCGGCGCTGGGATTTTCATGAATGGCGATGTGGTCGCGGTGATCGAGGGCTACACCGCCGAGGAGCTGTTCTACGAGACCGTCTGGATCGGCAACTTCGCCCCGGCGCTCACCGGTTTTTACGACGGCGACGACGCGCTCACCGGCAGTCTTGGGCGCGACGAGCTCTTCGGCGGCGCCGGTGCCGACACGCTGGAGGGTCTCGGCGGCGGCGACTATCTCGATGGTCAGGCGGGCGATGATTTCGTCAGCGGTGTCGATGCCGATGGGGCGGAAACGGTGGGCGATACGCTGGTCGGCAACGCGGGCGACGACACGCTGCGCGGCGATGCGGGCGATCACCTTGCAGGGGCCGCGGGCAATGACAGCTATGAGCTGGTGGTGCCGCAGGGCGATGAGGACTTCACGCCGCTCACGCTGCACACCTATGATCTGCAAGGCAACGATGGAGGGCCGGAATTGATCACGTTGATCCTGCCGGATGGGAGCGCGCTTTCTGCGGGCGAGGCCTATCAGAACCTGACCGTCGCCTCGGCGGAGGATGGCAGCGGCGCGGCGCTGGTCTATGACGGCACGGTGCTGGCGGTGATCGACGGGGTGGATGCGGACAGCCTTGGCGATCCGCGCGGCTGGCTGGGCAATCTCGCGCAGGTGACGCCGCTGGCCGCCGCGCCGCCCGCCTTCGAGGGCACGCATATTTCCGTCACCGCCGCCACCGGCACGGGCGAGACGCTGGATGGCGCTTTCTTCGGCGGCAACCTCGTGTTCAGTGTGAACACCGAGAGCGGCCTGCCTTTGGACAATTTCGGCGCGGCGGCGGATGCGCTCGACATCACCCACCTGCGCTTCCCGGCGGGGCAGGGCGACAGCGGCGATCTCGAAGAGGACGGCGACGGCTTCCTCAACATTCTGCAAATGGAGCGCTCGGACGGCGAATGGGCGCTGCGGCAGGAAGTCACCGACATGCTCGACTGGGCGCGCGAGAATGGCGCGCAGGTGACGCTGGTGCTGCCCACCAAGAACTACAGCGTGGCTGAGTTCGACGCGCTGGACGATGACATCGCGCGCTTTGCGCAGACCGTCATGACCGATTACGGCGATGTGGTCGAAGCCTTCGAGATCGGCAATGAATACTGGAGCATGGGGGAGACCGCCTATGGCTCGAAGGCCGATGTCGCCGCCGTCGCACTGGCGCGCGGCATGGAGGATGCGGGCTTTGGCGAAGAGGATCAGGCCGCCATCATCGTGCAGATGGCCTCGCCGTTCTCCGGCTCGGAATACCATGTCTCGGTCGATGACCGGCCCTATCTGCAGCGCGTGCAGGACGCCAACCGCACCATCATCGACCAGCTTGGCACCGAGGCGCGCGAGGCGATCGACGGGGTGGTCGAGCATTACTACTACGACAAGACGGTCACCGAATTCGAAGGCACCAGCGGCGAGATGAACTTCATCAACCGCGACTATGCCGTCTGGGACGAGGAATTTGACAAGGACCTCGACCTCTACATCACCGAATGGAACGTGCGCACCTCAGACACCACCGAAACCGGACTGCGCTCGGCCTCGGTGCTGGTCGAGATGACTTCGACCATGAACGAGCTGGGGGTGGACGCCGCGCATGTCTGGCCGGTGCAGCACAACACGCCGACCGATCTGGCAGGCAAGCAGCATGAGGATGTGATCACCGATGCCGAGGGGCGGGTGCTCAACACGATCAACGGCGCGACCTTCGATCTGATGAGTTCCAGCCTGCCGGGGCTCGAACTTCTGGACACTGACCTTTCAATCGAGGACGGCAGTTTCACCTTCCACGCATGGCAGTCCGAGGACGGCACCGTGGTCTACGTTGCCTCGCGCGCCACTGACACCATCGAGCTGGAGCTCGACCTCGGGGCGCTGGTGCCGGGCTACACCTCCGCCTCGGCGGTGAAGATCGGCGCGGATTTCTCGGCCAACTCCAGCGACGGCGTGCATTACGTGCCGGGCGAGGGCTTTCAGGAGGCCGACAGCCTCCTCGTCAACGGGCAGCGCTATTACATCAACGAAAACGACGTGCGCGCCGAGCTGACCGATATCGCGGTGAACAGTACGACGGTGCAGGTGACGCTCGACCCGTTCGAGGTGATCGAAATCAGCTTCGACACCTCGGGTGTCGATGTGACCGGGCCCGAGACCGGCGGCAGCGCGGGCGAGCAAATCACCGGCACCGCCGGGGCCGACACGCTGGAGGGGGGCGCCGAGGATGACACGCTTTCGGGGCTTGCGGGCGATGACCGTCTCACCGGCGGCAAGGGCGACGACAGCGCCAATGGCGGCGACGGCGACGACCAGCTGCTCGGCTGGGGCGGCGACGATTATCTCAAGGGCGGGGATGGCGCCGATCTGATCTCGGGCAACCAAGGCAGCGACACGCTGGTGGGCAGTGAAGGCGACGACACGCTGACCGGCAATGAGGACGACGACGAGCTGAACGGCATGGTGGGCAACGACAGCCTCTCGGGCGGGGCCGGGGCGGATACGCTCACCGGCTGGGCCGGGCGCGACATCTTCGTGCTCGAAGAAGGTGATCTGACGGGCGGTGACGTGATCACCGACTTCACTCCGGGCAAGGACGTGATCGAAGTGGACCTGCCGGGCATCAACGCGCTGTCGGATATCGCCTTCAGCGCCAGCGACGCAGGGATCACCGTCCGCTTCGGCAGCCAAGGCAGCCTGCTTCTGCAGGGCGACCTGCGCATTGCCGACGTGAACGCCGCGCGCAATTTCACCTTCGTCTGAGGCGCAGCGAAAAAGGCTGTCCCCGCGGGGACAGCCTTTTTTGTGGGGTGCGCAGGATCAGAACGTGGCGCGCAGGCGGAAGCCGATCTGGGTGTAATCGTCAAAGCTCTCGAAGCTCGGCTGCACGCGCATGATGTTGCCGCCCAAGCGCCAGTTCTCGTTCAGCGCCGCCTCATAGAACGCCTCGACCGCCCATTCGTCCTGCAGGTTCACGCCATAGGCATCCAGCGCCTCACCCAGCTTGTCGGACCAGTCGTAGCGCGACCATGCGAGGCCCCAGCGGTCGCTCTCACGCCCGGCGAAGGGGCGTTGCCGCCGACGCCGACGAGATAGAGCGCATCGAGCGGGTTGGGGTTGCCATCGCCAAAGCCGACCTGACCGAAGACGCCCCAGCCCTGCATCGGGTTTTGCGGGTTGCTCCAGAGGTACTGCTGGAAGCTGATCCCGGCATAGCTCACGCCCTGCTTGCTGCCGGCGAAACTGTCGTCATCGGGCGACAGCAGCAGCGATTCATAGTCCGTGCCTTTCTTGGTCGAATGCACGAGGTTGAGGTTGTAAAACCCCGGCTGGCCATTGAGCGCCGTCGCGAAGGTCACCGTGCCGTTATAGACCGCGCCATCGTCGAACAGATTGTCCCAGAAATCCTCGCCCTGCGCGTTGTTCGGATCATAGACGAAGAACGAGAAGATCATCGGATCGGTCTTCACCGCCAGCATGCCGCCGAACACATAGGGCGGCAGCACGAAGTTGCCGGGCGCCGCAAGGCCGGTGTACTGGAAGCCGCCCTGTCCCTGCCCGCCGATAAGCGGCGTCTGCTCGGCCAGATCAATGACGTTGAACTTGCCGAAGGTCAGGTTGGTGCTGGGCGAGAACTGCTGCGTCACAGTCAGCGAGAGCGTGGTGTTCTCATTGGCGGTGGCGCGCGGCAGCGCGGCGAAGACGTTGGTCGGCCAGATCACCCCGCCCTCGCCGAAGCCGACGAAATCGTCGCCATCGTTATATTCGAGATGGGCGCTGACCGAGCCGCCGTCCCAGATCTCGCCGTAGGACATCTTGATGTCGGCGCGCCAGCTGTAGCGCCCGTCGTCATCGGCGTCGCCCTCGATGGCCGCATCCGCATAGGTGGTCAGACCAAAGCTGAACTGCGGCCCGCCCTGCTGCGCGGTGGCGGCGAGCGGTAGGGCGGGTGGCGGCGAGGCTGGTGGCAATCAGGCAGAAGGGAAGGGACGGGCGCAGGGGCATGGAAATATCCTCTTTCCTGAGGTGACTCTGACTTTGAAAAGCGTCGGCCCGGGATGGATTTCGCGCGCTGCCGAGGCGGAACTCGCAAGAAACATGATCTAGAAATATATGATTTCGCTGAGTTAATTCGCGGTGCGAAATCCCTGTCAAAAGGATTTCACAGCCGCGTGAAAAAAGCAATTCTGTATCTACCCATGCGCGAATGCGGGGCGGAGATGTGGCCTTATTGCCGCTACGTCACCCTTGGTCTTTTCGGCTCGCGAGACCGGGCAAAGGGGTCTGCGGCAGCGGGTGATCTCCCAGTGCGGCCTGCTGTGCGGCGCGGCCCGCAGGTAGCTGCGCCAGTTCGCCAAGGCGCAGCGGGCGAACGGGCGTGCGAAGCCGCAGATGGCCCAGTTCGGACGGCGCGCGTCCGTCTCATCGGCCATGATCTCGGTCACGCTGGTGGCGCACATGCGCCCTGACAGGGGCCCATGCCGCAGCGCCAGGTAGGTCTTGATCTGGTTCGGTCCCGGTGCGCCGAGCCGCGCCGCCTCGCGGATGGCTTCGGCGCTGATCTCCTCACAGCGGCAGACCAGCGTGTCGCCGCGCGGGGCGAGCAGAGCGGGCGGCGGGGCGAACCAGCGGTCAATGAAGGCGCGGCCAAGATCGGCTTTGCGCCATGCGCAGCGCTTCGGCGTGGCGGGACGGATCGACCGGGGCACCCAAATGCGCCAGCGCCGCCAGTGCGGCGCGCCGCCCGGAGGGCAGGGCGCGGTCGGCACCGCCAATCGTCGCGCCATCCCCGGCAAGAAAGAGGCCGGGCAGTGCGGTGCTGCCATCCTCGCGGGCCTCGGGTTCGAAGCAGCGCAGCACCGGGTTCCAGCGGGTCGGAAC